>NZ_DASYGY010000009.1:1238333-1547916 GCF_035999195.1 Pseudoxanthomonas sp.
AGCGTGCCGCTGCCATTGCGCCAGGCGAAGGTGTTGCACTGCCGCTTGCCGTCCTGCTTCTGCTCCACCACCACGGTGAACACGGCCTGCGCGATTTCGCCCTGCGTCACCGTGCCGTCGCCGTTCCAGTCCATGTCCTGCGTGGTAATGCCGTGCGTCGCCGCCGAACCGGTGTAATGCAGCCACGCCACCAGCGCCAGCAGCCCCACGACGATGCCCAGCAGGATCTTGCGGCGCAGCGGGAAACGCGAACGGATCCCGGAGAGCTTCGGATCGTGCCGGCTCACGGGACGCGCCTGATCTTGGCGCCCAGGCCGCCCAGCTTCTCTTCGATGTTCTCGTAGCCGCGGTCGAGGTGGTAGATGCGGTCGATGGTGGTTTCACCGTCGGCCACCAGGCCGGCCAGGATCAGCGACGCCGAGGCGCGCAGGTCGGTCGCCATCACCGGCGCGCCCCCCAGCTTCTCGACGCCGCGTACGATGGCGGTGTGGCCTTCCACGCGGATGTCGGCACCCAGGCGCAACAACTCGTTGACGTGCATGAAGCGGTTTTCGAAGATCGTCTCGTTGATCACGCCCACGCCCTCCGCCACGCAGTTCAACGCCATGAACTGCGCCTGCATGTCGGTGGGGAACGCCGGATAAGGCGCGGTGGTCAGGCTGACCGCTTTCGGACGCTTGCCCTGCATGTCCAGGGTGATGCTGTCGGCGGTGGCCTCGATCTTCGCACCGGCTTCGGTGAGCTTGTCGAGTACGGCCTCAAGCGTGTCGGGACGTGCGTTGCGCGCGGTGACCTTGCCGCCGGTCATCGCCGCCGCGACGAGGAACGTGCCGGTCTCGATACGATCCGGCACCACGGAATGACGGCCGCCGCCGAGGCGCTCGACGCCGTGGATGGTGATGCGCGAGGTACCGGCGCCTTCGATCTTCGCGCCCAGCGCGTTGAGGCATTCGGCCAGGTCGGTGACCTCCGGCTCCATCGCCGCGTTTTCCAGCACGGTGGTGCCTTCGGCGAGCGTGGCGGCGGCCATGACGTTCTCGGTGCCGGTCACGGTGACCATGTCGAACACGAAACGCGCCCCCTTCAACCGCGCAGCGCGCGCCTTGATGTAGCCGTTCTCGACGGTGATCTCCGCACCCAGCGCCTGCAGGCCCTTGATGTGCTGGTCGACCGGACGCGAACCGATCGCGCAGCCGCCGGGCAGCGATACCACCGCGGCGCCGTGGCGTGCGACCAGCGGACCGAGCACCAGGATCGACGCGCGCATGGTCTTGACCAGTTCGTACGGCGCGACGAAGCGGCTGACGGTAGTGGGATCGACGGTGATGCCGCGCCCCTTCGCCAGCGTGCCCTCATCGATGGTGATGCCCGCGCCCAGCTCGCCCAGCAGCTTCACGGTGGTGACCACGTCGTGCAGGTGCGGCACGTTGGTGATCTCCACCGGCGCATCCGCCAGCAGCGTCGCGCACAGGATGGGGAGCACGGCGTTCTTGGCGCCGGAAATGGTGACTTCGCCGTTGAGCGTGTTGCCACCGGTGACGATGATCTTCTGCATGAGGGGCCGGGATTGGGGAGTCGGGAATGGGGATTCGCAGGAGCGGATGCCGGGCGGGGAGAGGAAGGGCTTGGGGGAACCGCTGTTGTGGCTGCTTCCCGAATCCCGAATCCGGACTCCCTATTCCCGAGCCCCAGCTTCATCGGGGGTGACGGTCTTCAGCTGCAGCGCATGGATCGCCCCGCCCATCAGGTCGCCCAGTGTGGCGTAGACCATGCGGTGCCTGGCCAGCGGCAGCTTGCCGCGGAAGGCCTCGGCCACGACGGTCGCCTCGAAGTGGACGCCATCATCGCCCTGCACGTCGGCGCGGGCGCCCGGCAGGCCGGATTCGATCAGTTTACGGATGGTTTCGGCGTCCAACGGGCTTTCCTAATAAAATACCCGGCCATTCTACCCGCCGGCGCCCCGTCCGCATGTCCCAGCCGCATCCCCTGACCCCGTCCGTCTCGCCTGCCAGCCTGGCGGCCAGCGGCCGTCGGGTCATCGAGATCGAGGCGCGCGCGCTGGATGCGCTTGCCGCCCGTATCGACGGCGCCTTCGCCGCCGCGTGCCGGGCCATCCTGGCTGGCCGCGGCCGCGTGGTCTGCACCGGCATGGGCAAGTCCGGGCACGTGGCGCGCAAGATCGCCGCCACCCTCGCCTCCACGGGCACGCCTGCGTTCTATGTGCACCCCGGCGAGGCCGGGCATGGCGACCTGGGCATGATCACCGATGCCGACGTGGTGCTGGCGCTGTCGTATTCGGGCGAATCCGACGAAGTGCTGATGCTGCTGCCGGTGCTCAAGCGCCAGGGCAACTTGGTCATCGGCATGACCGGTCGGCCACAGTCCACCCTGGCGCGCGAAAGCGACCTGCACCTGGACGTCAGCGTGCCCGCCGAGGCCTGCCCGCTGGACCTGGCGCCGACCAGCAGCACCACCGCCTCGCTCGCGATGGGCGACGCGCTGGCCGTGGCGCTGCTGGATGCGCGCGGGTTCACCGCCGACGACTTCGCCCGTTCGCACCCGGCCGGCAGCCTCGGCCGCCGCCTGCTGCTGCACATCACCGACGTGATGCATGCCGGCGACGACGTGCCGCGTGTGGCCGATACCGCCACGCTCAGCGAGGCGCTGATGGAGATGAGCCGCAAGCGACTGGGCATGACCGCCGTGGTCGATGGCGATGGCCGCTTGGCCGGGCTGTTCACCGACGGCGACCTCCGTCGAACGCTCGACAATCCCGCGCTGGACGTGCGCAGCGCGCGCATCGCCGACGTGATGACGCGTGCGCCCAAGACCATCGGTGCCGACCAACTTGCCGTCGAGGCCGCACGCCTGATGGAAACCCACAAGATCAGCGGCCTGATCGTGGTGGACGATGAACTGCGCCCCGTCGGCGCGCTCAACATTCACGACCTGTTGCGTGCCCGCGTGGTGTAACCCGCAGGGTTGCCACCGTACCCTCCCTTCACGACGAGCCTCTTCCGATCATGCCGCTCCGCCATCTCCACGACCTGACCGACGACGTGCTGGCCCGTGCCGCGCGCATCCGGCTGGCGTGCTTCGACGTGGACGGCACGCTGACCGATGGCCGCCTGTTCCTGGACAGCGAGGGCCGCGAACAGAAAGCATTCCATGTGCAGGACGGCCAGGGCCTGGTGTTGCTGAAGCGTGCCGGCATCGAAGTCGCCTTCATCACCGCCCGCGGCGGTACCGTCGCGGTGGCGCGCGGCCGTGAGCTGGGCGTGCAGGTCTTCACCGGCGTCAAGGACAAGCTGGCCAAGGTGCAGGAACTCGCGGCCGGGCTGGGTATCGGGCCGGATCAGGTCGCCTTCATGGGCGACGACCTGCCGGACGTGCCGCCGTTCCGCGCCGTGGGCCTGGCCATCGCGCCCGCCGATGCGCACCCGTGGACCGCGCGGCACGCGCACTGGCGCACCCGCCGCGCGGGTGGCCAGGGTGCCGCGCGCGAAGCCTGCGACCTGCTGCTCGGCACGCAGGGACACGCCCCCGCGTTCGAGGGAGGCACGGCATGAGCTGGCGTACCACACTGGGCCTGGTGCTGTTGCTGGCCGCCATCGTCAGCGGCTGGTCGGCCTGGAAGAACCGCGACGTTCCCCCGCCCAACCGCGTGCTGGCCGACCGGTCCGACTACGTGATGCGCGATTTCGAGATGATCGCGCTGAACGGCGAGGGCGAGGAGGCCGTCGCCGTGCGCGCACCGGAGATGGCGCGCAACCCGCAGGACCAGACCTACACCATCACCACGCCGCTGTTCCTGCTACCCGAAGAGGATGGCCGATCGTGGGAACTGCGTTCAAAGACCGGCTGGCTCAGCGCCAAGGGCGAAGAACTGCGCCTGAAGGGCGACGTGCATGGCACCTCGCCGGCCGGCGGCACCCGCCAGGCCGAGTTCCGTACCGACACGCTCAACGTGTTCCCGGACCGCGACCTGGCCCAGACCGACGACGTGGTGACGGTCACGCAACCCGGCTCTAGACTGAGCGGGCGCGGTTTTGAGACCAACCTCAAGACCAAGGAATACACATTCAAATCCCAGGTGAGATCCATCTATGAACCACGTTCTGCTCGCTAGCGCCGCGCTGCTGTTCCTGCTGCCCGCCGCCGGTGCCGTGGCCAAGTCCACCGACCGCAACCAGGCCATGACCATCGATTCGGGCAGCCAGTCCGGCAACATGGAAGGCAACGGCAAGACCGTGCTCGGCGGCGGCGTGGTGGTGACCCAGGGCACGCTGGAGATCCAGTCGGCAGCGGCCGAAATCTACATGGCCAACGGCGAAATCTCGCGTTCGGTCTTCACCGGCAAGCAGGTGAAGATGAAGCAGCAGATGGACGACGGCACGTGGATGGACGCGCAGGCCGACCGTGTCGAATACGACATGAAGACCGAGACCATCACCTTCATCGGCAACTACACGGTGAAATCCGAGCGCGGCTCCAACAGCGGCCAGCGCATGGTCTACAACACCGCGAGTGGCAACATGCAGAGCGGCGGCGACGGTACGCGCGTGCGCACCGTGATCCAGCCCAAGGCGGCGGCACCCGCGCAGGGCAAGAACTGATGCTCACCGCCAAGGGACTGCGCAAGCGCTACAGGCAGCGCGAAGTCGTCGCCGACTTCGGCCTGACCCTGCAGCCGGGCGAAGTGGTCGGCCTGCTGGGTCCGAACGGCGCCGGCAAGACCACCTGCTTCTACATGATCGTCGGCCTGGTGGCCGCCGACGCCGGCAGCATCGAACTGGACGGCCAGGACATCACCGCGCAGCCCATGTACCAGCGCGCCAAGCTCGGCGTGGGCTACCTGCCGCAGGAGCCGTCGGTGTTCCGCAAGCTCAGCGTGGCCGACAACATCCGACTGGTGCTGGAACTGCGCGAAGACCTGGACAGCGCCGGCATCGAGCGCGAACTGGTCTCGCTGCTGGACGAACTGCAGGTCACCCACGTGGCCGACCAGTTGGGGGCCAGCCTGTCGGGCGGCGAGCGCCGCCGCGTGGAAATCGCCCGCGCCCTCGCGGCCCGCCCTCGGCTGATGCTGCTGGACGAACCCTTCGCCGGCGTCGATCCCATTTCGGTCGGCGAGATCCAGCGGATCGTGAAGCACCTCAAGGATCGCGGCATCGGCGTGCTGATCACCGACCACAATGTGCGCGAAACCTTGGGAATCTGCGACCGGGCGTATATCCTCAATGCCGGTAGCGTTCTGGCGCAGGGGGCCCCGGACGCGTTGCTGGCCAATCCGGACGTACGCCGGGTCTATCTGGGCGAAACCTTCCGCCTGTGATCCCGTCGGCGGCCCCAGGCCGCCTTTCGGGTTTCCAAGGTCGGGAATGAAGCCACGCCTGCAGACATCGCTGGGACAGCAGTTGGTCATGACGCCGCAGTTGCGTCAGGCCATCCGGCTGCTGCAGATGTCCACCGCCGAACTCGAGATCGAGCTGACCGAAGCGGTGGAGACCAATCCGCTGCTGGACTGGAGCGAGCCAGAAGAAGAACCGGCCCAGGTCCGCGGCAACGACGACGACCAGCCTCCCGCCGAACCGGCGCAGGAGATCGCGCGCGAGACCGACGACGAACGCGACGACTGGTCGCCCGACGAAGGCCCCTGGACATCGTCCGGCGGCGGCGGCTCCTTCGACGACGACGACGGCGGCAGTCCGGCCGAGCGAGTGGCCGAAGCCGACACGCTGCATGGCCACCTGCTGTGGCAGCTCCACCTCTCCCATCTCTCCGAGCGCGACCGCCGCATCGGCGCCACGCTGATCGACGCGCTGGAAGACGACGGCTATCTGCGCGAGCCGCTGTCCGGCATCGTCCAGGCGTTGCGTCCGGACATCGAGGCGCATGAGGACGAAGTACTGGTCGTGCTGCACCAGTTGCAGCGCTTCGACCCGGTCGGCGTGGCCGCACGTACGCTCGGCGAATGCCTGCACCTGCAGCTGGCGGTGCTCAGCGACGACACGCCCGGCAAGGCGCTGGCACTGCAGATCGCCGACACCGCGCTGGAACGCCTGCCGCGCAGCGGCGTGGCCGGCATCGCGCAGGAGCTGAAGCGCCCGGTCGCCGAGGTCGAGGAAGCCGTGCACCTGCTGCGCACCCTCGACCCCAAACCCGGCGCCCAGGTGGGCGATCTTTCCCACGACACCTACGTGGTGCCGGACTGCGTGGTCTGGCGCCAGCGCGGCGTCTGGCGCGCCGCGCTGTCCGGCAACACCCTGCCGCGCATCAGCATCCATCGCGGTTACGAGCAGATGATCCGCCAGTGCGGCGACAGCGACGCCGGCTACCTCAAGGCGCAACTGCAGGAAGCCCGCTGGCTGCTCAAGAGCGTGGAGGCGCGCGGCGACACCCTGCTGAAGGTGATGCGCTGCCTGCTGCACCAGCAGTCCGGCTTCCTCGAGTTCGGCGAGCAGGCACTGCGTCCGTTAACCCTGCGCGATGTCGCCGAAGAGGTGGGCCTGCACGAATCGACGGTGTCGCGCGCGATCGCCCGCAAGTACGTGCGCACGCCGCGCGGCACGCTGCCGATGCGTGCGTTCTTCGCCTCCGGCATCGACACCGACGGCGGCGGCGAAGCCTCCAGCACGGCGATCCAGGCGATGATCCGGCGACTGGTCGATGCCGAGAATCCACGCAAGCCGCTGTCCGACGCGAAACTGGCGGACCTGCTGAAGGCCTCCGGCATTCCGGTGGCACGCCGCACCGTGGCCAAGTACCGCGAAGCCCTGAACATCCTGTCCTCGCACGAACGCGTGCGCATCGCCTGAACCCCGGCAGCGCGGCCGTCGAATCGTGATCGCGTTCCGCCCGCGCGAAACGTTTTCCTAACACATTCCCGCACCGCGAAAAAAAGACGCCCGCGACAGTTGATAGTTGCCGCGGAGGGGTCCATCTTTGTCCTGCAGGCACCCCCTGCCATCGCCACCGGCACAGGAGATCGACGGAACCCAGACGCTACCGCGTGGTCATTCCATGACACGCCCACCGCGCATCGCGCGCGGCTCTACCGACCCGAAGGAGGCACACATGCGTATCGAGACTTACGGTCATGAAATCGAAGTCACTCCCGCCCTGCGCGAATACGTCGAAACCAAGCTGAAGCGGTTGGAGCGCCACTTCGAGCAACCCTGCGAAGTCCGTACGCAACTGGGTACCCGTAAACCCGATTACCTGGCCGAGGCCACGGTCAAGGTCGCCGGCCGTACGCTGCATGCCGATGCCGGCGCGCCGGACATGTACGCCGCCATCGACATCCTGGCCGACAAGCTCGATCGCCTGCTGGTCAAGCACAAGGAAAAGCGCACCGACGTCCAGCGCCACAGCATGCGCGGCGAACTGATCGGCTGACGCATCGTCCGCACCGGGCCGCCCCGCATCGCGGGGCGGCCGACCGCACGCCCATCCATGCCTGCGATGACCGCGCCTGGCCATCGCATGCCCCCCGACATGCCGATTACACTGGCGTCGCCGCGCGCTTTGCGGACGATGTCGACGGTCGGCCCGTGACCCTCGCGCACCGCCCGACGCGGCCATCCCTTTCCGCCGGCTGTCTCCGCATGATGAATACCAGCATCACCGCCCGTGAACTGTTCGATCAGCAGAAGGACAAGCTGGCGCTGCGCTGGCTGGCGGGGCAGAAAGGCGAGAAGCGCGTGCTGGAATCCGGGGACACCGTGTCGCGACGGCCGTCGCTGGCCGGTTACCTCAACGCGGTCTACCCGAACAAGGTGCAGATCCTCGGCACCGAGGAACTGACCTGGCTGGACTCGCTCGACTCGCGCCAGCGCTGGGAGACGATCGAGAAGATCGTGCAGGCCAAGCCGCTGGCACTGGTGATCAGCAAGAGCCAGTCCTGTCCCGAGGACCTGCGGGAGGCGGCGAACGAGAACGATACGCCGCTGTGGGCCTCGCCCAAGCGCGGCCACGAACTGCTGAACCATCTCTCCTACCACCTCGCGCGCACGCTGGCCCCGCGGGTGACGCTGCACGGCGTCTTCATGGAAATCTATTCGATCGGCGTGCTGATCACCGGCGAGGCGGGATCGGGCAAGAGCGAGCTGGCGCTGGAACTGCTCAGCCGCGGTCACCGTCTGGTCGCCGACGACGCGCCCGAGTTCACCCAGATCGCCCCGGACGTGCTGGACGGCACCTGCCCGGAACTGCTGCAGGATCTGCTGGAGGTGCGCGGCCTGGGCGTGCTCAACGTGCGTGAGATGTTCGGCGACACCGCGGTGAAGAAGAACAAGTATCTGCGCCTGATCGTGCACCTGACCCGGCCGATGACCGAGCCCAACCCGCACGGCTACGAGCGGCTCACCGGCGACTCCGGCACGCGTCACGTGCTGGATCTGGACGTGCCGCTGATCACCCTGCCGGTGATGCCCGGCCGCAACTTGGCCGTGCTGACCGAAGCCGCCACGCGCCTGCACATCCTGCGCACCAAGGGCATCGACCCGGCGGCGATGTTCATCGCCCGGCACAGTAACCTGCTCGAGCGCAGCACCCCATGACGCAGTCCGTTCCTCCCGCCCTGCCCGAGGATGCCGGCACCGCCGCGCCGGCCTCGCCGACGGTGGTCATCGTCAGCGGCCTGTCCGGCTCGGGCAAGTCGGTGGCGCTGAAGACCTTCGAGGACCTGGACTACTACTGCGTCGATAACCTGCCGGTGGACCTGCTGCCCTCGTTCGTGCGCAGCCTGGTGCGCGAGGACGAACTGCCGCCGAAGATCGCGGTGGGCATCGACGCACGCAGCCGCCACAGCGACCTGACCAAACTGGCGCAGTGGCGCGCCGCGCTGGCGCAGCTGGGGCTGGAAGGACGGGTGGTGTTCTTCGACGCCACCGACGAGGTGCTGCTGCGACGCTATTCGGATACCCGCCGCCGCCACCCGCTGGGGCACGGCGGGCTGTCGCTGCAGGAAGCGATCCGCCGCGAGCGCGAGATCATCCAGCCGCTGCGCGACGAAGCCGACGTCATCATCGACACCAGCCAGCTCAACGTGCACCAGCTGCGGCGCCGGATCATCGCCGAGTTCGCCCTCAGCAAGAGCGCGCAGCTGTCGCTGCTGTTCGAGTCCTTCGCCTACAAGCGTGGCGTGCCGGCGGACGCAGACTTCGTCTTCGACGCCCGCGTGCTGCCCAACCCGCACTGGAACCCCGAGCTGCGTCCCTATGCCGGGCGCGATCCCAAGGTGCGCGAGTTCCTCGACGCCCAGCCGGAAGTGGCCGAGTACGTCGGCCAGGTCAGTGGCTTCCTCGATACCTGGCTGCCGCGCCTGCGCGGCGAGACCCGCAGCTACGTGACCATCGCCTTCGGCTGCACCGGCGGCAAGCACCGCTCGGTCTACCTGGCCGAAACCCTCGCGCGGCACGCCCGCGAGCAGGGGTGGGAAGAAGTCGCCACGTTCCACCGCGAACTGGATTGACCGCGCCGACCCGCGCCGTCCCGCCCGACCCGTGCGTTATGACGGCCCGGACCATCGGGGCGGCCGGGCAGGTCCCGCTCCCCACCCGGCGGGCCGGAACGCAGGGCATCCTTACCGTTCCCTCCGCGCCGCTTCCTGCCCGTCATGCGCGTCTGTTAACGTTCCGACATGGCCTGTGGCATTCTTCTTGTGACTCATCCCGGCGTGGGCGCGGCGATCCTGGCGGTCGCCACCGCGCTGCTGCGACAACTGCCCCTCAAGGCCGAAGCCTTCGAGGTGCCGTTCGACGCCGACCTGGATGCCCTGCTCCCGCAGGCGTCTGCGGCGTTGCGGCGCGTCGATGGCGGCGACGGGGTGCTGGTGCTGACCGACCTGTACGGTGCCAGCCCCAGCAACCTGGCCGGCAAGCTGGCGCGCCTGGGCACGCCGGTGCGCCGCGTCTCGGCGCTCAGCCTGCCCATGGTGCTGAGGGTGATGAATTATCCGGAACAGGGACTGGACGACCTGCCCGCCACGGCGGCGGCGGGTGCACGCAATGGAGTCATCCACGACGATGCTTGAACGCGAACTCATCATTTCCAACCGCCTCGGACTGCATGCGCGGGCGACCGCCAAGCTGGTGCAGACGCTGTCCGGTTTCCGCTGCAACGCCACGCTGGCGGCCAAGGGCCGCGAGGTGAACGCCAAGAGCATCATGGGCGTCATGCTGCTGGCCGCCGGCCAGGGCACGCCGGTGACCGTGCGCATCGACGGCGAGGACGAAGCCGCTGCGATGCAGGACGTCGTCTCGCTGTTCGAGCGACGATTCGACGAGGAAGCCTGACCCGATGAGGGCGCTGCTGCCGGGCCATGGGGCATCGCGCGGCAGCGCGCTGGGACGCGCCCGGGTCCGTCTGCCGCATGTGCTGGAGGTCGCCGAGCAGCAGATCCGCGGAGACCAGATCGACGACGAGGTGGCCCGTCTGCACGAGGCGGTCGATGCCACCCGCCGCGAGATGCACAGCCTGCGCACGCGCCTGCACGGCGCGCTGGCGAAGGAAGTCGGCGAGTTCCTCGACCTGCACGCGCTGTTGCTCGACGACCCCGAGTTGCTGCACGGCCTGGACGAATTGATCCGCACCGGCCGCTACTCGGCCGACTATGCACTGCGCCTGCAGCGCGACCGGCTGGCCGCCGTGTTCGACGGCATGGACGATGCTTACCTCAAAAGCCGCATGGACGACCTGGACCATGTGATCGGCCGCATCCACGCGCACCTGCACCAGCGCGCGCCCGATGCGCCGGGCATGGCCGGCGAGATCCTGGTCAGCGACAACGTGGCACCGTCGGAGCTGGCGGAACTGCAGCAGCAGGGCGTGGTGGGCGTGGTCACCGCCGCCGGCAGCACGCTGTCGCACAGCGCGATCCTCGCACGCAGCCTGCACCTGCCGCTGGTGGTGGGCAATGCGCAGGCGCTGCAGAAGATCAACGACGGCGACGTGCTGCTGGTCGACGGCGCCACCGGCGAAGTGGTGGTCAACCCCGATCCGGACGACCTGCGCCGCTACCGCGAGCGGCTGCGCGATGCCGCGCGCGAAGCGCGCGAGCTGGGGCGCCTGCGCTCCAAGCCCAGCCGCACGCGCGACGGCATCGACATCGCCCTGTGGGCGAATGCGGAATCGCTCGAGGACGTGGCGAAAGCGCATACGCTCGGCGCCACCGGCGTGGGTCTGTACCGCACCGAGTTCCTGTTCCTGCAGCGGCGGGAGCTGCCCAGCGAGGACGAGCAGTTCCAGGTCTACCGCGACCTGGTGCTGGGGATGGGCGGGCGGCCGGTCACCATCCGCACCCTCGACCTGGGCGCCGACAAGGCCGACCGGGCCGGCCTGGCGGTGAGCAACGAAGAGAATCCGGCGCTGGGCCTGCGCGGCGTGCGCCTGTCGCTGGCGCATGCCGGTGTGTTCGACACGCAGTTGCGCGCCATCCTGCGCGCGTCCAGCTACGGTCCGATCCGCGTGCTGGTGCCGATGGTCAGCAGCCGCGAGGAAATGCTGGAGGTCCGCCGCCGCCTGCAGCGCGCGGCCCTGCAGCTGCGCAAGCAGGGCCACGAGGTCGCGGCACAGCTGGAGCTCGGCGCGATGATCGAAGTGCCTGCAGCGGCCATCGCCCTGTACGCCTTCGTCGACGTGGTCGATTTCGTCTCCATCGGCACCAACGACCTGGTGCAGTATCTGCTGGCCGCGGACCGCAACAACGAAGCGCTGGGCGAGCTGTATTCGCCCCTGCACCCCGGCGTGCTGCGGCTGCTGCGGCACGTGATTCGCACCGGTGCCGAACACCGGGTCCCGGTGGCGATGTGCGGCGAGCTCGCCGGCGATGCCCTGCTGGCACCGATGCTGCTGGCGCTCGGCCTGCGGGAATTCAGCCTCCACCCCGCCACCTTGCTGGAAGTACGCAAGGCCATTCGCGACGCCGACCTCGCCGATCTGCAGGCGCGCACCGAGAAGCTGCTGCAGGCGCGGGACCGTGCCGGCATCGAGCGATGGTTGAAAGCGGCCGCCTCCGCGTGAGGCCACTGAAGCTTCATGTGGGAGTGACGTAAGTCGCGATGAAGCTGTCCCGGCGAGCTATCGCGACTGACGTCGCTCCCACATTCAATCCCCCGGACGTTGCATCCCGCAACCCACCTGACGCCACTTGCCCAGGGTGTCCATAAATCGCGGCCCGGGCGATAATGGCGCAATGAACGCCTGATGCCCCGGTCGCATCCGCCTGACGGATCGGCCCCATTCCGGAGTACCGAATGGTCGAGACCATCCGCCACGACAAGACCGCACGCCAGCTGCGCCTGCTCTCCGACGCGCTCGACAGCGGTCGGCTGGGTCCCGTGCGCCGGCTGGTCAACACCTTGTCGCCCGCGGAGATCGGCAACCTGCTGGAATCGCTGCCGCCGGGCAAGCGCGAAGTTGTCTGGGGCCTGGTCGATCCGGAAGACGACGGCGAGGTGCTGGTGCATGTCGGCGACGAGGTGCGCGAGAGCCTGCTGGCGGACATGGACACCGACGAGATCGTCGCCGCCGTCGAGGACCTCGACATCGACGACCTCGCCGACCTGGTCGAAGACCTGCCCGATACCGTCATCGACGAAGTCCTCAAGTCGATGGACCGCGAGAACCGCGAGCGCCTGGAGCAGGTGCTGTCGTACGCGGAGGACACCGCCGGCCGCCTGATGAACCCGGACGTGGTCACCGTGCGTGCCGACGTCAACGTCGACGTGGTGCTGCGCTACCTGCGCCTGCGCGGCGAACTGCCCGACCACACCGACCACCTGTACGTGGTCAGCCGCCGCCACCAGTACCTCGGCCGCGTGCCGCTGGCCGCGCTGGTCACGCACGAGGACACCACGCCGATCAACCGCTTGATCGACGACGAGCAGCCGGCCATCGACGTGGGCGAGAGCGCGCAGGAAGTCGCGCGCCAGTTCTCCGACCACGACTGGGTGTCCGCGCCCGTGGTGGACGACAACAACATCCTGCTCGGCCGCATCACCATCGACGACGTGGTCGACATCATCCGCGAGCAGGCCGAGCACCAGGCGCTGGGCGCCGCCGGCCTGGACGAGGACGAGGACCTGTTCTCGCCGGTCAAGCGCGCCGTGCGCGGCCGGGTGGTATGGCTGGGCATCAACCTGTTCACTGCGTTCATGGCGGCGACGGTGATCAAGGAATTCGATGCGACGCTGGAGAAGATCGTCGCGCTGGCCGTGCTGATGCCCATCGTGGCCGGCATCGGCGGCAACGCCGCGGTGCAGGTGCTGACGCTGATGGTGCGCGGCCTGGCGCTGGGCCAGGTGGGCTCGAGCAACGCCGGCATCCTGTGGTGGAAGGAACTGCGCGTGGCACTGATCAACGGCCTGCTGATCGGCGGTATCGTCGGGCTGATCGCCTTCCTGTGGTTCCGCAGTCCGATGCTGTCGCTGGTCATCGCACTCGCGCTGATCATCAATTTCTGCGCCGCCGCCACCGCCGGCGTGCTGCTGCCGCTGCTGCTCAAGCGCATGAACATCGATCCCGCCGTCGCCGGCACCGTCGTCGTCACCGCGGTGACCGATGTGATGGGCTTCTTCTGCTTCCTGGGATTGGCCACGATGATCCTGCTGCACTAGGCCGGAGCCACGGGGCCGAAACGAGACCGGGACCGCACGCGGTCCCGGTCAGGCCATCAGGAAGACAGGCGAAGGCGCCCCGCTCAGAAGCTGGCGCGCACACCCAGGCGATAGAAGCGCACGTCCTCGTAGAACTCGGCTTCACCGACCAGCCCCCATGTCTGGGTCAACCGGTACTGGAGGCCCAGGTTGCCGACCATGGAATGGTCGACCACCAGGTTGTCGTCCACGCGCAGGTAGCCCGCTTTCGCCCACAGCTCCAGGCCGGACACGGGCCGGGCACGGATGCCCAGCACCAGCTTGCCGGCATACACGTGGTCGCTGCCGCTCAGGCTGTCGCCACTGGCGGCATCGTCGTAATCCAGCTCGACGCCCAGCCGCACCAGCGACAGCTCGCTGATGAAATCGGCGCGCGGCGACAGGAAAACGCTCGCTCCCAGGCCAAGTTCGGTCTGGTCGATCGTGGCCTTCAGCCTTTCCGCATCGAGGCTCCAGGTTTCCGATACCTGGTCATGACCACCGAACACGTAGAGGTTGTCGGCCACGGCCACCGAGCCCCGGACGTAGCCGCCGCTGACGCGTTCATCGACCTCGCCAATATCCACGTCCACGCGACCGACGCCCGCTTCCACGTAGGTATAGGCCGGCCCCTCGATCTTGTCCCGCTGCACGGCGGCCGTGTACTGCGGCGCCGGCGCGGCCGGCACCGCGGCCTGCTGCTGGGCGGGAGCTCCGGTCGACTCGGCGCTCGCCGCCTTCTGCCGCTCCCACCACGGAGAGCGCTGAGCGTCCGCATCGGCCGACCACGCCAACGCGACCAACAGGGCTGCGCAGGCGCAGCCGGTCCTGATATCCATCTTCATGTTGTGATTCCCCATTTTCTTGTCGTGATGCGCTCCACGCCCCGGGCCGGGCGACCTTGCCCGACCTCTCCCTGGCGTGGAGGCGCGATTCTAAGGGAATGGATCCGCCCTGCGGCGCAGGATGGTCTCACGGGCACGGCGTACGACCCGATGGCATGAGCGCCGACATCGCCGATGCGGGCTTTCCTACGCATCGCGACGACAGATACCGATTCCGTGCGCCCCACCCGCGACACGACGCTGGAGACCCCTCGGCCCCACTGTCCGCCATGCGCCTGCTGCTCGTTGCTCTGCTGTACCTGCTGATCTGCCCCGCCCTGTCGGCACCGCTCCCCGATCCGATGCTGGCGACCACGTATCGCGAAGGCGTCCCCGTCCACGCCTTCCTGGTCAGCGAGAAGCTGGACGGCGTGCGTGCCCGTTGGGATGGTCGGGCACTGTGGACCCGCGGTGGAGCGCGGATTGCCGCGCCGCCGACCTTCACGCGCGGCTGGCCGGTCGAGCCGATGGAGGGCGAAGTCTGGATCGCGCGCGGCCGCTTCGATGAGGTCAGCGCCCTGGTCCGGCGCATCAGCACCGATCCGCAATCCTGGCGCAACGTGCGCTTCATGGCCTTCGACCTGCCTGCGCATCCGGGGCCCTTCGCCCAACGCGTCACGCGCCTGCGCGCGCTGATCGCGGCCGCCGGCAACGGTCATCTGGCGCTGATCCGGCAGCATCGCTTCGCCACGCCGTCAGAACTGGATGCAGAACTGGCCCGCGTGGTGGCCGCCGGTGGCGAGGGCCTGATGCTGCACCGGCGCGACGCGCGCTACCGATCCGGGCGCAGCGAACACCTGCTGAAGTACAAGCCGCACGAGGACGCCGAAGCGCAGGTCGTCGCGCACCTGCCCGGCAAGGGCAAGTACGAAGGCATGATGGGCGCACTGCAGGTGCGCACACCGGAGGGACGCCACTTCCGCCTCGGCACCGGCTTCACCGACGCGCAACGGGCCGTACCGCCACCGGTGGGCGCATGGGTGACGTACCGCTACAGCGGACTCACCTCGACCGGACTGCCCCGCTTCGCCCGCTTCATGCGGATACGCGACGAGATGCCGCCTTCCGATAGTCCGCCATGACGGGGACGCGGCCGACCGGCATCGCGGCACACCCGGGTTATGCTGCCACCCGTTCTCTCCCGATCCCGACCGCCATGCGCTTTCTCGCCACCGCCTGCCTGGGCCTGCTGCTGATCCTGATGACCGCCTGCACCACGACCGCCCCGATGAATCCCTCCGGCGAATTCGTCGCGCGCGAGGTCTCACTCAACGGTCAGACCTACCGTTACCAGGTGTTCGTGCCTGCCGCGCGCTTCCGCAGCGGCAAGCCGCCGGTGGTGCTGTTCCTCAACGGCTCCGGCGAGCGCGGCCGCGATGGCGTGAAGCAGACCCTGGCCGGCCTGGGGCCCTACCTGCGCCAGCATGCCGACACATTCCCTGCCCTGGTGGTGTTCCCGCAGGCGCCGGACGATACCGAATGGACCCAGGACGCCGGCCCCATCGCGTTCGCCACGCTGGACGCCGCGCTGCGCGAGTTCAACGGCGATCCCGACCGCGTCTCGTTGACCGGCATGTCGATGGGCGGTTACGGCGTGTGGGAACTGGCGCTGCAGCAGCCCACGCGCTTCGCCGCGCTGGTGCCGGTGTGCGGCGGCATCACCGTGGACTGGGGCCGCGACCGCCCCGGCATGAACGTGCACAGCGTGGCAGGTGCGGCGGACCCGTTCGCCGCTGCAGCACAGCGCCTGAAGGACGTGCCGGTGTGGATCTTCCACGGTGGCAAGGACGACGTGGTGCCGCCGTCGCAGTCGCGCCGCATGGACGCCGCGCTGAAGGCCGCCGGCGCACGCGACGCGCGCTACACCGAGTTCCCCCACGCCAACCACAACAGCTGGGACGCGACCTACGCCTACGCGCCGATGTGGGACTGGCTGTTCGCCCAGCGTCGTGGGCGCTGAGCATGGCGGAACTGGTTCCCGACTACTTCACCGCCGGCTGGCGCGAACGGACCCTGCCCTGCCCCTGCGGCTGGCAGGGCGACAGCCGCGCCATGGCGATGGAGCTGCACGACGCCGTCACCGACTACGCCTGCCCCCAGTGCGGCAACCTGCTGCTGATCGTCTCGCATCCCACGCTGGACCAGGTCCGTGCAGCGGCCGCTGCCGGCAACCCGGAAGCCGCAAGCCAGCTGGCCATCATCGAGGAAGCCCAGGCGCGCTTTCCCGGGCACGGCGACTGAGCCCGGGCCGACACGCCCCGCGTCACGCTTCTGCCACACCGCCGCGAACGGCGGAACACGCCTGACTCAACCCGCTCCCGTTCCGGCCGATAACCCGGCATCCCCTGGTGGCCGACGGGCATCCGCCCATGGCCGTGCGAGCGACGTGAATGGCTGACGCGGCCGACGACAACTCCGGAATTTCTGGCGGCTTCCGCCGGCTGTGGTCGCGTCGCCGCGAGTCCGCTGCGCCGGCCTCGCGCGAAATCGCCCCGACCAAGGCCGCCACCACCGGCCCGGCGATCAGCGCCGCCCAGCTGCAGGCGCTGTTCGCGCGGGCGGAGGAACCGGCGGCGCTGTTGTCGGCCTTCGCCGACGGCGTGGCCGGTCTGCCGGGCGAACTGCACGGCATGGGCGAGCGCCTGCAGTCCGCGCACGCCGACAGCGACTGGCCGCGCTATGGCCGCGCCCTGCGCCAGCTCGTCGACAAGTACATCCGTACGATCCAGGACGAGCCGCTGTCCGGCGAGGCCGAGCAGATCCGCGACCTGCTGCACCACGTGCTGGTGGGCGGCATGGAACACCTGCTGCGCGACGACACCCTGCTGCTGCCGCAGGCGCACGCCCTGGCCGACCGCGTGCGCCAGTGGCAACCCGCGCAGCCGCTCGCCGAGCTCGGCAGCGAGTTGAAGGAACTCTGCCAGCAGGTCGGCCTGCGCACGCACGAAGTGAACGACGCGCAGGACCTGATGCGCAGCCTGTTCGACCTGCTGCTGGAAAACGTGGGCGAACTGATCGAGGACGGCAGCTGGCTGCAGGACCAGATCGGCGCCGTGCGCCAGCTGCTCGCCGGTCCGCTCGACCGCACAGCGCTGGAACAGACCCGCGCCGGGCTGCGCGAGGTGATCTACAAGCAGGGCCTGCTGAAGCAGGGGCTGGCCGAATCGAAGGCCTCGATGAAGGAAATGATGGTGACCTTCGTCGAGCGCCTGGACGGCATGGCCAGCAGCACCGGCGAATACCACGACCGCATCAGCTTCCACGCCCAGGCGGTGCGCGAGAGCCGCAGCATCGCCGAGCTGGGCAAGCGGATGGAGGACATCCTGGCGGACACCGCGACGGTGCAGGCGCAGGCCGCGCGCGCGCGCGACAGCCTGCTGGAGGCGCGGCGCGAGGTGGAGGAAGCCGAGCGCCGCGTGATGAACCTGGAACAGGAACTGCAGTCCGTCTCCGAACTGGTGCGTGTGGACCAGCTGACCGAAGCCCTCAACCGGCGCGGCTTCGACGAGCTGTTCAAGCGCGAATCGGTGCGTGCGCTGCGCAGCGGACAGACGCTGACCCTGGCCTTGCTGGACCTCGACGATTTCCGCCACATCAACGCCGCGCACGGCCACCTCGGCGGCGACGCCGCGCTGTGCCATGTGGTGGCGCTGGCGCGCAACACCCTGCGTGCGACCGATGCCGTCGCCCGCTTCGGCGGCGAGGAGTTCGTGCTGCTGCTGCCGGACACCAGCTTCCTGGAGGCGATGGGGACGCTGGAGCGCCTGCGCGACCGGCTGGCGCACAAGCCGCTGGTCTACGAAGGCCGCGGCATCCTGGTGACCTTCAGCGCCGGCGTGGCGCGCTGGCGACCGGGCGAATCGCAGGACGAACTGCTCGCCCGCGCCGACCGCGCCATGTACCAGGCCAAGCAGGCCGGCAAGAACCGGGTGGTCGCCGCGCCGGAGTGACCCCGCCGATGGGGGCGACGCGGTGTCGATCCCTCGCGTCGAGCGATGTCTGAACCCGTCATCCCGGCGGCATCTGCGCGTGCGTCGCAAGTGCGGCCGACGCGATGTCGATTGCGCTTGCGCGCGATATCTAAACCCGTCATCCCGGCGAAGGCCGGGATGACGGCTCCGGATACTCATCGCATGTCGGCAGCCATCTCCTGCACGACGTAGCGCTGCCATCTCAGCCCAGCAGCATCTCCAGCACCGCCATGCGGATGGCGACGCCGTTGCTGACCTGGCGCAGCACCAGCGACTGCGGGCCGTCGGCGACTTCATCGGTGATCTCGACGCCGCGGTTGATCGGACCGGGATGCAGCACCACCGCATCCCTGGCCGCGCGCGTCAGCCGCGCCGTGGTCAGGCCATAGTCGCGGTGGTAGTCCTCCAGCGACGACACCAGGCCTTCTTCCATGCGCTCGCGCTGCAGGCGCAGCATCATCACCACGTCCACGCCCTGCAGCATGGCGTCGAAATCCTGCCCCTGCACGCATCCGGCCAGCGTGCCGTCGTCCGGCAGCAGCGACTGCGGACCGCACACGCGGATCTCGCCGGCGCCCAGCGTGCGCAACGCGTGCAGGTCCGAGCGCGCCACGCGCGAATGCTTCACGTCGCCCACCATCAGGATCTTCAGGCGCGAGAAGTCCGCGCCCTTGGCCTGGCGGATCGTCAGCACGTCCAGCAGGCCCTGGGTGGGGTGGGCGCTGCGGCCATCGCCGGCATTGACCAGCGCCGTGCCCTCGCCCGCCTCGGCGGCCAGCGCGGCGACCGCGCCGTCGTCCGCATGGCGGACGATGAAGCCGCGCACACCCATCGCTTCCAGGTTGCGCAGCGTGTCGCGCGCGGTTTCGCCCTTGCGGGTGGAGGAGGTGGACGCATCGAAGTTCAGCACGTCCGCACCGAGGCGCTGCGCGGCGATGTGGAACGAACTGCGCGTGCGCGTGGAAGGCTCGAAGAACAGCGTGCAGACGGTAGTGCCGTCGAGCACCTGCCGGCGCGGGGTGCGGCCGAGCGCGGCATCGCGGATCTGGCCCGCGCGGTCCATCAGCCGGCACAGGGTATCGCGCGGCAGGCCGTCGAGGGTGAGCAGGTGGCGCAGGCGTCCGTCGGAATCGAGTTGTGGGGTCATGGAGTGCGGTCGGGAAGGGTCAGGTCAGCAGGGTCGCGTCATGCGGCGCGGCCAGCCAGCGTTCGATGATGACGGCCGCGGCGACGGCGTCGAGCGCGGCGGCATCGCGCCGGCGCTTGCGGCCTTCTGCGCGGTCCAGCGCGAAGCGTTGCGACGCCTCGACGGAACTGGTGCGTTCGTCCACCAGCACCACCGGCAACTGGTAACGCGTGCGCAGCTCGCGGGCGAAGGCGTGGGCACGCTTGCGGATCGGCTGGTCGCCGCCGTCCAGCGTCATCGGGTCGCCGACCACCAGGCCGTCGGGCTTCCACTCCGCGTGCAACTTGTCGATCGCCTGCCAGTCCGGGCCATGGCCATGCACGTCGATCACCGCCAGCGCGCGTGCGCCGGTGCCGAACGCGCTGCCCACGGCCACGCCGATGCGGCGGGCGCCCACGTCGAATCCCAGTACGGTGCCGTCCAGCTTCATGCCCAGTGCCTCCGTTCGATGCGGTCTGCGCCACCCTGCGGCGGCACGCGGCGACACGACGTCGGCGGATGCCGGTTCATGCGTGGCCGCTGTAGTCCGTCAGGCGTGTCATGTCCACGCCGATCCGTTGGCCTGCGGTCTGCCAGCGCTGTTCCAGCGGCACGGCGAACAGCAGGTCGGCATCGGCGGGCACGGTCAGCCAGCTGTTCTCGCCCAGTTCGTATTCCAGCTGGCCTGCACCCCAGCCCGCGCAGCCCAGCGCCACGACGGCATGCGCCGGACCGTCGCCTTCGGCCATCGCTTCGAGGATGTCGCGCGAGGTGGTCAGGTACAGGCCGCTGGCGACTTCCAGCGTGGACTCCCATGCGCGCGCGCCGTCATGCAGCACGAAGCCACGCTCGGGATGCACCGGGCCACCGGCCAGCACGATCTGTTCGTCCAGCCGCGGATCGTGCGAGGCCAGGTTCATCTGGCGCAGCACCTCGCCCAGGGTGTACTCGGACGGACGATTGACGACCACGCCCATGGCGCCTTCGTCGTCGTGCTGGCAGATCAGGGTGACGGCGCGCGCGAAATGGGGATCCGACAGCGCCGGCAGGGCGATCAGCAGCTGGTTGGCCAGTGGCATGGCGGCATCTTGCATGGCCGCCATTCTAGCCCGCCCCTGCGTGCCCCGCGCCTGCGCGGACGGATCCTGTCCGCGACCGGCCCTAGAATCGCGGTTCCTCTCCAGGCGCACGCCCATGTCCGGCTATTGCGACATCGCCCCCGGCCACCCCCTGCACGGCCCCTACCACGACCGCGAATACGGGTTTCCGCAGCGGGACGAGGCCGTCCTGTTCGAGCGCCTGCTGCTGGAGATCAACCAGGCCGGCCTGAGCTGGGAGACGATGCTGAGGAAGCGCGAGGGCTTCCGCGCCGCCTACAGCGGCTTCGAGGTGGACCAGGTCGCCCGCTACGGGGATAAGGACCGCGCCCGCCTGCTGGCCGACCCCGGCATCATCCGCAACCGCCTCAAGATCGATGCCGCCATCCACAACGCGCAGGTGATCCGGCAATTGCGGAAAAGCCACGGCAGCTTCGTCGCCTGGTTGGACGCGCATCACCCGCTGCCGAAGCCGGAGTGGATCAAGCTGTTCAAGAAGACCTTCCGCTTCACCGGCGGCGAGATCACCAACGAATTCCTGATGAGCCTGGGCTACCTGCCCGGCGCCCACCGCGAGGATTGCCCGGCGTTCAAGCGCGCTGCGAAGCAGCGGCCACCGTGGATGAGTGCGGCGGGGCGTTGATGCGGCGCGCCTCCGAGGTCCTCCCCTCGCAGGCGGCCTAGACGACGCGATCCCCGCCCAGCCTGCATCCTTCATGCGCTGCGCGCGACCAGGGGTCCCGGCTTCCTGACACCCAGCACCCGCATGGCACGCGCCATGAACAGGCCACTGAAAAGTCCATACGTACAGGAGACCAGCACCACTGCTTCTGGCGTATGGAGAAGACCAGGTGTGATCGCATGGGCGACGGCAACGGCGTACTTGAAGAAGAAGATGCCCATCATCAGCGCCAGCGGCAGCCAGCTGCCGGCCACCGTGAACTGCGCGGTCGCTTCGTCGTAGGACGCCGCCCTGCGAGAGGGTCCGCGAATGAGGCCGATGGCGACGACGGCGCCCCAGGCGCAGGCCCACGCGGCCAGCGCCATGAAGTGGGTATCGAAGGTCGACGACACCGAGTACAGCGAGCAGCCCAGCATCGCGATGGGCAGCACGATCAACCGGTTGCGAGACACATCCCGCGTCCGGCTCTGCACACAACCCAAATACACCAGGCCGAAGAACAGGCCGAAAACCCAGAGCGGGGTATGCGTGAGGATCTGCGTGACCACGGAAGGCTCCTGGATTCCGACACTGCGTCGGGTTGGAAACATTCTGCGATCAGCGCATCGGCGACTTAGGTGCCGGAAGTCACCAGATTGGCGTACCGTAGGCAGGGAACCAACCTCTCCTGATACATGTAGCGCGGACCCGCGGATAGCAGCGCTGAAACAGTCAACCCGCTGGAAACCGTCCAGGGCACCACGACGGCTACGTCTGGATACGCACGATGAAATTTCAGCTCGAGATTGCGGCGCTGGCATGTCTGGCCGTATCGATTGGTCTGTCTCGGACCGCCATGGCACGGGAGATCGAGACCTTCGCCACATCCGACCTCGCCGAACAACTGTTCAGGATCGTGTCGAACCCGGGATTCGACGTCGAGGATCTGGATCGTTACGTCGCCATCGAGAAGAAAGCGATAAGCACAACCCGCTTTGGCACGGGTGAAATCTTCGAAATTCCAGCGAGAGGCAGCACGCCGGGGTTACTCAGCGCTGGCGTTCACTATCGCAGCCGAAACGCCAGGGGAATCGTCTCGGTATGGTTCCTGCTGGATGCGACTGCGGGCGAATGTTCCCCCATAAAACATTTCGCGAGACTGCACCGCCTGACCCCACATCCCTTCCGCCAATCCGATCCGATGCGGGATCTATCGGTGCAGACCTACTACGACGGCAAGAAGGACAACGTCTCCGTAGCCGTCACGCCGCATACCGGCCGTCCAGAGTGCGTCGGGGAGCTTTCCGTCGTGATGATCCAACGGCGGCTCGAATAGCGTTCGAGCCCGTGGGTCTGGGTATGCCTCGACATCGCATCTCGTACTGCATTCCGACTTTGCGGTTCGTACCGCAACCACCTTGTGCCGCAAGGCTCGGAGTGCAGCGCTGACCACGAAAAAGGGGCGGTCGCCCACCCCTTCTCCCGATGACACGTTAAGCGCAGGTCAGCGGACCTCGGCGATCTCCACGCCATCCAGTCCCTGCGCCAGCGTGCGGGCGTCGCCGCCCTGGGCCAGCTTGATGCGCAGGCGCACTTCGTTCTGCGAGTCGGCGAAGCGAAGCGCGTCCTCGTAGCTGATCTCGCCGGCCTGGTACAGCTCGAACAGGGCCTGGTCGAAGGTCTTCATGCCGAGGTTGGTGGATTCCTTCATCACTTCCTTCAGCTTGTGGATCTCGCCGTCGCGGATGTAGTCCTGCACCAGCGGCGTGCCCAGCAGGATCTCCATCGCCACGCGGCGCGCCTTGCCGTCCGGGGTGGGGATCAGCTGCTGCGCCACCACGCCCTTCAGATTCAGCGACAGGTCCATCAGCAGCTGCTGGCGGCGGTCTTCGGGGAAGAAGTTGATGATGCGGTCCATCGCCTGGTTGGCGTTGTTGGCGTGCAGCGTGCACAGCACCAGGTGGCCGGTCTCGGCGAAGGCGATGGCGTGGTCCATGCCCTCGCGGGTGCGTACCTCGCCGATCATGATCACGTCAGGCGCTTGGCGCAGGGTGTTCTTCAGCGCCGCTTCCCAGCTGTCGGTGTCGATGCCGACCTCGCGCTGGGTGATGATGCAGCCCTCGTGCTTGTGCACGAACTCGATCGGGTCCTCGATGGTGATGATGTGGCCGGTCGAGTTCTGGTTGCGGTAGCCGATCATCGCCGCCAGCGAGGTGGATTTACCCGTGCCGGTGGCGCCGACGAAGATGATGATGCCGCGCTTGGTCATGGCCAGCGTCTTGATGACCGGCGGCAGGTTCAGTTCCTCGATGGTCGGGATGCGCGTCTCGATCCGGCGCAGCACCATGCCGACCTGGTTGCGCTGGTAGAAGCAGCTGACGCGGAAGCGACCCACACCGGCCACGCCGATGGCGAAGTTGCACTCGTGGGTCTTCTCGAACTCCTCGCGCTGCGCCGGCGTCATGACGTTCAGCACCAGGTCGCGCGACTGCTGCGAGGTGAGCGGCGTCTGCGTGATCGGCGAGATCTTGCCGTGCACCTTGATCGACGGCGGCATGCCGGACGTGATGAACAGGTCCGACGCCTTCTGGTGCGCCATCAGCTTGAGGAACGAGGTGAAATCGATGGTGCTCATGGGTGGCTCCTTGCGGAGCCGTGATTCGTGAGTGGTGAGACGTGATTCGCAAGAGCTACCTTGACGATCCAGCGTGCATCACCGCATCAGAACCCCGGCTATTGACGAATCACGAATCACTAATCACTAATCACTGGCTTACTCGAACAGCCGCTTTTCCTTGGCGTATTCCTTGGCCTGCTGGCGCGTGATCAGGCTGCGCTTCACCAGGTCCTGCAGGTGCTGGTCCAGGGTCATCATTCCGTAGTTCTGGCCGGTCTGGATGGCCGAGTACATCTGCGCCACCTTGTCCTCGCGGATCAGGTTGCGGATGGCGGGGGTGCCCACCATGATTTCCCAGGCGGCGGTACGGCCGCCGCCGATCTTCTTCAGCAGCGCCTGCGAGATGACCGCGCGCAGCGACTCGGACAGCATCGAGCGGACCATCGGCTTTTCGCCGGCGGGGAACACGTCGATGATGCGGTCGATGGTCTTGGCCGCCGAACTGGTATGCAGGGTGGCGAACACCAGGTGGCCGGTTTCCGCGGCGGTCAGCGCCAGGCGGATGGTCTCCAGGTCGCGCAACTCGCCGACCAGGATGTAGTCGGGGTCTTCACGCAGCGCCGAGCGCAGCGCCTCGTTGAAGCCGTGGGTGTCGCGGTGCACCTCGCGCTGGTTGATCAGGCACTTCTGCGAGGTGTGCACGAATTCGATCGGATCCTCGACGCTGAGGATGTGGCCGTATTCGTTCTTGTTGATGTGGTCGATCATCGCCGCCAGCGTGGTCGACTTGCCCGAACCGGTCGGGCCGGTCACGAGGATCAGACCCTGCGGCTGCTGGATCAGCTCGCGGAACAGCGGCGGACAGCCCAGGTCCTCCAGCGTCAGGACGTCGGAGGGAATGGTGCGGAACACCGCGCCCGCACCGCGGTTCTGGTTGAAGGCATTGACGCGGAAACGCGCCAGCGACGGGATCTCGAACGAGAAGTCGACCTCGAGGAATTCCTCGAAGTCGCGGCGCTGCTTGTCCGACATGATGTCGTAGACCAGCGAGTGCACCTGCTTGTGGTCGAGCGCCGGGATGTTGATGCGACGCACGTCGCCGTCCACGCGGATCATCGGCGGCAGGCCGGCTGACAGGTGGAGGTCGGACGCTTTGTTCTTTACCGAGAACGCCAACAGTTCGGCGATATCCATGACGCTGCTTCCCCAAGTTGCTGCGAACTGGAACCTTGATTCCCCGGAGGGCAGTATAGCGCCCTCATCGTTTCCGCCAATGGCCGGCCCCACATGCTCGCCGACACCCTCCGCGAGACCCTGCAACGCCTTGAAAACGCAGCGGATGCCGCACATCGGCCAAGGCCCGCGCTGGTGGCCGTGTCCAAGCGGCAGACGGCGGCGGCCGTGGCCGAACTGGCCCGCGCCGGGCAGCGCGCGTTCGGCGAGAACTACGTGCAGGAGGCGCAGGACAAGATCGGCGAACTCGCCGGCATGGGACTGGAATGGCATCTCATCGGCCACCTGCAGTCCAACAAGGCGGACATCGCGGCGCGCCTGTTCGATTGGGTGCAAACGGTCGACCGTCACAAATTGATTGGCGCACTGTCACGCTATCGCCCGGTCGACCGCGCGCCCTTGAACGTACTGATCCAGGTCAACATCGACGACGAGGCCAGCAAGCACGGCTGCCGGCCGGAGGAGATCGATGCCCTCGCCGACGCCATCGCCGCCGAGCCGACGCTGCGCCTGCGCGGGCTGATGGCGATCCCGGCGCCGCATCCGGATCCCGCCCGTCGCGCCGCCGCATTCGCCCGCATGCAGGCGCTGCAGGACGCGCTGGCCGCGCGGCATGCGTCCGTCGACACGCTGTCGATGGGCATGAGCGACGACTTCGCGCTGGCCATCGCACAGGGCGCCACGATGGTGCGCATCGGTACCGCGCTGTTCGGGGCGCGGCCGGCATGACCGCTTCCCTTCCACTTTCTGCCCAGGACTCCCGGCCATGACGGCGTCGCCCACTTCCTCCCTGCTGACCCATCCGCTGGCCTTCATCGGCGGCGGCAACATGGCACGCAGCCTGATCGGCGGCCTGCTCAAGCGCGGCGCCGAGCCCTCGCGCATCCGCGTGGCCGAGCCCGCCGATGCGCTGCGCGCCGCTCTCGCCGCCGACTTCGGCGTGCAGGTCTTCGCCGAGGCGAAGGACGCCGCCCATGGCGCCGATACCTGGCTGTTCGCGGTCAAGCCGCAGGTGATGCGCGCCGTGTGCGAGGGCCTGGCGCCGCTGGCGCAGGCGCAGCGTCCGCTGGCCGTGTCCATCGCCGCCGGCATCACCACCGCGCAGATGCAGCGCTGGCTGGGCGGCGGCGTGGCCGTCGTGCGCACCATGCCGAACACCCCTGCCCTGCTGGGCGCGGGCGTCACCGGCCTATACGCGAGCGGCGAGGTCGACGACGCCGGTCGCCAGCGCACGGCCCTGCTGCTCTCCGCCGCCGGCCCGACGGTGTGGATCGAGACCGAAGCGAAGATGGACGCCGTCACCGGCGTATCCGGCAGCGGCCCGGCCTATGTCTTCCTGCTTGCCGAAGCGATGGAAGCCGCGGCGCTTGCGGAAGGCCTGTCGCCCGAGGCAGCGCGCACGCTCGTGCTGCAGACCGTGCTGGGCGCAGCCCGCATGCTGACCGAGAGCGACGAGACGCCCGCCGAGCTGCGCCGCCGCGTGACCTCGCCCAACGGCACCACCCAGGCCGCCATCGAGACCTTCCAGGCCGGGGGGTTCGAGGCGCTGGTGGCGAAGGCCGTGCATGCCGCGACCCTCCGCGGCGGCGAGCTGTCGGCGGCGAACGAGTGAGGCTGCATCCCAGCCTCGCGGAACGCCGTAGGCCTTTCCGTTCCCGAGGAGCGATCGCCATGAAATGCAACGCCACCCTGTTCGCCGTCGCGCTGCTGGCCCTGCTGTCCGCCTGCTCCGGCAGCGACGCGCCGCGCACGGCGGAGTTCGTGCAGGCTTCGCCGGCCGAAGCCGACTTCGGCACCCTGCGCGTGCGCTACAACGCGCTGCCGACCCTGGCCCTGAGCGAGCCGGTGGCGCGGCAGTACGGGGTTCCGCGCGATGCCGGCACCGCGCTGGTGCTGGTGGCCCTGCGCGAGATCAAGGATGGCGAGGAGGCCGATGCGGATGGCGACGTCACCGCCAGCGCCCACGACCTGTCGGGCACGCGGCAGGCCATCACGCTGCGCAAGGTGGATGCGGGCGGCTACATCGACCATATCGGCACCGCGCGCATCTCGCCCCACAATTCCTACCGTTTCGAGGTAGTGGTGACGGCCGGCCAGCGCACCGAGACGGTGACGTTCCAGCGGAGTTTCTGAGGCGTTTGCCTTGGCTCGATGTAGGAGCGACGTAAGTCGCGACCACACGCCATCCACAGCACGAGAACCATGGCCAACCCGGCGATGGCGAACGACCGATTGCAAACGTAGACGTCCAGTCCCCGGTCGCGACTTACGTCGCTCCTACAGAAGCGCCATCCTCACGCCTGCTTCGAGGCCCAGGCCTGGATGATCGCCGCGATCGCCCGCACGCCATCGGTCAGCGCGGCCGGTCCTGGCTGCAGGATCAGTGGCGACTTGATCTCGTGGAGTTCGCCGTCGCGCACGGCGGGAATGGCGTGCCAGCCGGGACGTGCCGCCACCCGGTCGGGTCGGAACTTCTTGCCGCACCAGGAGCCGAGGATGATGTCCGGCGCGCGGCGCACCACCTCGCTGCCATCCGCCAGGATGCGCTGCTTCGCCAGCGATTCCTTCGCCAGTTCGGGGAACACATCGTCGCCGCCGGCGATGCCGATCAGCTCCGACACCCAGCGGATGCCGGTGATCTGCGGTTCGTCCCATTCCTCGAAATAGACCGAGGGCCGCTGCGGCAACTGCGCCGCCTGCGCGCGGACCTCGTCCAGCCCGCGCTGCAGCATGTCGGCGTAGTCGTTGGCACGTGCCGCAGCACCGACCAGCGCACCCAGCCGCCGCACGTAGTCGACGATGCCGTCCACGCTGCGGTGGTTGCTGATCCAGACCTCCACGCCCTGCCGGACGAGTTCGGCGGCGATGTCGGCCTGGATGTCGGAAAACCCGATGGCGAGATCCGGCTGCAGCTTCAGGATCTCGCCGATCTTGGCGCTGGTGAACGCGCTGACCTTCGGCTTCTGCTTGCGCGCCTGCGGCGGTCGCACGGTGAAGCCGCTGATGCCGACGATGCGGTCCTGTTCGCCCAGCGCGTACAGCGTCTCGGTGGGCTCTTCGGTGAGGCAGACGATGCGGCGCGGGCCGATGCTCATGCGCCCAGCACCTTGCGGAAATACACCACGCGCTCGGTTTCCTCGAAGCCACACGCCGCGTGTGCGGCATGGCTGGCCGTATTGTCAAGCAGAGCGTCGGATGCCAGCTCGCTGCACCCCTGCGCGCGCGTCCAGTCCTCGACCGCCGCGATCAGCGCGCGTCCGACGCCGCGACCGCGGTGGGAAACGTCCACATACCAGGCTTCGAGGAAGCCGACCGGAGACGTCTCGGTGCCGTTGACGTAATCGTGGCGCAGGCTGGCTTCGGCCATCCCGATCGCGCGGCCTTCATCATCGACGGCGATCAGTGCGATGCCGGTGTCGGCATCCCAGGCCCGGGCCTCGGCCCGGAGTTCGGCGAGGTCCGCATCGGGCCAGAGCGCCAAGCGCATCGCGGCCCACGCATCGATGTCGGCCGCGGATGCGGTTCGTATGCGAGGGCTCAAGGGAACAGCATCCGCTTGCTCCATGCGCCGGCGCTGTCGCACTCGTAACGCCAGCGCTCGTGCAGGCGGAACTGCGCGCCGTACCAGAACTCGATCGCCTCCGGCGCCACGCGGTAGCCGCTCCAGCCGTCGGGACGCGGCACGTCGCGCCCGGCGAAACGCGCTTCCACCTCGGCCACGCGCATGTCGAACGCCTCGCGCGAATCCAGCGTCTCCGACTGGATCGACGCCCAGGCGCCGAGCTGGCTCTGCCGCGGGCGTGAGGCGAAGTAGGCATCGGCTTCGGCGTCCGTGACCGGCGCGACGGCGCCCTCCACCCGCACCTGGATGCCGGCTTCGCGCAGGCTGCGCCACAGGAACAGCAACGCCGCGCGCGGATTGTCGTGCAGTTCGCGCCCCTTCTGGCTGTGCGTATGCGTGTAGAACACGAAGCCGCGCTCGTCGTAGGCCTTCAGCAGCACGGTGCGTGCGGAAGGACGGCCGTCGCGCGTGGCGGTGGCCAGGGTCATCGCATTCGGTTCGACTTCAGTGCCCGCGGCCTTCGCTTCGCCGAACAGCGTGGCGAACGTGGACAGAGCTTCGGCGTACAGGTCGGTCATGGCATGGGCCGTCGGCGCCCGCGCACCGGGCATGCGCTATTGTCGCGCGATGGCGCAGTCAACGCATCCCGGTGGATTTCCCGTATGGCTGGTCGCGGAGGCCCTGGCAGCGGCGCGGGCGGTTGCCGCGCCCACGCCGGTGTTCGCGATCAGCGGCCTGCAGGGAAGCGGCAAATCGACGCTGGCCGCGCAGATCGCCGCACGGGCGAAGGCCGAGCACCTGCAGGTGGCCGTGTTGTCGCTCGACGACCTGTACCTGACGCGCGCGCAGCGCCAGCGGCTCGCGGTCGAGGTCCATCCGCTGCTCGCCACCCGGGGGCCGCCGGGCACGCACGAGGTGGCGCTCGGCTGCCGCGTGCTGGACGCGCTGAAGGCGGGTCACGACGTCGCCCTGCCCCGCTTCGACAAGCTGGCCGATGATCGCGCGCACCGATGGCAGCAGGTGACGGGACGCGTGGACCTGGTGGTGTTCGAGGGCTGGTGCGTGGGGGCCACGCCGCAGGACGAGACGGCGCTGGCCACGCCGCTCAACGCGCTGGAACGCGACGAAGACGCGGACGGGCGCTGGCGACGCCACTCCAACGACGCCTTGCGCCACGACTACCCGGCGCTCTGGTCACGCATCGACGCACTCTGGTTCCTGCAGCCGCCCGGCTTCGGGATCGTGCGGACCTGGCGCTGGCAGCAGGAACAGGCCCTCGTTGCGCGCGATCCACAGCGGACCGGCATGGACCGCGCGCAGTTGGACCGCTTCATCCAGCACTACGAGCGCACCAGCCGTCACCTGCTGGCGACGCTTCCGGGGATGGCGGACAGGACGATTCCTCTCGATGAGGCGCGGCAGCCGCTTCGCTCGTTGTAGGAGCGACGTCAGTCGCGACCGCATGCACCCCGCTGCCACGATGCATGAAATGGCGCCATGCCATCCAGGCCCAGGCGATTCCCGTGCACAGCCGATCCGCGGTCGCGACTGACGTCGCTCCTACAGGGCTTTCGCGCCTCACTCCACCACGAAACTGATCCGCAGGTTCACCCGCCACTCGGTGACGTTACCGCCATCGTCGGTGACCACCTTGATCTCGTTGACCCAGGCGCCCTTGATGTTCTTCACGGTCTCGGAGGTCTTCTTCAGGCCGACCTTCACGGCGTCTTCCATGCTGGTCTTCGACGACGCATTGACCTCGATGATCTTGGCGACGGACATGGTGCTGCCTCTTCGGTTGCTCCGGCACGGCGCCGGACCGCCACCGTAGTCCTGCAGGTGTTAAGTCCACGCCACGCGCGCGGGCGGTGCTAGCATCTGTCCCATCATGAATCCGGCCCCCAACCTGATCCTGGTCGGCCCCACCGGGGCCGGCAAGACCTCCATCGGCAAGCGCGTGGCCGAGCGCTTCGGGCTGGTGTTCGTGGATGCGGACCAGGCCATCGTGGACCGCACCGGCGCCAGCATCGCCACGCTGTTCGAGCACGTGGGCGAGGCCGGTTTCCGCGAGCGCGAGAAGGCCACCCTGCACGAACTGCTGGCCGGGCATGGCCAGTTGATCTCGACCGGCGGCGGCGCCGTGCTGGATGCCGACAACCGCACGCGGATGAAGCAACGCGGCTACGTGGTCTACCTGCAGGTCAGCGTGGAAGCGCAGCTGAAGCGCCTGGGCCGCTGCACCAACCGCCCCCTGCTGCAGCGCCCGGACCGCGAGCAGGTGCTGCATGACATGGCGGCGACGCGCGAACCGCTGTACCGCGAGGTGGCCGACCTGACGCTGGACACCGACGGCCTGACGCCGCCCGAGGCGACCGCCCGCCTGACCCAGCTGCTGGCGCACCGCTGGCAGCCCATCGAAGAGAACGCATGAACCAGCTCCGCACCGTCGATGTCGGCGGCGACACGCCCTACACCATCGCCATCGGCCCCGGCCTGCTGGCCGACGGCGCCGCGCTGGCGCAGCACGTGCGCGGTCGCCACGTGCTGCTGGTCAGCGACTCGATCGTGGCGCGGCTGTACGCCGGCACCGTGCGCGAGGCCCTGCACGGCGCGCGGCCGGACCTGGCCATCGGCACCTTCATCCTGCCGGCCGGCGAGGAGTCGAAGACGCTGGCCCACTTCGGCCATGCCATCGAGGCGCTGGCGACGCTGGGCGCGACGCGCGACGCGTGCGTGGTGGCGCTCGGCGGCGGCGTGGTCGGCGACCTGGCCGGATTCGCGGCGGCCTGCTGGATGCGCGGCGTGGACTGCGTGCAGGTGCCGACGACGCTGCTGTCGATGGTGGATTCGTCGGTGGGTGGCAAGACGGCGGTGGACATTCCGCAGGGCAAGAACCTGGTCGGCGCCTTCCATCCGCCGCGGGCGGTGTTCGCCGACACCGATGCGCTGGCGACGCTGCCGCCGCGCGAACTGCGCGCCGGTCTGGCCGAAGTGATCAAATACGGTGCCATCCGCGATGCACGCTTCTTCCAGTGGCTTGAACAGGAACGCGGGGCGCTGCTGGCGATGGATACCGACGCGCTGGCGCTGGCCATCGCCGCCAGCTGCGAACACAAGGCCGAGATCGTCGCGCGTGACCCGTTGGAGAAGGGCGAGCGCGCCCTGCTGAACTTCGGCCACACCTTCGGCCATGCCATCGAGACCGAACAGGGCTACGGCGGCGTGGGCAACGACAACCTCAACCATGGCGAAGCGGTGGCGGTGGGGATGGTGCTGGCCGCACGACTGTCCGCCCAGTTGGGCATGGCGTCCGCCGCCGACGCCGACCGCCTGGAACGGCTGCTGGCCGCCTATGGCCTGCCGGTCCGCATTCCCGCCGGCCTCGCGCCGGAGGCCCTGCTGGCCCGCATGCGCCTGGACAAGAAGAACCTGGCCGGCCGCCTGCGCCTGGTGCTGTGGCGGGGCCTGGGCCAGGCCGAGGTGGTGCCGGACGTGGACGAGGCGCGCGTGCTGGCCGTGCTGTCCGGCTAAAATGCGACCATGCGCGTCTTCCTCCAGCAACGCCCCGACGCGGGCGAAGCCCCCCGCTACGTCCAGCTGACCCTGCAGCCCGACCTGTTCGGCGGCTGGGAGCTGTTGCGCGAAACCGGCCAGATCGGCGGGCGCGCGTCGCTGAAGCGCGAACAGTACCTGCTGCAGGACGAGGCGAACGCCGCGTTCGAGAAGGCGCGCGACAGCCACCTCAAGCGCGGCTTCCAGCTGATGTTCGCCCGCGGCGCCGACGCGCCCAGGTAACCCTTCCCCCCGGAACTCCGATGACGCCCCTGAAGAACGACCGCTTCCTGCGCGCCCTGCGCCGCGAACCCGTGGACCGCACGCCCGTGTGGCTGATGCGCCAGGCCGGCCGCTACCTGCCGGAGTACCGGGCCACGCGCAAGCAGGCCGGCAGCTTCCTCGGCATGGCGAAGAATCCGGAGGTGGCCTGCGAAGTGACCCTGCAGCCGCTGCGCCGCTTCGACCTGGATGCGGCGATCCTGTTCTCCGACATCCTGACCGTGCCCGATGCGATGGGGCTGGGCCTGTACTTCGTGGAAGGCGAAGGCCCGAAGTTCGAGCGCACCGTGCGCAGCGCCGCCGACGCGGCGAAGCTGGGCGTGCCGGACATGGAAACCGAGCTGCGCTACGTGATGGATGCGGTGCGGGTGATCCGCCGCGAGCTGGACGGCAAGGTGCCGCTGATCGGCTTCTCCGGCAGCCCGTGGACGCTGGCCTGCTACATGGTCGAAGGCGGCGGCAGCAAGGACTTCGCCCGCATCAAGGCGATGGCGCTCAACGATCCGGACACGCTGCACCGCCTGCTGTCCATCAACACGGACGCGGTGATCGCCTATCTCGCCGCGCAGCGCGCGGCCGGCGCGCAGGCGCTGCAGGTGTTCGACACCTGGGGCGGTGTGCTGAGCCCGGCGATGTACCGCGAATTCTCGCTGCCGTACCTGCAGCGCATCGCGCGCGAACTGGATCGCGGCGCCGTTCGACAGGCTCAGGGCGAGCGGGATGAACATGTGCCGCTGATCCTGTTCGGCAAGGGCACGGCGGCGTACCTGGAAGACCTCGCCGCCAGCGGCGCCGACGGCGTCGGCGTGGACTGGCTGGTCGAACTGGGCGAGGCCGCGCGCCGCACGCAGGGCAAGGTGGCGCTGCAGGGCAACCTGGACCCGGCCACCCTGTACGGTTCGCCCGAGTCGATCCGCCGCGAGGTGCGCCGTGCGCTCGACAGTTACCGCGACGGCAACGGCGGCTCGCGCGACGGCCACGTGTTCAATCTCGGCCACGGCATGTCGCCGGACATGAACCCCGACCACGTCGCCGTGCTGGTGGACGAAGTCCACGCCTACAGCGCGCGCTGACGTCCCCGTTCCACCCACCGGAGTGACGCAATGGAATGCCGCCACCTGCTCGCTTTCGCCGCCGCCGGCCTGCTGCTGGTGGCCGGTGCGCGCGTCCACGCGGGCGAGGCCGATCCACCGCCCCCGCTGCACGTTGCCGGCGGCGACTTTCCCGCGCTGGTGATGGTGGTGCCGGAGGAGCATGCGGTGCAGGGACTGCAGGCCTCGCCCACCTGCGAGCGCATCCGCGCACGCCGCGTGGACGAACTGGCGCCGGCATGGCGCACGCGGGTGGCGCGGATCGAACTGGACTGTGAAGACACGCTGGCCGACGACGCGCAGGAGGCGCTTACCGCGGTGAGCGCGCGCGCCCTGCTGCATCCCGGCCGCGTGCAGCTCGCCGGCCACCCCGTCGCGGAAGTGCGGCTGATGGATTCGCAGCGCTGGGGCGACCACCAGTACGTGCTGGCTGCGCCGTTCGCGGCCGCAGGGCCGGAGATCCGGCGTTTCGTCGAAGCCAGCTGCCTGGCCCGGACGCTCGCCGACGAAGCGCCGGCCACCGCCTGCGCCATGCTGGAGGCCGACGACGGCCTGTACCTGCCCAGGTCCGATGCTGGCGGCATCTGGATCCATGTCGATCCCGACGATGCCACCCGCACCCTGTATGTCGAATCCTGGGCGGACTGATCCGATGCGCCTCCCGCCCTGGTGGTTTGCCCTGCCGGCCCTGGCATTCGCCGTGTCCGCCCTCGCGCGGGCCGGCGAACCCGATCCGTTTACCGGGCAGTACGGCCACGGCGCCACCGACAACCCCGACGAGGTGGTCTGGATCGTGCAGCCGCAAGGCGCGCATTGGCGCATCACGCGCACCTCGGACGACGACAGGGTGGACGCGCATCCGTTGGCGGCGCGCGGGCGCGAGGCGTTCTGGGCCCGCATGGACTGGCCCGCCGACAGCAGCACGGCTGCGGACTGCCTGACCTGGGGCGAGAAGCCGGCATCGCTGGCCGACCTGCTGGCGGATGCGCCGCCGTCGCCCGCCGCAACCGGCGACGACTACGGCCTGGGCGTGCTCTGCCGCGTGCCGATGCCGGCCCGCGCGCGCATCGACTGGCTCGCCGGCCAGGCGAGCGACTGGTTCTACTACGACCCGATCCTGGGCGTGATGGAAGTCCGCCGGCTGCGCTGAGCGCATCAGCCCACGCCGGAGCGCGGAGTGCCCAGGCGCGGCGTGGTGCCGTCGCTGCGCTCGGGCGGCATCCGGTATTCCAGGCGCAGTTCGCGCATCCCGTCGGGCACGGTCGGGGTCATGTCCTCGGGCGGGTTGCAGCCGGCGATCCGGCGCCCGCTCGTGCTGTACGCCAGGAACTGCGCGATCACCGCCTCGGACGAACCGGCATCCACCGCCTCGACGCGATCGGCGAAGCCCACCGCCCGTGCCGCGCCCTCGCTGCCGATGTCCACCAGCGCCCCTGCCGCCTTCGGGTCCGGCGCCGCGACCTGCAAGATCGGCGGCGGCATCCAGCACTCGCCGGTGCTGTAGAGCCGGGTGTCACGCACCAGCTGCGACGTGAACTCCTTCAACGCGGCGCGCAGGGTCTCCGGCGTGTGGGTCGCCGCCTCGCCACTGTAGCGACCCTTGATGTAGTACAGGTCTTTCGCCAGCAACGTCATCGCCGACGAATAGCGCGTGCCGTCGCGGGCGAGCATGAAACCGGCCGAGTACAGCGAGACGGGCCGGCGATCCTCGTCGCCGGCAAGCGCAACCTGCGACGTCTCCAGTTCGCCCGCCGGCAGCCCGTCGTTCCCCGGCAATGCGCGGATGCCGTCCACCGTTCCCTGCGCCATCGCGCGCACGCGCTCATCCGGCACGATGCCGGCCGGATAGAAATAGACGTCGATCCACTGGTCGCGCCGGTCGCCATGCTGGTAGCGCACCGACGCGCCCGCTTCGGCCTGCTCGTAGAGGTGCTCGTCGCGGGCGGTCCACGCACCGATCCTCAGCGGATACAGGATCCGGCTCTCCTGCAGGAAGCCGCCAAGGAACGGACGCCCGGCCTGCGTCCCGGTCGCCGCCGCATGCGAAGAAGCGACCAGTGCCGCGAGCACGCAGGCGGCCACCCTCAGGGCACCGCATGCCTTCCGGTGTCTTGCCTGGATCATCCGTGCTCCCCTCTGTTGTCGTGCGGTGCTGCCGCATCCCCGATCACTCTGGCCATGACATCCGCCAGCATGTCGCCGGTCACCGGTTTGCGGACGAAATCGTCGAATCCCGCCTGCCGCGCCAGCGGTTCGGCTTCGGCATCGGTGCGCGCGGTCAGGGCGACCAGCGGCGTGGTCACGCCCTGCAGGCGCAACTGCCGTGCCAGCGCCATGCCGTCCAGGCCCGGCAGGTCCAGGTCAAGGAACGCCAGGTCGAAGTCGGTCGTGACCACGTCCGCCAGCGCGGCCAGGCCGTGCGGCGCGTGCGTCACGCGATGTCCGCGCGCGCGCAGCAGCCCGGCCACCACCTCGGCGACGGTCGCGTCGTCCTCGACCAGCAGGATGTCCAGCGGCCCGATCGCGGCCGGCGTACGTGCCGTTTCCATGGCTGATGCCGCACGCGCTGCGCCCTGCGCGAGCGGCTGCAACGCCGGCAGGTCGACGGAGAACCGCGTACCCCGGCCCGGCGCGCTGTCCACGCCGATCTGCCCGCCCATCGCCACCGCCAGCTCCTGGCAGATCGCCAGGCCCAGCCCGCTGCCGCCGTAGCGCGCCGTGGTCTGCGCGCCTTCCGCCTGCTCGAAGCGGCGGAACAGCCGCGTCTGCTGCTCGGCATTGATGCCGGGGCCGGTGTCGCCGACGGTCAGGCGAACGCCCTGCGGCGACAGCGGCACCGCATGCAGCGAGACGTGGCCGGCTTCGGTGAACTTGATCGCGTTGCCCAGCAGGTTGAGCAGGATCTGCCGCAGCCGCAGCGGATCGCCGCGCACCAGCCGCGGCACGCCGTCGGCGATGCCGTCCTGGAAGGCGAGTCCGCGCTTGCCGGCCACCGGCCCCATCAGCGCGGCCACGTCGGCCAGCAGCGCGTGCAGATCGAAGTCGACCTGCTGCAGTTCCAGCTTGCCCGCCTCGATCTTCGCCAGGTCCAGCGCATCGTTGACCAGGCGCAGCAGGTGCGTGCCGGCGCGCTGGATGGCATCGGCGTAGCCCTTCTGCTGCGCGTCCAGCGGCGTGGCCTGCAGCAGTTCGGTCATGCCCAGCACCCCGGTCATCGGCGTGCGGATCTCGTGGCCCAGCGTGGCCAGGAAGCGGGTCTTGGCCAGCGAGGCCTGTTCGGCCAGCGCACGCTTGTGTTCGGCCAACTGCCAGGCCGTGCGACGGCTGACCCGCCGTCGATAGGCGGCACCGGCCATCAGCAGCAGCATCACGCCCAGCAGGGCGAACAGCGCCATGCCCCACGGACTGCGCCACCACGGCGGCAGCACCCGCACGGGCAGGACGAGTTCGCGCGAGGCGTTGCCGGCCGCGTCGTAGGCCTGCACGCGCAGCGTGTAGCGGCCCGGCGTGAGCGTGGAGAACACGCGTTCGCCCGTCGCGCCGTGGTCGAGCCAGTTGCTGTCGAAGCCTTCCAGCAGCGACCGGTAGCGGTTGCCCAGCGGATTCTCGTAACTCAGCAGGCGGGTGCCGACCAGCAGCTCGTGGTCGTCGGGTTGCAGCACCAGCGGCTGGTCGATCCGCAGCGGCCTGATGTCGTCGCCCCGGCTCACCTGCAGGCTGTCCAGCACCAGGTTCGGGGTCAGCGGCCGCGGGTCCGGCAGTTGCGTGTCGAGCAGCGCCACCGAACCGTCCGCCGCCGTCGTCGCCAGCAGGCCGTCCACCGTCATCAGCAGGCCGCGGTCGTTGAGTTCCTGGCTCAGCAGGCCTTCGCGCACGCCGAAGTTGCGCAGCAGCGCGCGCGACCCCTGCAGGTTGGGGTCGATGCGGAAAAGGCCACGGCGCGTGCCCAGCCAGACGCGCCGTTGCGGATCCACCGCCAGGCCGGTCGATTCGACCGCCGGCAATCCCTCCGCGGCGCCGATGCGCCGTTCGCGCGTCCAGCGCCCGGCCTGCCGGCGCCACGCTTCCACGCCGGACATGCGGTGCAGCCACAGGCGGTCGGCATGCTCGAAGGCGAAGGCGTACACGCGCTCGCCGCCCATCGCCTCAATCGCCACGAAGCGCTCCGCGCCGGCCTCCCAGGCCATCATGCCGGCCGCTCCCCCCAGCCACACGCGCCCGTCCGGCGACACCGCGATGCCTTCGATATCGGGCAGGCCGCTGCCGTCCTCCTGCTTGACCAGGCTGCGCAGCACGCGGCCGGTGGCGAGGTCGCGCTGCTGCACGCTGCCCATCTGCGAGACCAGCCACAGCGTGTCGTCCGGCGCCTCGACCAGCCAGTCGATCGAGGTGCCGTCCGGCACCGCGTCCTCGCCCGCCTGCCCCCACTGCCGCAGGGCGCCGGTGCGCGGATCGATCCGGATCAGGCCGTTGCGATGACCGATCCACAGCAGGCCGTGGCGATCCTGGCGCAGCGAGGTGATCCGCAGTTCGCCGAGCAATGCGGCGTGATGCGGCAGCGGCGTGACCTCTCCGCCGCGCGTATCCAGCCGTTCCACCTTGCCGGTGCTGCTGCCGATCCAGATGCCGTCGGTGCCGGCCTGCGACAGGCCGCGATACAGGCCGCCGCCCAGTCCCTGTGCCGACGAGAACGCCGCGATCCGCCGCCAGTCCGAGCGCAGGTAGGCCAGGCCGCGCGTCGGCACCGGTACCCACAGGCCGCCGTCCGGCAGCGCCAGCACGGTCTGCAGCACGCGACCGATGCCGACGTTCTGCGCGTCGTAGTTCACCGGCGCCGGTGCGCGGTCGCCTTCGGTGCGCCACAGGCCACCCTGGCTGGCCAGCCAGTACTCGCCCTGGCCATCGCTGGTCATCGCGATCAGCGCGTTGGGCCGCGCGAACATCGGCGACCACGGCGGCGACCTCCAGCCGCCCTGCGGTGACCAGCGATGCACGCCATCGGACGCGCCGACCCACATCGCATCGCCGTCCGCCGTCACCGAGTAGATGATCGGGCCCTCGCCGCTCGGCAGCGCCAGCCGGCGCAGCCGGCCGTTTTCGTAGCGGGCCAGACCGCCCATCGTGCCGATCCACAGTACGCCCCGCGCATCGAAGGCCAGCGACAGCACGCTGTCCGACGGCAGGCCGTCCTCGCCGTCCGCCGCGGCCGCGAAGCGGGTGATGCGGCCGTCGGCCGCCAGCCGGTGCAGGCCACCGCCGAAGGTGCCGAACCACACGTCGTCGCCGCGGCTGGTGATGGCGAACACGTCGTCGCTGCCCATCTGCGGATGCTGCGCCTGGCGGTAGTGGCGGAACCCGCGACGGTCGACATCCATCATGCCGAGACCGCCGTTCTCGGTGGCCACCCAGATGCGATCGCGCGCATCGATGTGCAGCGCCTGCACCACGTTGCCGGCCAGCGAGGCGGGATCGGCGGGGTCGTGGCGCCAGACCCGGAAGCTGACGCCGTCGTAGCGCGCCAGGCCATCCCAGGTGGCGATCCACAGATGCCCCGCGCGGTCGCGCGCCAGGGCGGGAATGGTGGTGGACGGCAGGCCGTCGCCGGCCCCGAGCAGGCGGAAGCGCGGAATCTCCGGCACGGCGGCGGGCGCGGGCGCGCACAACAGCAGGCAGCACAACAGCAACCCCCACGCACGCATCGCCATTCCTGCCCGTCCCTCTTCCGTGGTCGCCCCTGCCGGGCATCGTCGCAACGGACCGTTGCAGGCGCAAGCGGGGTATCTTCATGGGCCGGCCCCTAGAATCCGTCCCCATGCCCGGATCCACCGCCCGTCGCGCGCTGTTGCGCTCGCTCTGCCTGCTGGCGCTGCTGCCCGCCGTTGCCGCCGCACGCGACACCCTCGCCGAGTACGCGCTGGACCCCGTCCACACGCGCGTGATGTTCGCCATCTCGCATGCGGGTTTCTCCAATGCGATCGGCACCGTGTCCGGCAGCACCGGCACCGTCGTGTTCGATCCGGACGACTGGAGCCGTGCGCGCGTGGACGTGCGGGTGCCGATCGCCCGCATCGACCTGGGCGATGCCGACTGGAACAAGGCCACGCTGGCGAAGTCGCTGCTCGACGCGGAAGGCCATCCGGAAGCGCGCTTCGTCTCCACGCGGGTGGAGCCGGTCGACGCCACGCATGCGAAGGTGCACGGCGACCTCAGCCTGCGCGGGGTGACGCGCGAGGTCATCCTCGACGTCACGCTCAATGCCGCCAAGCGCCACCCGATGCCGCCGTTCCGGCGCACGGTGGGCTTTTCCGCGACCACCCGGCTCAGCCGCGCCGATTTCGGCATCACCGCGTGGAAGTCGGTGATCGGCGACGAGGTCGAACTGCGCATCGAAGCCGAGGCGACCTACGACGGCAAGGCCGAGGACGACGCCGGCACCCCCCCGCCTTCCCCGCTCCCGGAGCCGACACCATGACCCTGAAGAACACCGACGACCGCTGGGGCGCCGTCAGCCAGTTGTTCCACTGGCTCATCGTGGTGCTGATCCTGGTGATGGCCTACCTGGGCCTGACCATGGGCGACCTGCCGAACGGGCCGCGCAAGATCGACATCTACGCCCTGCACAAGTCGATCGGCCTGACCATCCTGGCCCTCGTGGTGTTGCGCGTGATGTGGCGCCTGTATGCCGGTGCACCCGCGCCCGTGCCCGGCACGCCCACCTGGCAGCAGCGCATCGCCTCGGTGACCCACTTCCTGCTGTACGCACTGCTGTTCGCGATCCCGCTGTCGGGCTGGGTGCTGAACTCGTCCGCCGGCTACCCGCTGCAGTGGTTCAAGCTGTTCAACCTGCCCGCCATCACCGGCCGCAACGAAGGCGTGCACGACGCCGCCGAAGGCGCGCACGAGCTGCTGTTCTGGGTGCTGGTGGTCCTGGTGCTGGCGCATGCCGGCGCCGCGTTGTACCACCACCTGTTCCAAGGCGACGCCACCCTGCGCCGCATGCTGCCGGGTCGGCGCGCGCCCGTCGCCGCACCGGTCGCGCCGTCGCCCGTACCGCTCTCCTCCACCCCACAGGATTCGCTCGATGAGAACCGCTGACCGCATGCGCCTGGCGCTCGCTTCCCTGCTGATGGCCGCCGCCGGCCAGGCCGCCGCCGCCGATTACGTGCAGGCGCCGGGCTCCACGCTCGTGTTCGCCAGCAACTACCAGGGCGAAACCTTCACCGGCAAGTTCGGCGGCTTCACCACCACGCTGAGCTTCGATCCCGCGCAGCTGGCCACCGGCAAGCTGGATGTCGCCATCCAGCTGGCCGGCACGCAGACCGGCAACAAGGACCGCGACGACACCCTGCTGTCGGGCGACTTCTTCAACGTGGGCAAGTTCGCGCAGGCGCGTTACACCGCGACCAAGTTCCGGTCGCTGGGCGGCAACCAGTATGCCGCCGACGGCACGCTGTCGCTGCGCGGCGTCAGCAAGCCGGTCACGCTGACCTTCACCTGGACGCCCGGTGCGCAGCCCGTGCTCGCCGGCAAGGCGACCGTGAAGCGCCTGGACTTCGGCGTGGGCGGCGGCGACTGGGCCGATACGTCGACGATCCCGAACGAAGTCGCGATCAGTACCCGGGTCGTGTTGAAGCCCGCGCCCTGAGGAGCGGCCCCGTCACTCGGCGGAGGCCGGCGGAATCCCGAAGCACCCTCGCCGGCCCGCCGCGTCGGTGAGGCAGCCGCGATGGCGGCCGGGTACGTGCGCGGCTTCGCCCTCGGCACGCACGACCAGCCCGAACACCTCGCCGGTCCGCGTCAGCAGCACGGCCTCCCAGATCGTGTCGTGGCCGCCCAATTGCAGGAACGTCCGCGCGCCGTCGTCCGCCTCGTGCAGCGGCGCATCGGCGGCATCGCGCAGCATGCGGCGAAGGTTATGCAGGTCGAGGCTGGCAGGCGCGCTGGTCGTCGCCTTCAGCAGCACGATGCGATCGATGCCATCCACGGGCAGCACCTGCGCCAGCGTGCGTCCCTCCCAGGCGAATGCGGCGCCGGCACCGGCCTTCGCCAGGTCGACATCGCCTGCCGCAGCGCTGGCCGATGCCATGCCGAGCACCGCCATCCAGCAGGACACGCCGCCCAGGGTCATGACCGCCAGGCCGTGACGCGGGCCGCATCGAACGGCCAGTCCAGTTCCGCACCGGTGTCGCTGCGATGCAGCACCGGCACGCGGATGCCGTAATGCGCTTCCAGCGCCTCGTCGCCATCGATGAAAACGCTCTCGAACTCGGGAATGCGCGCTTCGGCAAGCACGTCCAGCGCGAGGTCGCACAGGTGGCAGTCGTCGCGTTGATAGAGGATCAGGAGCATGGCGGATGAGGCATGAAGGGCGTCGGACGTCTACGTGCTTAGAATAGCGGCCTTTCCGCGGCGGTTCGCAGCATGGCAGTCAGTACGTTCGACCTGTTCAAGATCGGCATCGGTCCCAGTTCCTCGCACACCGTGGGCCCGATGCGGGCGGCGGCGCGCTTCGTCGCGCGCTGGCTGGTCGATGCCGACCGCCTGCGGGACGTGGTGCGCATCCGCGCCGAAGTGTTCGGCTCGCTGGCGCTGACCGGTCGCGGCCACGGCACCGACAAGGCCGTGCTGATGGGGCTGGAGGGCCATTACCCCAACGAGATCGACCCGGACCTCATCCCGCCCGCGCTGGAACGCATCCGCACCGGCAAGCGCATCCTGCTGGGCGGCACCCACGAGGTCGCCTTCGACGAGAAGCGGGACCTGCTGATGAACAAGCGGCAGAAGCTGCCGTACCACACCAACGGCATGCGCTTCACCGCGTTCGACGCCAACGACGAGGTGATCGCCACGCGCGACTACTACTCGGTCGGCGGCGGTTTCGTGGTCAACCAGGACGACGCGGCGGTCGATCGCATCGTCGCCGACGAAACGCCGTTGCCGTATCCGTTCAAGAGCGGCGACGAGTTGCTGGCGCAGTGCCAGCGCAGCGGCCTGAGCATCGCCGGCCTGATGTTCGAGAACGAAAAGGCCTGGCGCAGCGAGGACGAGATCCGCGACGGCCTGCGCGCCATCTGGAACGCCATGCAGTCGTGCATGGCGCGCGGCATCCGCGAGGAAGGCACGCTGCCCGGTGGCCTGCATGTCTCGCGTCGCGCGCCCGCGCTGCATCGCGAGCTGTCCAGCAAGCCGGAAGCCGCCATGCGCGATCCGCTGACGGTGCTGGACTGGGTCAACCTGTACGCGCTGGCGGTGAACGAGGAGAACGCCGCCGGCGGACGCGTGGTCACCGCGCCCACCAACGGTGCGGCCGGCATCATCCCGGCGGTGCTGCACTACTACGACCGTTTCTGCCCGGGCAACAGCGAGCAGCGCGTGTTCGATTTCCTGCTGACCGCGGCGGCCATCGGCATCCTCTACAAGGAAAACGCCAGCATCAGCGGCGCCGAGGTGGGCTGCCAGGGCGAAGTGGGCGTGGCCTGTTCGATGGCCGCCGGCGGCCTGGTCGCGGCACTGGGCGGCAGCCCCAGCCAGATCGAGAATGCCGCCGAGATCGGCATGGAGCACAACCTGGGCCTGACCTGCGACCCGATCGGCGGCCTGGTGCAGATCCCCTGCATCGAACGCAACGCGATGGGCGCGGTGAAGGCGATCAACGCCAGCCGCATGGCCATGCGCGGCGACGGCAAGCACAAGGTCTCGCTCGACAAGGTCATCAAGACCATGCGCGACACCGGTCGCGACATGCAGGACAAGTACAAGGAAACCAGCCGCGGCGGGTTGGCGGTGAACGTGATCGAGTGTTGAGCGAAGACATCGTCAACGAGCGCGGGGAACGCCTGCTGTCCATCATCGCCAGCGATCCTGCCGTGCTACCCGCCTTTGCCCTGGTGATCGCCACCCTCGACGACAACGTAATGCTCGTGCACAACCCGAGACGCGCGGCATGGGAGTTGCCGGGCGGCTTTGTTGACGCGGGAGAGACGGCCGACGCCTGTGCCTGCCGCGAGTTGCGAGAGGAATCGGGGCAGGGCTCAGCCGATCTGGACAGCGTGGCCGACATTCTGATCGGCCTGCCGGATGGCACCGTGCGACATGGTCGGGTCTTCCGCGGCACGCTTACACGTTGGCGACCATTCGTGCCCAACCTCGAGGCGGATGATTGCCGGACGTGGCATGCAAGCGATCTTCCGGCACAAACGTCCGCCATTGACGCTTACCTGGTGCGGCATCTGACCTCACAGCCAGCGTAGCGCAGGCAAGCCAGCGCACCCGGGGTCCGATAGACCCGCGGACGTCCCGGATGCGGCCTTCCGAATGGCAGGCCACGCGGCTCCCCCCGGACGCGGCCTTCGGCCTTACCCTGGCTACGACCTGATCTGCCCACTCCACGCAAAGCGCGTGGTTCGACAGGCTCACCACGAACGGGATCGGGCCTACGTAGCCCGGGTAGAGCGCAGCGAAACCCGGGAGCAAGCGTAGCCCGGGTAAGCAGAGTGCACCCGGGGTCCGACAGACCCGCGGACGTCCCGGATGCTGCCTTCCGAATTGCAGGCCACATGGCGCCCCGGATGCGGCCTTCAGCCTTATCCGGGCTACGCAAGTGCGATAGACCTTCAGATGGTCATCCGAATATCCCGTTCGTGGTGAGCTTGTCGAACCACGCTTTTCACGGTAGAGCGGGACTGCCTTGATCTGCCGGTCGTCCGCAAAGAGCGTGGTTCGACGGGCTCACCACGAACGAAATCCCGCCAGCGAAACCCTGGACTCGACACACCGGCGCACGCCCCGCATGCGGCCGTGGCCTTGTCCGGGCACCTGACTTCGGCCGGATTGGCCACCAAGCGCCGCGCACCGCGTTTTCACCACCACGGTACGACCCTGCACCGGCCCGGGCCCCTGCCCCTTTAGGCCTGCAGAACCCCGCCGATACCGTTCTTGGTAAACCTACTTACCGGAGACGCGCCCTGTCCGAATCCACGGACACGTCCCGCCGCGGCTGGCCATCGTGGCGGCGCCGACTGGCGGCCTGGTGCCTGCCCCTGCTGGGCGGGATAGCTGGGCTTTGCCCGTCGGCGCAGGCGCTGGATCCGTCCAAGTCGTTCCACCACTACGTGCGCAACCACTGGGCGCTGGAACAGGGCCTGCCCCAGCTCAGCGTGCTGGCCATCGCCCAGGACAAGCCCGGCTACCTCTGGTTCGGCACGCAGGCGGGGTTGAGCCGCTTCGACGGCGTCCGCTTCACCAACTTCGATCTCGACAACACGCCGGAACTGCCGAGCACCTGGATCCAGGCCCTGCATACCGACCGCGACGGTCGCCTGTGGATCGGCACGCCGCAGGGACTGGCCGTGCGCGACGGCAACCGCATCAAGACGCTGCCCCTCGCGCCCGGCGAAGCCGCGGGCGTCGTCGACGTGCGCGCCCTGGCCCGCGACGTCCGCGGCCGCCTTCTGCTGGCCACGTCCCGCGGCGTCATGGTCGTGGTGGCCGACCGCCTGCAGACGCTGCATCCGATCGACGACGGCGGCGCGCTCGCCCTGCACGTGGACGACGACGGCACGCTCTGGGTCGGCGCACGCGGGCGCGTGCACGCCTTCGATGGCACCGGCCAGCGCGTGCTGAAGCTGCCCGCCGCACCCTCCCCCGCCACGGTCACCTCGCTGGCCCGCCACGACGGCCGCCTGTGGGCCGGCAGCGACACGGGCCTGTTCGTGTTCGATGGCACGCACTGGCGGCGCGACCCCACCGTGGCGGCCGTCAGCGGCGGCGTGCAGGCCCTGCACGAAGACCGCGACGGCATCCTGTGGGCCAGCACCCGCAACCTGCTCTACCGGCTGCAGAAGGGCCGGCTGCTGGAGCGGATCCCGGCGACCGGGCCGCTGGCGGAAATCCGCGCCTTCCATGAGGACCGCGAGTCCAATCTGTGGTTCGGCAGCAACAACGAAGGCGTCAGCCGGGCGTGGAATGGCTGGACCCGGCGCTACAGCCGCGCGGAGGGTCTGCACCAGCCCCTGTTGTGGTCCATCGCGCAGGCGCCGGATGGGCGCGTCTGGGTCGGCAGCGACGACGGCGTGAGCGTGCTGGAAAACGGCCGCTTCCGCTCGCTGGTCAAGGGCAGCGAGCTGCCCCATCCGGCCGCCTATAGCCTGCTGCCGGAGAACGGGCAGACCTGGATCGGCACGCGCGACGGCGCCGCGCTGTATCGCGATGGCCGCGTGCAGCGTCCGCGCGCGCTGGCGGCGATGGACGCCGCACAGGTGAACGGCATCGTGCGCGACCGGGAACGGCGACTGTGGTTCGCCACCAGTACCGGCCTGTACCGGTGGACCGAGGGCGTGGACCGCCTGCACCACTACGGCGAGCGCGCCGGCCTGCGCGACGTGCGCGTGCGCGTGCTGTTGGAAAGCCGCGATGGCCGGCTGCTGGTCGGCACGCAGAGCGGGCTGTACGAGTTCGTCGACGAGCGCCTGGTCCCCCTTCCGCTGACCGGCACGGGACTGGACGCACCGCACATCGTCTCCCTGCACGAACTGGCCGGCGGACAGTGGCTGGCCGGTGCGCTGTCGGAAGAAATGATGCTGCTGTTCGACGGACGCCGCTGGACGCGCCTGGACAAGGCACGCGGGATACCGGCGAACGCGCCGTTCTTCTTCGCCGAAGACGCCCGCGGCTTCCTGTGGGCGGGCGGCCTGCGCGGCATCTACCGCGTGCCGGTGGCCGACCTGCTCAGCGCCGCCGACGACCCCGCATTCCAGGTGAGCGCGCGGACGCTGCTCAACGAGCGCGGCGATCGCCACGGTGGACAGAAGGGCGACTGCTGCAACGGCGCCGGCAACAGCCGGGGCTTCCTGGTCGACAACGCGCTGTGGCTGCCGACCCGCGACGGCGTGGTGGTGATGGCGACCGACCAACCCCTGAACAACGCCTACGTGCCCGAATCGGTGATCGAACGCGTGCAGGTGCAGGAGCAGTGGCGACCCGCCGAGCGCGCGACGGAATGGGCGCTGCCCAGCGCCGCGCGCGACCTGCGCTTCGAGTTCACCACACTCAGCTTCCAGGCCGCGGACCACATCGACATCCGCTATCGCCTGAGGGGGTACGACGACGCGTGGAAGCTGCTGGACGATCCGCACCAGCGCAGTGCGACCTACACCAACCTGCCGGCGGGCCGTTACGTGTTCGAGGTGCTCGGCACCAACAACAGCGGCCTGTCCGGGCGCGCCGCAGCCACGCAGGCTTTCGCCATCGCGCCGTATTTCTACGAAAGCGCGTGGTTCTACCTGCTGCTGGCCCTCGTGCTTGGCGTCCTGGTGCTACTGTCCAACCGCTGGGTGCTGCGTCGCCACCACAACCGCCGCGTGGCGCTGGAACGGCTGGTGCAGCAGCGCACGCGCGACCTGCAGCAGGCCAACCGGCAACTGGAGGCGATCAGCCTCACCGATCCGCTGACCGGTCTGCACAACCGCCGCTACCTGACCCGGCAACTGCCCGCCGACATCGCCTATTACCAGCGCATGCCCGGCTTCGCCGCCGGCGTGGACGTGCTGGCCTTCGTGCTGCTGGACATCGACCATTTCAAGTCGATCAACGACGGCCACGGCCACCAGGCCGGCGACCACGTGCTGCAGACGGTGGCGCACCGCCTTCGCACGCTGTCGCGCGACGGCGACTACGTCATCCGCTGGGGCGGCGAGGAATTCCTGATGGTGTTCCGGCCGATGCCGCGCCACGAGCTGCACGCGCTGGGGCGGCGCATCTGCACGGCGATCGCCGCCGAGCCGGTCGACGTCGCCGGCACGCAGCTGCGGGTGACCGCATCGTTGGGCGTGATCGGCTATCCGCCGTTTCCCGGTGCGCCCGACCTGCTGGGCTGGGAGCAACTGGTCTCGCTCGCGGATCGCGCGCTCTACGAAGTGAAGGCGCACGGCCGCAATGGCTGGGCGTTGTACGAAACCACGCCGCTGCCGCTGCCCGCGATCGATGCCGACCAGGCACGACGCGATCCCGGCGAGCTGGTGCGCAGCGGCCATCTGGCGCTGCGGGGTCCGCATCATCCGTCCACGAATCGGTCGCCATCCGCGCCCCGGGATTGACGTCCACGCAACGCGTCCGCGATACGCTGTCCCGCCCCGTCGCAGAGACCGCTGCATGAAGAATCCACGCTCGATGCCGGCCGCGCTCGCCGTCCTGCTCGCCTCCAGCGCCATGGCACAGGCGGAGCCGCTGCCAATCTACGGCGCCCGCCTGGAAGGCTTCGAATATCCGCATCCGGTGAAGACCTTCGCCCTGGATTCGCAGGCGCAGCCGCTGGAGATGGCCTATCTCGATATCGCGCCGACTACGCCGAACGGCCGCACCGTCGTGCTGCTGCATGGCAAGAACTTCTGCGCGGCCACCTGGGAAGCGGCGATCACCGCGCTGACCGGCGCCGGTTACCGCGTCGTCGTGCCCGACCAGATCGGCTTCTGCAAGTCGAGCAAACCGCAGCGATACCAGTATTCGTTCGGGCAACTGGCGGCCAACACGCAGGCATTGCTCGCCTCGCTGGACATCGAGCGCGCCGTGATCGTGGGCCACTCGATGGGCGGCATGCTCGCCGCCCGCTATGCACTGCAGTATCCGGACGCCACCGAGCGGCTGATGCTGGTCAATCCGATCGGACTGGAGGACTGGAAGGCTGAGGGCGTGCCGTGGCGCAGCGTCGATGCCTGGTACGCACGCGAACAGAAGACCTCGTTCGACAGCATCCGCGACTACCAGCGCACGGTGTACTACGACGGCGCCTGGAAGCCGGAGTACGAACAATGGGTGCGGATGCTCGGCGGCATGTACGCCGGCGAGGGACGCGAGGCCGTGGCGTGGAGCCAGGCGCTGACGTCGGACATGGTGTTCACCCAGCCGGTGGTCCACGAGTTCCCGAAGATCGCGGTGCCGACCACGCTGTTCATCGGCCAGAAGGACCGCACCGCCATCGGCAAGGACCTCGCGCCACCCGAGGTGGCGAAACGCATCGGCGACTACCCGGCGCTGGGCAGGCGCGCGGCGGCGGCAATCCCGAAGGCGAGGCTGGTGGAATTCGCCGACCTGGGCCACTCGCCGCAGGTCGAGGACCCGGCGCGCTTCAACGCTGCCCTGCTCGAAGCGCTGCGCTGAAAAGGAGCATCGCCTTGAGGCAGCAGTAAGTGGAGAGGAGTGAGGAGTGAGCGAAAAGCGCTTGCTCCTGACGCGCGGCGCCACCGGCGCTGCCCCTCACTCCTCACTCCTCACTCCTCTCCACTCACGCCCCGATCGCCAGCACGTCGTCCAGTAGCGCAGCGGCGGTGACGTCGGCACCCGCGCCCGGCCCCTGGATGACGAGGGGCTGTTCGGGATAGCGGTCGCTGTAGATCGCCACGCGGTTGTCGGTGCCGCCACCGCCGCACAGCGGATGGTCCAGCGGCAGCGCCTGCAGGCCGACGCTGGCGCGTTCGGCATCGAAGCGGCCGATGAAGCGCAGGCGCGCGCCGTTGCGGTAGGCGTCCTTGAAGCGCGCGGCCAGTGGCGCGTCGAGCTGCGGCAATGCCGCGTCCAGTGCCGGCAGCGGCAGCGCCGCCAGGTCCGCCGGCACCAGCGACTCCACGCGCACGTCCTCGGCCTGCAACGGCAGGCCGGCGGCACGGGCGAGGATCAGCAGTTTGCGGCGCACGTCTTCGCCGGACAGGTCCAGGCGTGGATCGGGTTCGGTGTAGCCGGCCTGGCGCGCCTGACGGACGAAGCCCGAGAACGCGCGCATGCCGTCGTAGTGGTTGAACAGCCACGCCAGCGATCCGGACAGCACGCCTTCGACGCGGTGGATGCGGTCGCCGCCGGCCACCAGCGCGCGCAGGCTGCGCAGCAGCGGCAGGCCGGCACCGACGGTGGCGGCATCGCCGTAGCCGGCGCCGGAATCCGCGCGCGCCCGGGCGATCGCCTGCGCGCGCGCCAGCGCACCCCCGACGCCGAGCTTGTTGGCCGTCACCACGTGCACGCCGCGCGACAGCCATTCCGCGTGCCAGTCGGCAACGCTGTCGCTCGCGGTCGCATCGACCACGATGTCGCCGGCCCGCAAGGCCTCGCCTTCCGCCCAGGGCGGCATGTCGCCGTCGCACGCCGACGCCTGGTTGGCCGCTTCCAGCGCCTGCTGCGCGGAACCCCCGCAGGCATGCAGCACGCGCGAATTGGCCAGCCATGCCAGCGCCGGCACCGCCAGCCCCTGCGCCTGCAGGCGTTGATGGCGCGCGACGAACGCGCTGCCCACCACGCCGGTGCCGAGCAGCGCCAGCGTCGGTGCGGTACGCGACGCGGTCGCCAGGCGGACGACGGTGCTCATGCGTCGGCGAGTTTGCGTTTGGATTCGGCCGCCACCGCCTCGGCGCGCACGAGGGCGGCGGCGAGGTCCGCCAGCAGGTCGTCGGTCGCTTCGATGCCGACGGACAGGCGCAGCAGGCCATCGGAAATGCCGGCCTTGGCGCGCGCTTCCGGCGTCATCGCGGCATGCGTCATGGTGGCCGGATGCGCGACCAGGCTTTCCACACCGCCCAGCGATTCGGCCAGGGTGAAGTAGCGCAGCCCTTCGACGAAGGCGCGCACGGCCTCTTCGCCGCCGTCGAGTTCGACGCTCAGCATGGCGCCGAAGCCTTTCTGCTGGCGCGCCGCCACCGCGTGACCGGGATGCGAGCCCAGTCCGGGGAAATAGACCTTCGACACCACCGGGTGCGCGTCGAGCAGCGCGGCGATGGCGGTGGCGTTCTCCTGGTGCGCACGCAGGCGCGCATCCAGCGTGCGCAGGCCGCGCAGCGTGAGGAAGCTGTCGAACGGCGAGCCGGTCAGGCCCAGCGCGTTCGCCCACCACACCAGCTGCTGGTGAGTGTCGGCGTCGCGCGCGATCACAGCGCCGCCGACGACGTCGCTGTGGCCGTTGATGTACTTGGTGGTGGAGTGCAGCACCACGTCGGCGCCGAATGCGATCGGCGTCTGCAGCGCCGGCGACAGGAAGGTGTTGTCCACCACGGTGCGCGCGCCGGCCTTGTGTGCGGCGTCGATGACGAAGCGCAGGTCGGTGATGCGCAGCAGCGGGTTGGAGGGCGTTTCGATCAGCACCAGCGTCGGCGACTGCGCCAGCGCGTCGGCCAGCGAGCGCGGATCGGTCAGGTCGGCGGTGATCAGCTCGAAGTGGCCCTTCTTCGCCAACGCATTGAACAGGCGCCAGCTGCCGCCGTACGCGTCGTGCGGCACCACCAGGCGGTCGCCCGGCTGCAGCAGCGCGTTCAGTACCAGCGTGATGGCGCCCATGCCGGTGGCGGTGATGACCGCGCCCGCGCCGCCTTCCAGCTCGGCCAGCGCCTCGGCCAGCAGGTCGCGCGTCGGGTTGCCGCTGCGGGTGTAGTCGTACTCGCGCTTCTGCGCGAAGCCGGCGAAGCTGAAGTTCGACGACAGCACGATCGGCGGCGTCACCGCGCCATAGGCGGTGTCGCGGTCGATGCCGGCACGGACGGCGGCAGTGGCGGGACGACAGGGCGCGTCGGTGTCGGTGGGGGCGTAGCTGCTCATGCGAGGTCTCCGGCGGCGCGCAGGGCCGAGGTGAGTATGGAATCGATGCGGTCGGTTTCTTTCAGGAAGGCGTCGTGGCCGTAGGGCGAACGCAGTACGCGCAGTTGCCCGAGCGTGCCGAGGCCTTCGACCAGCGAGACCGAATCGGACAGCGGCACCAGGCGGTCGCCTTCCACCGCGACCACCAGCGTGGGCACGCGGACCTCGGCGGGATCGACGCGGTGCAGGTCGATGGATTCGGACAGGCGCACATAGGCGGTCACCGGCGTACGCGCCACGTACTGCGCGCCGGCGGCGTCCAGGTAATCCTCGGCGGCCACGCGCACGCGGCCGTTGACGATTTCCGGTGCGCTGTCGAAGCGCTCGCCGAATTCCTCCGGCGTGCGGTAGCTGAGCATGGCGAACTGGCGCGCCAATGACAGGCCCTGCGCATCGGCGCACTGCAGCTGGCCGAGCGTCACCGCACGGCGCTGCAGGGCGCGCCACGCCGCCGCGTACGGATGCGCGCGGTGCGCACCGCTGACGGCGACCAGCGTCTTCATCCGCTCGGCGTGGCGCACGGCGAACTGCAGACCGACCAGCGCACCGTAGGAATAGCCGACGAGGGCCTCCAGCCGCGCGATGCCGAGTGCCGCCAGCAGCTTCGCGATGGCGTCGGCCTGGTCGGCGGTGTCGATGGGCGCGTCGAGGCGACCGTCGGCACCGACGAAATCGAAGGCGAGCAGTCGGCGTTGCGAGGGATCCAGCGCGCGCTCCGCGCCGACCAGGTCGTTCAACCAGCCGCTTTCGGGAAACACGTCGCTGGCCGCCAGGTGGCGATGCGCGGAGATGCCGCCGGCGACGAACACCACGGGCGCACCGACCGGTCCCTGCAGTTCGTAACGCAGAGTCACCGCGCGCGTGCCGGCGTGGCGCATGGCCAGTTCCACCACCACTTCGCCGCGCAGCGCGCGCGGACCGTCGTCCTGCGTGGACGGGAACGGAAAGCCGTCGATCAACGACGGTTCGGGCATGCGGTTCAGGGCGGGGCTGGCGTAACTCATGGCGGCATCCGGTGGGCGTGATCCCTGGCGGGACGGGACTGCACCACCGAGCTTCGCGGAGCTCGCGTTCGCCGTGCGGAGGGCACGGTACGAACCATCTTCCGGCAGACGCTGAGGTCCCCGCAGGATTTGGCACCACCACGGCGCTTGCGCGTCGCTGGCTGCCCCGGCTTCTTCGGGCCTGTCCCTCTGCCGGTCTCGATGGTGGACGGACTTTGCCTGCCCCCGCCAAGGATGTCAATCGCTTTATTCGGATGAAGCGATGAATATTGACCGCCATCTCGCCGCCGACCGGTGCGGCAATGCCGCATAATTCCTGACATGACATTGAAATCCGTCCTTGGCGCTCTCTGCGTGGCCTGCCTGGCCGCCTGCTCCACCACCCCGCTGCATACCTCCACCCCGCCCGCGCCGGCCCCGAAAACGGCCGCCGATGCGGTGGTGGCCGAGGCCTGGATCTCGGACCCCGTGGCGGGCGACGAGCTGGACTCGCTGGTCGCCTGGCCGACGGAAGACGGCCAGGTCTGGCTGATCGCCACCGCCAAGGCGACCCACCGGCTGGCGCTCTACGACGCCGACAGCGGCCAGCGCCTGCGCACCGTCGGCGGGCCCGGCAGCGCCGTGGGCCAGTTCAACCGGCCCAACGGGATTGCCGTGTTCGGCGACCTGCTGTTCGTGGCCGAACGCGACAACCATCGCGTGCAGGCGTTCCGGCTGCCGGAATTCGCCCCGCTGGGCGCGTTCGGCGCCGACGTGCTGCGCTCGCCGTACGGCCTGTGGGTGCACGAGACCGCCCCGGGCGAACTGGAGCTGTTCGTCACCGACAGCTACATGGCCGACTTCCGCACCATGACGCTGCCGCCGATGGCCGAACTGGACGGTCGCGTGAAGCGCTTCCAGGTCCGCGTCGAGGACGGCGGCAAGCTGGAAACCCGCCTGCTCGGCCAGTTCGGCGACACCGGCCCCGCCGGCGCGCTGCGCATGGTCGAGTCGATCGCCGGGGACCCGGCGCACGGGCGCCTGCTGGTCGCCGAAGAGGACCGGCGTGTGGGGTCCACGCTGCGCGACTACCGGCTGGCCACCGGCACCTACAACGGCCACAGCCTGCCGGTGTTCGACGCCGATGCCGAGGGCATCGCGCTGTGGTCGTGCAGCGCCGACGGCGGCTACTGGGTCACGGTCGACCAGCTGACGCCCACGCGTTTCCGCCTGTTCGAGCGCGCCACGCTGGCGCCGGCCGGAGTGTTTTCCGGCCAGGTGACCGCCAATACCGACGGCGAGACCGTCTACGCGATGCCCACGCCGCGCTTCCCGGCGGGCGCGCTGTTCGCCCTGCACAACGACGTGGCGCTGGCCGCGTTCGACCTGCGCGACATCGCCCGCGCGCTCGACCTGCAAGGCGATTGCCCGCGGTGAAGGCGCGCCTGCTGGCCCTGGCCTGCGGCATCGCCGTGCTGGTCGGCAGCGCAGGCGACGCTGACGCCGCGCGCCTGTACCGCTGGAAGGACAAACAAGGCTATACCCAGTACGGCGACCAGCCGCCCCCGCCGGACCAGCTGGCCGGCAGCGGGGTGGACGTGATGCGCTTCCGCAATCCGCCCAGCGCGCTGGTCCGCCTGCGCCTGGAGAAGCAGGGCGGGCGCTACGAAGCCTGGGCCGACAACCTGATGCACGGGCCGGTGGAAGTGCAGCTCGGCTTCCGCCGCCAGCGCGATGTCCGCAGCGCACCCGCCCTGCCCGCACGCGCGGTGGTGCCGGCGCGCAGCAGCGTGCGGGTGGCCGATATCAGCGTGACCGATCCGCTGCGCGGCGGCGATTTCGAACTGACCCTCGATGGCATGCCCGGCGATCCGGCCAGCCGGCCGCAGGACTACGAGTACCGCCTGCCGTTCGACTACGGCCGCGTGCGCGTGGACCAAGGGCCGGGCGGGCGCTTCAGCCACAGCGACGCGCAGAACCTGCACGCGGTCGACTTCGCCGTGCCCGAAGGCACGCGGATCGTCGCCGCCCGCGAGGGCCTGGTGATGCAGGTGGAGTCCGACTTCGACAAGGCCGGCCTGAACCGCGAGAAATACGGCGGCCGCGCCAACTTCATCCGCATCCTGCACCCCGACGGCAGCATGGCGCTGTACGCCCACCTGAAGGCCGAGGGCGCCCAGGTGCGCGTGGGCCAGTACGTCAGCAAGGGCCAGTACATCGGCCTGTCGGGCAACACCGGCTTCTCGACCGCGCCGCACCTGCATTTCGTGGTGCAGGCCAACCGCGGCATGCGGCTGGAATCGGTGCCGTTCCGCATGTTCGGGCCGCTGGGACAGCTGCAGTTCCCGTCCAGCCGCTGAGCGCGCGACGGCGATCCGGCCGGCGCAGGCCGCTATAATCGCGCCCCCTCCCCGCTTCCGCCACGCCCGCCCGGGCGCCCGCCCCATGTCCGATCCGAACAGCCCCGTGGCGCCCGAAGCGGCACGCCGCCGCACCTTCGCCATCATTTCCCACCCCGACGCCGGCAAGACCACGCTGACCGAGAAGCTGCTGCTGTTCGGCGGCGCCATCCAGATGGCCGGCTCGGTGAAGGGCCGCAAGGCCGCGCGCCACGCGACGTCCGACTGGATGGCGCTGGAAAAGGAGCGCGGCATCTCGGTCACCTCGTCGGTGATGCAGTTCCCGTACGAAGGCAAGATCGTCAACCTGCTGGACACGCCGGGCCACGCCGACTTCGGCGAGGACACCTACCGCGTGCTGACGGCGGTGGACAGCGCGCTGATGGTCATCGACGTGGCCAAGGGCGTCGAGGAACGCACGATCAAGCTGATGGAAGTCTGCCGCCTGCGCGACACGCCCATCATGACCTTCATCAACAAGCTGGACCGCGAAGGCAAGGATCCGATCGAACTGCTGGACGAAGTGGAAAGCGTGCTGGGCATCCAGTGCGCGCCGGTCACCTGGCCGATCGGCATGGGCCAGCGCCTGAAGGGCGTGGTGCACCTGATCACCGGCGAAGTGCATCTGTACGAACCGGGCCGCAACTTCACGCGGCAGGACTCGACGATCTTCCCGTCGCTCGACGCGCCGGGTCTTGCCGAAAAGATCGGCGCCGAGATGCTGGCGCAGCTGCGCGACGAACTGGAACTGGTGCAGGGCGCCAGCCATCCGTTCGACAAGCAGGCCTACCTCGACGGCAGGCAGACGCCGGTGTTCTTCGGCTCGGGCGTCAACAACTTCGGCGTGCAGCCGCTGCTGGACTTCTTCGTCGAGCACGCACCCTCGCCGCAGCCGCGCGAGACCACAGGGCGCGAGGTACAGCCGGACGAGAACAAGCTGACCGGCTTCGTCTTCAAGATCCAGGCCAACATGGACCCGCAGCACCGCGACCGCGTGGCGTTCATGCGTGTCTGCTCGGGCCGCTTCGAGGCCGGCATGAAAACCTTCCACGTGCGCAGCGGCAAGGAGATGAAGCTGGCCAACGCGCTGACCTTCATGGCCAGCGACCGTGAGATCGCCGCCGAGGCGTATCCGGGCGACGTGATCGGCATCCACAACCACGGCACCATCTCCATCGGCGACACCTTCACCGAGGGCGAGGCGCTGTCGTTCACGGGCATTCCCAACTTCGCGCCGGAACTGTTCCGCCGCGCGCGCCTGCGCGACCCGCTCAAGCTCAAGCAGCTGCAGAAGGGCCTGGCGCAGCTGAGCGAGGAAGGCGCCACCCAGTTCTTCCGTCCGCTGATGAGTAACGACCTGATCCTGGGCGCGGTGGGCGTGCTGCAGTTCGACGTGGTGGCCTACCGCCTGAAGGACGAGTATGGCGTGGATGCGTCGTTCGAGAACGTCAGCGTGGCCACGGCGCGCTGGATCCGCTGCGACAACGCGAAGAAGCTGGAAGAATTCCGCGACAAGAACGCGATGAACCTGGCGCTGGACGCCGCCGGCGAGCTTGTCTACCTGGCGCCGACGCGGGTGAACCTGCAACTGGCGCAGGAACGGGCGCCGGACGTGCAGTTCCTGGCCACCCGCGAGCACGCACACAGCGTGGACCTGGGCTGAAGAAGTAAGACACGGACAAGTGCGGATAAATGCGCATAAGGCCGATGAGAAAGGCTTTATCTGCCGTTATCCGCGTGTATCCGTGCCGATCAAAACGCTTTTCGGCGCAGCCATGCTGAATCCACGGCGGGCACAGGGATGCGCCGCTTGCTGCGTTGCGGTAATTTTGCCGCCATGAGCACCGACCCCACTCCGCTACGTACCCTGCGCGCGCGCAAGCGCGCCGACCACCTGATCGACCTGCGCGACGAGATCGCCAGCGCGCTGACCCACGGCCTGGGCGCGGTGCTGGCGCTGGCCGGCGGCGCGGTGCTGATCACCCTGGCGGCCATCTATGGCGACGGTTGGCAACTGGGCGCGTCCATCGTCTTCGGCGTGACCCTGCTGCTGCTCTACACCGCCTCCACGCTGTACCACGCCATCCAGCACCCGGTGGCGAAGGGACGGCTGAAGGTGTTCGACCACTGCGCGATCTACCTGCTGATCGCCGGCACCTACACGCCGTTCACCCTGATCGGCCTGCGCGGGCCATGGGGCTGGGGCCTGTTCATCGCGATCTGGACGCTGGCGTTCGCGGGCGTGGTGTTCAAGCTCTTCTATACCGGCCGTTTCAAGCTGCTGTCGACGATCATCTACATCGCGATGGGCTGGCTGGTGGTGGTGGCGATCAAGCCGTTGCTGACCTCGGTCGACCCGGTGACGCTGGGATGGATGCTGGCCGGTGGCCTGTTCTACACGCTGGGCACCTTCTTTTACCATCGCGAGTCGATCCGTTATTCGCACGCGATCTGGCATCTGTTCGTGATCGGCGGCAGCGTCTGCCATTTCGTCGCCGTCACTCAACAAGTGCTGATGCCGCGGCTGGCGTGAACCGCGCGTCCACGTTCGTGTCCCGCGCGTGAATCACGGGGCCGCGCTTCGCGGCACGTGAACATGCCGGCACACACCATGGGGCCATGCACGACGCGCCCCCCTCCCGCCGCCGCTTCGTCCTGCGTCCGCCGTCGCGCACCGCTGCGATCGCACTCGGTGTGTTGGGGGCGACGATCGTGGTGCTGGCGATCCTGTTCGAGTGGAACTGGCTTCGGCGGCCGATCGAGCGCATCGTCGAATGGCAGACCGGCCGAGGCTTCCAGATCGCCGGCGATCTGGACGTGGACCTGGGCCGGGTGACCACCGTGCGCGCGGACGCGCTGACGTTCGGCAACGCCGCCTGGTCCAAGGTCCCGGTGATGGCAGCAGTCGACCGCGCGGAACTGAGCGTGGAGATGTTTCCGCTGATCTTCCGGCGCGAAACGCGCATTCCCCGCATCCACCTTACCCGCCCGCAGCTGCGCCTGGAAAGAGGGCCGGAGGGCACCGGCAACTGGGTGTTCGGAGACCGCACGGGTGAACGCCGGACGCGCTACCGCGACCTGCGGATCGACGATGGACGACTGCTTTTCCTCGATCCCGCGCGCAGGACCGATCTCGACATCCGGCTGTCCACCCTTCGTCAGGCCACGCCCGAGCAGCCGTCGGCCGTCGAGCTGAAGGGCAAGGGTCGCTGGGCAGGCAATGCATTATCGCTGCGGGGCGAGGTGGGCTCGCCGCTGGCGCTGCGCGACACCGGGCGGCCGTACCGCATCGACCTGCGCGCGACCGCCGGCCCGACCCGCGCGCATGCGCGCGGCACGCTCACCGATCCCTTCCGCCTCCGCGACTTCGATCTGCAGCTGCGGCTGGCGGGCGAGGACATGGAAGACCTCTTCCCGCTGATCGGCATCGCCACGCCGCCCACGCCGCCGTACCGGCTGGATGGGCGCTTCCGCCGCGACGGCGACCGCTGGCGCTACGACGGCTTCACCGGCGTGGTCGGCGACAGCGACTTGGCCGGATCGGCGAGCGTGACGGTGGGTCGCGCGCGCCCGTTGCTCAACGCGAACCTGGTGTCGAAGCGGCTCGACTTCGACGACCTGGCGGGGTTCGTCGGCGCACCACCACAGACGGGCGGCGGGGAGGCCAGCAACGGCGAGCAGCGCAGCGAAGCCGCTGTATTGGCCGCCGATACGCGCCTGCTGCCGGATACGCCTTACAACCTCACCAAGCTGCGCGCGATGGATGCCGACGTGCGCTGGAAGGCGCATCGCATCAACGCGCCGGGCCTGCCCATCGAGGACATGGACGCGCACCTGCTGCTCGACGCCGGTCTGTTGCGGCTGGAGCCGCTGAACTTCGGCGTGGCCAAGGGCGACATTCGCTCGCAGATCCGCATGGATGCGCGCAGCGACACCATCCGGACGCAGGCGACCATTGCCGCGCGCGGGCTGGATCTCGGCGACCTGTTCCCGCAGGCCGAACTGACGCAGACCGCCATCGGTCGCATCGGCGGCGACATCAAGGTGACCGGCACCGGCAATTCGGTCGCCGGAATCCTGGGAACCGCGGATGGCGACATCGCGCTCGGCATGGGTCGCGGACAGATCAGCAACCTGCTGATGGAACTGGCGGGCCTGGATATCGCCGAAGCCCTGAAGTTCCTGGTCACCCGAGACAAGACCGTACCGGTGCGCTGCGCGTTCGGCGACTTCGCCGTGAACGATGGCGTGATGCAGGCGCGCGCGCTGGCGTTCGACACCAGCGACACCATCATCGTCGGCACCGGCCGGATCAGCCTGAAGGACGAGACGCTGGACCTGGAGCTGCGGCCCCGCCCGAAGGATCGCAGCATCCTCGCGTTGCGTTCGCCGCTGGTGGTCGACGGCACGTTCAAGGATCCGTCGTTCCGGCCGGACTTCAAGCGCCTTGGCCTGCGCGGTGCGGTGGCGGTCGCGCTGGGCAGCATCGCACCGCCCGCCGCGCTGCTGGCCACACTCGAGGCCGGTCCCGGCGAGGACAGCGCCTGCGGCGGTCAGTACGCGAAGTAACGGCGGCTCAGCTGGCGATGTAGCGCTGCAGCTGGTCCAGTTGCACCTGCTGGTCCTCGATCACCGCCTTGACCAGGTCGCCGATGGAGATGACGCCCACGATGGCCTCGCCTTCAGCGACCGGCAGGTGGCGGATGCGGTGCTCGGTCACCACCTGCATGCAGTGGTCGACGCTGTCGTCGGGCCGCACGGTCACCACCTTCGCCGTCATGATGTCGCGCACCGGCGTGTTGGACGACGAGCGCCCCTGCAGCACCACCTTCCGCGCGTAATCGCGCTCGGACACGATGCCGCACAGTCGCGGCCCCTGCATGGCCAGCACCGCGCCTACGCCCTTTTCGGCCATCAGCTTGATCGCATCGAGGACGGACGCATCGGGCGATACCGCGAAGACTTCAGGGGCCTTGCCCCCCAGCAACTGACGAACCGTGCGCATGGCGATCTCCTGGAAGGGGAGCGGGTCGATCTGGCCCGGCCAAGGATACTCCTGCCGACGCGGGTTGCCACGCATCGATGAGGTACAGCGGGCGCTGCTTGGACTCCTCGTAGAGCCGGCCCAGGTACTCGCCGATCAGGCCCAGCGCCACCAGCTGCGTACCACCGAGGAAGAGGATGACCGTCATCATGGTCGGCCAGCCGGCCACCGGATCGCCGAACAGCAGGGCCTTGGCGACGATGTAGAGGGCGAAGGCGAACGCCAGCAATGCCGTCAGTACACCGATATAGGTGGCGACCCGCAGCGGCGCGGTGGTAAAACTGGTGATGCCCTCCAGCGCGAAGTTCCACAGCTTCCAGAAGCCGAAGCGGCTGCGGCCCGCCACGCGCGCTTCACGGTGGTAGGGCAACGCCTTCTGGTTGAAGCCCACCCAGCCGAACAGGCCCTTCATGAAGCGATGACGCTCGCGCAGCTCGCGCAGCGCCGCCAGCGCACGCGGCGACAGCAGGCGGAAGTCTCCGGTATCGGCCGGGATCGGCGTCTTCGACAGCCGGCCGATCACGCGGTAGAACGCGTGGGCGGTGGCGCGCTTCAGCCAGCTTTCACCGTCGCGCGCGATGCGCGTACCGTGCACGTTGTCGTAGCCGGCCTGCCACTCGCGCACGAAGTCGCCGATCAATTCGGGCGGATCCTGTCCGTCGGCATCGAGGATCACCGCGGCGCCGGTCTCGACCCGGTCCAATCCCGCCGTCAGTGCCGCTTCCTTGCCGAAATTGCGCGAGAGCCGCAGCACCGACACGCGCGGATCGTTCGCCGCCAGCGTGCGCATCACCGTCCACGTCGCATCCCGACTGCCGTCGTCGACGTACAGCACGTGGCCCTGCACGCCTTTCAGCGCATCCAGCGCCGCCATCACGCGCGGGTGCAGCAGCGGCAGCGACTGCGCCTCGTTGTAGGCGGCCACCACCACCGTGACCTGCCAGGCGGAAGCGCCGCTCACGGCAACGCCTCCAGGTAGCTGTTGCCACCGATCTGCCGGACCTGCCGCTCGATCCGCGTCGCGCGCCGTTGCACGTAAGGCCCGGGGCGCTGCGCGCTGTACCGGCGCGGCGACGGCAACACGGCGGCCAGCCGTGCGCTCTGGTTGGCACTCAGGTTGGCTGCATCCTTGCCCCAGTAGCGCCGCGCGGCGGCCTGCCCACCATAGACGCCATCGCCGAACTCGGCGACGTTCGCATACACCTCCAGGATGCGCCGCTTCGGCCACAGCGTTTCGATCAGCAACGTGTACCAGGCCTCCAGTCCCTTGCGCGCCCATCGCGTGACGCGGTGGCTGCCCTGCCAGAGGAACAGGTTCTTCGCGACCTGCTGGCTGATGGTGCTGGCACCCCGCAGGCGCGTCACCGGCCGCCCGCGCTTCTCGGCACGCTCGACCATCTTGCGGTTGTGCACGCGCGCCTTCTCGATCGCCGCCAGGTCGAAGCCATGATGGGTCGCGAAGTTCTGGTCCTCCGCCGCCACCATCGACAGCGGCAGGCTGGGCGCCATCTCGTCGAGATCGCGCCAGTCATAGGCCACCCGGAAACCGAACTCGCCCTCGCCCCAGGCTTCGAACACGCGGGCCGCCATGAAGGCACTGAACGGCGGATCGACGAAGCGCAGCACCCCGACCTGCAGGATGCTGGCCGCCGCGAACAGGAACGGCAGGGCCAGCAGCCATCGGAACCAGCGGCGTCGACGCGGCACCCTGGCGACGGTCGCACTCATCGGGCGCGCCGGATCTTGAGGATGGTGTCGGTTGCCCCCATCGTGGTGTTTCCCTTCATGCGTGTCATCGCCGGCATTATGCCGAGACACGCGACCGCCCCGCATTCCCCGCATGGACTCCCATGGCCACCGACGCCTCTGCCGACACCCTGACCCGTTTCCTGCTCCCCGCCGCCGGCGTCCGCGGCGTGGCCGTGCGCCTTGACGAAACCTGGCAGACGGTCGCGGGTCGCGCCGACTACCCGCCGTCGACGCGCGAACTGCTGGGCGAAGCCAGCGCGGCTGCGGTGTTGTTCACCGGCCACACCAAGGTGGACGGCCGGCTGTCGATCCAGTTGCGCAGCCAGGGCAGCCTGCGCGGCCTGTTCGCCGAATGCACGGCGTCCGGCACCGTGCGCGGCATCGCGCAGCTGTCCGCCGGCCAGGACGCGCCGCGCGACCTGCGCGACTTGGGCGATGACGCCCTGCTCGCCATCACCATCGAGAACCCGGGCCTGGACCCGCGCGAGCCGCAGCGCTACCAGAGCCTGGTGGGCCTGGAGGCCAGCCGGCTGGCCGAGGCCTTCGAGGACTACTTCAGGCAGTCCGAGCAGTTGCCCACGCGCCTGCTGCTGTCCGCAGATGGCGACCACGCCTGCGGCCTGATGCTGCAGAAGCTGCCCGGCGACGAAGGCGACGACGACGGCTGGAATCGGGCCGGCGCCCTGTTCGACACCCTGGGCGAGACCGAACTGCTCGCCACGCCGGTATCCGACCTGCTGCACCGGCTGTTCCACGAGGAATCGCCGCAAATCCTGACCCAGCGCCCAGTTCGCTTCGGCTGCTCTTGTTCGCGGGAGCGGGTCGAGAGCATGCTGCAATCGTTGGGGGAAGAAGAGGCGACGGCCGCGCTGGCCGACGGGGTGGCGGAAGTGCGTTGCGAGTTCTGTGGGCAGGAGTACCGCTTTTCGCCCCTGCAGATCGCGGAACTTTTCAGCCAGCCCAAGGTCGATGTGGACGCGCCCAGCCACCTGCAGTAGTCCGGCAGCCGGCGAGCCGCCCCGGGGACTTGTTAAAGAAACATAAACGGCATAGCATCGGTTCCCCTTCGGGAGGGGAACTCCGGGTCGACCCAGGAGTCTGAAGCGAGCCATGAAACTGCGTAGCCTGTCACTGTCGCTTGCCCTGTTGCTCGCCTCCGGCGTGGCGACGGATGCATATGCGCAGAAGAGCACGCGCAAGCCGGCCGCCGATGCCCAGCCCACCGCCCTGCCGATCTGGAACAACGACGGCAAGGTCGAGGCGGTGCTGCTGCTCGAACCGACGGGCCAGGCCGAGGCCGGCGCCCGCTGGCGCCTGGGCCGCAACTCGCTGACCACCGCCTTCGGCCTGGACAGTGGCGACTCCCTGGGCCTGGTCTGCAACCGCAAGGCCGGCGTGGTCGGCAACATCGGCAACCTGGCCAGTCACTGCATGCTCGCCACCCTGGGTGACGACGACGACACCAACGCAAGCCAGCGCGTCAGCGCGTCGGCCTTGCTGAGCCGTCCCGGCGGCAAGCTGGGTCTGTCCGCCGGTACGGGCCGCGACACGCTGCCCGCCTGGCTCTCGTCGGGACGGGGCACCGGTCGCGTCGAGCAGAACGACCTGACCGTGTTCGGACAGAAGAACATCGGTCGGGAAGGCTTCGTCTCCATCGGCGGGGCCGTCGCGAAGGCCACCCTGGTGCCCGCTTCCGACCTGCCCGCCCTGGCTGATCGCTGGAACAGTCGCAGCCTGACCGTGGGCGGCGGCTACGGCCCCTTCAGCGCCAACATCATCGGTCGCGTGATCGATGTGCCTGGCCAGCCGGGCAAATTCGAGGGCCTGGGCCTTGGCCTGACGTGGCGCACCCCGTGGAGCGGACAGCTCACCGTCGGTGCCGAGAACGTCATCACCCGCGGCAAGAATCCCTTCTCGTTGACCAACGAGAACGCCGACGAGGGCACCGTGCCCTACGTCCGGTACGAGCAGGACCTCTAGAACTCCTTATCCCGCGCACATACGCAACCGTGCTGTCGCAGCGCGGCAGATGCGTATGCACGCAGGCGAAATTTTCTGGTCTGCGCGGCGCGCCTCTGCACCTCGGGCCTTCATTGCGTGCCCGCCATCACAAATACGTAACTAGGCTTACCTCTATCCGTCTTCGGTCTTCACGCGGGTTTAATTCTCGTTAAAAGCCGAATAGTATCCGGTCACCCCCTCGTTTCGTGGTCGCCCTTTTTGACCGCCTCGAGGGACACCTTGGGATACCCCTACACGGGAGAGAGAAAGAATGAACTGCAAAACCACGAAGCTCCGTGACGCGATCTCGTTCGCGCTCGCGGCCGGTGCGGTGTCGGCGATCGGTACCGGCGCTGCGTTTGCCCAGGAAACACAGGGCGACCCCACCACACTGGATCGCATCGAAGTCACCGGCACCCGCATCCGCCAGGTCGACACTGAAACCGCCCAGCCCGTCTTCACGCTGAGCCGTGCCGATATCGAAAAGCAGGGCTTCCAGTCTGTCGCCGACATCCTGCAGAACATCTCCGCGATGGGTCCGCCGACCATCAGCCGCGCTTCGCCGCTGTCGGCTGGTGAAATCGCCGGCGGTACCTACATCAGCATGCGCAACCTGGGCGCGCAGCGCACGCTGCTGCTGGTGAACGGCAAGCGCATGGGCATCTCGACCAGCGGCTTCGCCGACGCGTCGCTGATCCCGGCCGTGGCCGTGGAACGCATCGAAGTACTGAAGGATGGCGCGTCCTCGATCTACGGTTCGGACGCCATCGCGGGCGTGATCAACATCATCACACGCAGCAACTTTGAAGGCGCCACCGCCAGTGCCTACTACGGCCAGTACAGCGAAGGCGACGGTGCCATCACCAACGGCGACTTTGTCATGGGCTTCACGGGAGACCGGGGCTCGCTGACGGTTGCCGCCGAGTGGGGTGAAGAAGACGTCGTCCACGCGTCCGACCGTCCCTATAGCGCGTTCCCGCGCTCCAACCTGCACCCGACGGACCAGTGGACCACGGTCGGCCAGTACGGCGGCTGGGTGACCACGGCCACCACCGGCGTGCCTGGCGTTCCGACCGGTACGCGCGTGATCCTGCGTCCGGGTGGCAACCCGCGCAATCTCGCCGACTATGTGCCGCAGAACACCAACGTGGGCACCTGCACCGGCGCCACCGCCGCCAACGGCTGTACGCCTGGCTCGACGGCCGATAAGAGCAACACCAACGAGCAGACCGACCTGCGTACGCCGGTCGAGCGCAAGGGCCTGTACGTCGACGGCATCTTCGATCTGTCCGACAACATCCGTTTCCGCACCAACCTGCTGTACGCCAACCGCATCACTGATCGCACCGTGGCCGGCTATCCGATGCAGGCAACGTCGTTCGCTTCGTCGAACGGCGGCACGGGCGTGCCTCTGGCGGCGACCAGCTACTTCAACCCGACCGGCGCGACCATCAGCAACTGGTGGCGTCGTACCTGGGAAGTACCGCGCGTCAGCACCAGCGATCTGACCACCTACCGCTTCACCGGCGCGCTGGAAGGCAGCTTCGAGTTCGCCGACCGCCTGTTCGACTGGGATGTCTCTTACCTGCACAACAAGAACGAGCAGGTGCAGTCGTCGTTCGGTAACCTGAACCTCGCCAACACTGCGCGCGCGGTCGGCCCTTCGTTCTTGGATTCGACTACGGGCCAAGTTGTCTGCGGTACGCCCGACAATCCCGCAACGACGGCCAACGAGCGCAATGTCATTGCCGGCTGCGTGCCCTGGAATCCGCTGCTCGCCTTCGGCGTGACGGGTCCCGGCGCACTGACCGGCAACCAGGCTCTGCAGAACTACCTGTTCCAGGAAGAGCACTCCACCGGCGAGACGACGACGCAGGTGTGGTCCGCCAACCTGGCCGGCACCATCCTGGCGCTGCCCGCAGGCGATCTCGGCTTCGCGATCGGCGTGGAGAACCGCAAGGAGGAAGGCACGTTCGTTCCCGACGCACTCGCCCAGACCGGCGGCTCCACCAACCTGTCGGCAGGCCCGACCGGCGGCGAGTACAAGGTCGACGAAATCTACCTGGAACTGCAGGTACCGATCCTGGCCGACCTGCCGGGTGCGCGCGAACTGAGCGTATCGCTCGCCAGCCGCTACTCCGACTACGACACCTTCGGCGATACCACGAACAACAAGTTCGGCCTGAAGTGGAAGCCGATCGATTCGCTGCTGGTGCGCGCCACCCTGGCGGACGGCTTCCGTGCGCCGACCATCGCCGATCTGTACGGCGGCGGCTCGCAGACGTTCTCGTTCTTCACCGACCCGTGCGACACCAGCTTCGGCAGCTCGGCCAGCAACGCCACCACCCGCGCCAACTGCGTTGCCGCGCTCGGTGCCACGCTGGGCAACAGCTATCGCCAGCTGGGTCAGGGCCTGAACCCGGTCGGTTCTCCCAACTCGCAGACGCCGATCGCGTTCACGTCCGGCTCCAACCCGCTGCTCACGCCTGAGCTGTCCAAGTCGCAGACCATCGGTGCGGTGTGGAGCCCGAGCTTCATCGAAGGCCTGAACATGTCGCTCGACTGGTGGAAGGTGCGTATCGGCGACACAATCGTCGCTGACTCCCCGACCCAGATCCTCAACGACTGCTACATCCAGGGTATCGCCAGCCGCTGCTCGCCGAGCCTGTTCACCCGTGACGCCGCGCTGGGCTACATCAACTTCCTGTCGTTCGGCAACCGCAACGCCGGCTTCCGGAAGGTCGAAGGCTTCGACTTCGACGTGTCCTACCGCTGGACCACGGAGACCTGGGGCAACTTCAACGTGTCGTCCAACACGACGTACACGGCGAAGGATTACTTCGTCAGCACCAACGATCCCCGCTACGCGCTGTCTTCGGTCGGCTTCACCAGCTCGTTCCGCATCCGCTCCAACCTGGGCCTGAGCTGGCAGAAGGGCTCGTTCGGCGCCAGCTGGACGGCACGCTACTACTCGTCGATGAAGGAGGGCTGCACCTACTTCGTCCCGGGTCTCAACGAACCGAACCTGGAGTGCAACGAGGTGCTGTTCGCGCCGACCGGCGTGTTGCTGCCCAACGGCGATCCGGCCAGCGCCATCACCCGTCGCAACCGAGTCGGCTCCAACACGTTCAACGACGTGCAGGTCCGCTGGGACGCGCCGTGGAATGCCACCATCACGCTCGGCGCCAACAACGTGTTCGAGAAGGTGGGTCCGGTGATGTACACGCAGCCGAGCGCGAACGTGTCGTACTACGGCAACTTCGACATCGGCCGCTTCGTGTACATGAAGTACCAGCAGAAGTTCTGATCGCGGTTTTCGCTTAGGCAGTACCCGCACGGCCCCGAAAGGGGCCGTGTTCTTTTTTGGACCACCGCTGCAAAGTGGTCAGCGCATTAGGCGGCTGACGCAGCGCCCACATCCACGCGGCGCCATGTGCCCGACCTCCCCTTGCTTGGGATCCGATGCACCCCAAGTTGCACCTCCCTGTTCAGGCGCATGAAGACCCACCTTGCCGATTCGGAGCATGCACTTTGCCGCATCATGGCCGCTTAACAACACTTTAATTCTTGGCTGGGCACGACTATGATCGGATCACCCCCGCCTTTTGGCCGCCCCTTTTTGGCCGGCCGGCAGGGTATCCCTAGGGCTTAAACAACGTCACCCGGAGAGAGAATGAATCCCAAGACCACCAAGCTGCGCGACGCGATCAGCCTCGCGCTCGTCGTCAGTGCCACCACGACGGGCGCCGCGTTCGCCCAGGAAGCAACCACCACGCTGGACAAGGTGGAAGTGACCGGCTCGCGCATCAAGCGCACCGACGTGGAAACCTCCCAGCCAGTGTTCAGCCTGACCCGCGAGGACATCCAGGCCCAGGGCCTGACGTCGATCGGCGACGTCATCCAGAACCTGACTTCCAACGGCACGGCGCTCAACACCACCTACAACAACGGCGGCAACGGCGAAACCCGCGTCAGCCTGCGCAACCTGGGCTCGAACCGCACCTTGGTGCTGGTCAACGGCCGCCGCTGGGTTGCCGGCACCGGTCTGGGCGGCGCGACCGACCTGAACACCATCCCGACCGCCGCGGTCGAGCGTATCGAAGTGCTGAAGGATGGCGCCTCCGCCATCTACGGTTCCGACGCGATCGCCGGCGTGGTCAACGTGATCCTGCGCACCGACTTCGACGGCGCCGAAGCCAACGCCTACTACGGCCAGTTCAGCCAGGGCGACGGCGGCCGCGAGTCGTACGACATCACCATCGGCAGCAGTGGCGAGCGCTTCAGCGCGATGTTCGGCGCCGGTTACGTGAAGGAAAACCCGGTCATGGCCGGCGACCGCGAGATCTCGGCGGTTCCCGTGTTCGGCACGGGCGTTGCCTTCGGCAGCAGCACCAGCCCGAACGGCCGCTTCGCGCTGTGCTCCGGTACGTTCAGCCCGGGCGCCTGCTCGGTGGGCGAGACCCGTCCCAACGGCACCGCAGGCCAGTTCGGCTATGACGAAGGCCAGACTCCGGCGCAGTGGCGTCCGTGGGGTGCCGGCGTCAACGATCTGTACAACTTCGCGCCCGACAACTATCTGGTCACGCCGCAGGAGCGCAAGTCGATCTTCGGCCAGGCCTCCTTCGACATCACCGACAACGTCCGCTTCTCGGCCACCAGCACCTACAACAACCGCCGTTCCGAGCAGCTGCTCGCCGCGATGCCGATCGTGCTCGGTACCGGTCCGGGCGCTGGCGTGCAGGCGCGTACCATCTCGATCAGCCCGGACAGCATCTACAACCCGTTCGGCCAGACCGTTTCGCGCATCCAGCGCCGCGCGGTGGAGACCGGTGGCCGCAGCTTCAACCAGAACGTCGACACGTTCGGTTTCGTGGGCGCACTGGAAGGCAACTTCGAGTTTGCCGACCGTTACTTCTCCTGGGATGTCGGCTACAGCTACGGCCGCAACGACCAGAACGACACCACCAATGGCCTGTTCAACATCCTTGCGCTGCGCAACGCGTTGGGCCCGTCGTTCATCGACGGCGCCGGTGTCGCGCGTTGCGGCACCACGGGCAACGTGATCGAAGGCTGCGTGCCGCTGAACCTGCTGGGTGGCGTTGGCTCGATCACCCCGGAAATGCTGGCCTACTCGACCTTCGTGGCGCACGACGAGTACCAGTACACGATGAAGCAGTGGTTCGCCAATCTGTCGGGCGAGCTCTTCGAGCTGCCGGGCGGCATGCTGGCCTTCGCGGCCGGCCTGGAGCACCGCAGCGAGTCGGGCTACGACTCCCCGGACGCGCTGATCAACTCGGGCAACACCACGGGCAACGCCCGTACCGCGACGGCTGGCAGCTACAAGCTGGACGAGGCCTACCTGGAACTGTCGGCGCCGCTGCTGCGTGACGTGTTCCTGGCCCGCGAGCTGGAGCTGAGCCTGGCCACGCGTTATTCGGACTACGACACCTTCGGCGACACGCTGAACAGCAAGTTCGGCTTCAAGTGGAAGCCGATCGAAGACCTGCTGGTCCGCGGCAGCTGGGCGGAGGGCTTCCGCGCGCCGTCCATCGCCGAGCTGTATTCCGGCGTGGCCGACTCGTTCGCCTCCATCGCCGATCCCTGCTCCACCACCTTCGGCGGCACCTATGGCAGCTTGACCGCCGAGCAGCGCGCACGCTGCACGGCGCAGGGCGTGCCGGTCGGCGGCTACGACCAGGGCAACTCGCAGATCCGCATCAGCGTGGGCGGCAACCCCAACCTGCTGCCGGAAACCTCGACCAGCAAGACGCTGGGTCTGGTGTGGAGTCCGTCGTTCATCTCCGGCTTCGACGTGTCGCTGGACTGGTGGAACATCACCATCGAGAACGGCATCATCACGCGCTCGGGCCAGTTCATCCTGGATTCGTGCATCGAAGACGGCATTGCGCAGGCCTGCTCGCTGTTCACGCGTAATGCGAACGGCAGCATCGACACGCTGCTGTCGTCCGGCCTGAACTCGGCCGAGATCGACGCCGAAGGCTACGACCTGACGTTGAACTACCGTCTGCCCGACACCAAGTGGGGCTCGTTCTCCTTCAGCTGGGACAACACCTACTACGCCAGCTACGAAGAAGACCAGAATGGCGACAACCTCGTCGGCGAGTACTTCGACGGCAGCAACAACTGGCGCATCCGCTCCAACCTGCTGGCCCGCTGGGAAATGGGCGATTGGGGTGCGACCTACGCGGCCCGCTTCTATTCGCGCCAGGAAGAAACCTGCCCGTTCTACTACAACGACTACGGCTTCGGCGAGCTCTGCAGCGATGCGATCCTCGGCCCGGGCGAAGACGGTGGCGTGGACGTGGTGCAGGAAGGCTCGCAGAACAAGATCGGCGCGGCCACGTACCACGACATGAGCGTGTACTGGAAGGCTCCGTGGAACGCCAAGATCACGCTGGGCGTGAACAACGTGTTCGACAAGACCCCGCCGACCTCGTACGTGACCTTCGCCAACACGTTCGACCCGTCGTACGACATCAACGGGCGCTTCATCTACATGCAGTACAACCAGAAGTTCTGATCTGGTGCTTCCGCAGCACGACTACGGCCCTTCGGGGCCGTAGTTTTTTCCGCGCCCGACCTTGTGGATTCCGTCATGTCCGTGCAGATCGCCTCGATGTTCGCCGTGCCCGTGGGCCAGAGCCGCGTGCCCGATGCCGGCCCGCTCAACCGAGAGCTGGAAGCGCTGCTGCTCGCCCGCGAGGCGGATCCGGAGCGGTACCGCAACGCGCACCCGTCGCTCAAGCAGCAGGAAGGCGTCTTCGAGAGCAACTTCGACCTGTTCGCCTCGCCCGAGCCGTGCATCCGCCGTCTGCGGGCGTTCTGCTGGTCGATGCTGGGCGAGGCGATCCAGCAGACCAACGGCTACTCGCCTGACGAACTGAGACGACTCGAGATCTTCTCGCACACCTGGTTCCATGTGACCCGGCAGGGCGGCTTCACGATCCTGCATACGCACCCGATGGCATCGTGGTCGGGCGTGTACTGCGTCAGCCCCGGGGACGCCGTCCCCGACAAGCCGGAATCCGGCGTGCTGCGCTTCCACAATCCGCACGGCTACAGCAACACGTTCATGGATCCCGGCAATGCGCACTTCAAGCCGCCGTACCACCACGGCAGCTGGTCGTTCGCGCTGGAGGCAGGCCAACTGGTGCTGTTCCCGTCGTGGCTGCAGCACGAGGTGCTGCCCTACTACGGGCAATCGCCCCGCATCACGGTCGCGTTCAACTGCTGGTTCGGCACGAAGCAGGCCGGCTGATCAGGAATAGAAAGAAGACAGGCCGGTCCTCAAGGGCACGAGCTGCGCTTCGTAGTTGCGCCACACCATGCCACGGTCGCGGCGGATGCCTTGGCGCGCCAGGGCAGCGCTGGCGGTGGCGACGCGTCCGCTACTGCGCGATACGTCGGCGATCGACGGCTGGTAACTCAGACCACAGTATTCGGCGACCCGTTGTCCCACCTCGTCGGGCGCGGACACCAGTTCGTCGTAGTCCACCTGCAGGATGCGTCCCGGCAACACATCCCGCCAGTGCTGCATCAGGCGACGATACTGCAGGTAGAAGTGCGCGAGTTCAGCTTGGTCGTACGAGTACGTCGCCACGCCGGCGAACAGCGTGCGCAGGTTGGAGAAGCACGTATCCATCGGATCGCGCACCAAGTTGATGATCTTCGCCTGCGGCAGCGCCTTGGCGATCAGACCGATGTTCCAGAAATTCATCGGCAGCTTCTCGGTGAAGAACGGCTTGCCCCGGCTCAGCCACCTCGCCGCTCTGGCATAGCCGCGCGCGAGGGCATCCATGTCCATCCCGGGTACCCGGGCCAGCACCGTGGCGTCGAAATGGTTGGCGTAATGATGGTCGGCCGCCAGGTGGACCTGCGCGTCGAACGCGCCGGTCTCGCCAGCGTCGGCCACGTTGGAGTGGCCGGACAGCATGCGCTCCAGTAGCGTGGTGCCGGAGCGGTGCATGCCCAAGATGAAGATCGGAACGGCAGACTGCTCAACCTGCGAGCTAACGCGCAGGAATCCGGCATCGAAGGTGGCAATGGCCTGGTCCACCAGCGCAGCGTCCTCCTCCGGAACGTACCCAACATGGGTACGCTTGACGCGACAGCCCCGCTCCAGCGCCGACCACGCGCCCGGGTAATCGCCGAGGTCGTGCAGTTCCTTGTGCAGCCCGTAGCTCAGGTAAGCCTCGCCTTCCTTGCCGGGCGTGGCCTCCGATAGTTGCCGGCGCAGGCGGTCGACGTGATTGGACTCCGCGGTCTGCGTCCGCACGCTCGCCAGCATCCACGAGCTCTGGTACAGCCGCGGATCGGCCTTCAACGACTGCTCGTAACGCTGTTCGGCCAGCTCGGGTTCGCCCGAGAACAGGTGCAGGTTGCCGCGCACATACAGCGCAGGTGCGGAGTTGGGGTCGCGTTCGACGGCGCGCTCGGCCAGCCGCACCGCAGCCTCGTGCGCACCGATCGAGCTGAGCATCACCACCGCGCGGGCAAGGACGTGCACCGGTGCGGATGCAGCGAATCGCTCATCAGCCAGGCAACGATCGAGCGCATCGAACTCGTTGAAGTACCGCAATCGCTGGGCCAGGCCATAGGTGATGCCTGGATGCGGCGGCGTGATGCCGCTGGCACGCATCAGCGCCTGATACGCAAGGACGTGCTTGCCTTGCCGGGAGTACAGCGTGGACAGGCCGATCAGCGACGGGAGATGGCGCGGGTCCAGCGCCAGCGCATCGAGATAAGCCGCTTCCGCCACCGACCATTGCTGCCGGTCTGCCGCCGCTTCCCCCTGCATCCAGCGCGCGTCCGCGCCCACGTTACCCATCATGCCTGCGCCTTACCCTTTCCAGTCGATTGAATGCGGACCGCCGCGCTGCAGGTTCGAGGCGGACGAGACGGTGTGCGCGGTAGTGTAAGCGGTGCGCCGCGCCGTTACCTCCGCAGCGGCCGGCCGCTACGGCGCCACTGATTGCGCCTCTACCGGCAGCGCGTGCAGCAGGTAGCGCTCTGCCCAGCGCATGGCATCCGCGACCTCCTTCGCGTAGGTCGTGCGCAGCAGCTGGTGTTCCCGCTCGCGCACCCGCACGTCATAGGGCCGGCTGCTCGCCTTGGAATGCGATGCGGCGAGTTGTCGCGCCTGGGCACGCAATGTTCCCTCGGGCAGCGGCAGTTGCAGGAAGGCGGCCGCCGCTACCGCTGCTTCTTCGATGTCGGCACCGACGCGCGCCCAGTCGAGGACACGCACGCGCGCGCCGGAATGTTCGCGTAGAGTGGCCACCAGATCACGCTGCGCCGCCCACTGCAGTGCGGCAGCGGCCAGCACCGAGGGCGGCTCCAGGGCGCCCTCGGGAAGCCGGGCGGAAAGCGTGCCCGCACGCAAGGCGCGCGCGGCCAGTACCGGTACGTTCGCAAGCGTCTCAGGGGTTTTCTTGAGATGCGACACAATGAAATCCTCCAGGCCGGAGGTCAGCACGATAGCCTTGGCCTCCGGATGGACAGCCATCAGCGGACGCGCGATGTTCAGTGCGGCATGCGTGGGTTTCACCAGCACCCGTCCATCGGGATGCCAGGGGCGCGCCAGCAGATCGACGATCGGACGCAGCCATGGAGAGACGTCATGGCCCGCGTCGGCCGCGTCGCCCAGCCTGCGCAGGACCAGCGGCTCGCGCAGTGCCACGCTATGGGGCGTCAGATGCAGGAGGCGGGCCAGCAGCGTCGAGCCGCAAAACGAGGTATGCCACAGCCAGGCCGGCGGTTGCACGGGCGCGGGAAGTGCGGCGAGGGGTGCGAGCGGAGTCAATGCCTGTGGCCGGCCCTCGGCGGGCATCCTCGGATCCAGAAATACGCTGGCCTGGATCAGGGCCTCATCACAGCGCAGCCACTGCACACGATCGCCTGCCAGGTCCACGTCGAAGGGAAACCAGGTCGCATCGCGGGGATCGACCGGCGCCAGCGGCCCCATCAGGGAAGAAGTGGAACGGGCATCCATGGCGCGTTGGGGAACAAGGGAATCCCCATCGTAACGGATGCGCAGGTGCGTCCGCCTCTACGCTGAGCGCGCGAACCGCCCGGATGCCGTTCGTCGTTCGCGCGGAGGACACCCGATGCCTTTGCCTGACCTGGTCCTACGTCGCTGGGTCCCTGCATTTGCGGGGATGACGGCAAACATCCGGACCGTTCTTCGCGCATCCTGCGGCACTGCGATGCGATCTCTCCTCACTCCACCCGCACCTCCGCACTGCCCGAAAACGTCTCCAGGCTCACCCGGCCGCTGCCGCTGCCATAGGTGGTGGTGAAACTGGCGCCGGGGCCGCGGCGCTTCTCGATGGTCACGCCGGTGGCCTTGAGGCTGCCGCTGAAGCTCTCGCCGCTGACCTGGGCCGACACGTCCCTGGGCAGGCGCAGCAGCAGGCTGCCGCTGACCGACTCCATGCTGATCTCGCCGGCCGGCGCCAGCGCCGTGCTCACGTCGGCGCGGCCGCTGACGGTGGTGGCGCTGAGGTCGCGGATGCGCTCGCCGTTGACGTTCACCTCGATGCGGCCGGAGACCGTTTCCGCGTCGATGTCGCCATTCAATCTGCCGCGCAGCACGATGGCACCGCTGACCGTGCTGACGTCCACGTCCTCGCTGTTGAGGGTCAACGTGGCGCTGCCGCTGACGGTTTCCACCTCGGCCTTTCGCGGTGCGGCGGCGGCGAACACGCTGCCGCTGACGCTGCTGATCGAAAGTTCGCTGGAGGCGACGCCCTCGACGTGCACGTCGGCGGCCACGGACTCGATCTCCAGGTCCGCGCGCACCGGCACCATCACCACCAGGTCGGTGGGGCCGGTCTTGTTGCCGCCCCAGCCGCTGCTCTTCGGATAGCGCACCTCGATGCTCAGCTGGTCGCGCGAGCCGTCGATGTCCAGCCGTTCGACGCCCTTGCCGAGCGTGCCGGTCACCTGCACCTCGTTGCGCTCCCAGCCGCGCACCTCGATGCGGCCCTTGACGTTGCTGACGTCGACCCGGCCGCGCGCCTCGAGCGGGCGGGTCTCGTTGATGGCGCTCTGGGCCAGCGCAGCGGGTGCGACCAGCGCGGCGGCCAGCAGCAGGGCGAAGGAAGACGTACGCATGGGGAACTCCTCAGGTCATGACCGCGCGCTGGGTCAAGGCCAGGCGTCGGGCGTAGGTACGGCGCAACTGTTCCAGCAGGAACCGCGCCTGGGGATCGGTGGCGATGGCGTGGCGGATCTCGGCCGCGCTCTGGTCCAGCGCCTGCAGCGCCGGGGCGTATTCGGGTGATGCCTTGGCCTGCGCGTCCATCTGCGCCAGCACGCCGGTGTAGTCGCGGGTCATCGCGGCGGCTTCGCGCTGGATCACCGCATCGCCCTGCGGTGCGCGTTGCAGTTGCCAGGTCATCGTGACCGCCAGCAGCACGGACGCGGCCAAGGCGAACGGCGCCACGCGGCGATGGCGCTGCACCGGCGCCGGCGCCACTTGGGGCGTAGCGGCCAGCCGCGCCGCGAGATCGGGCCACAGGTCGCGGGCGGGCGGTACGTCCCGGCGCAGGGCACGCAACTGCCAGCGCAGCGCGTCGTCGGACAACGGAGGGGGATCGTGGGGGGTCATGCGTGTGCTCCTAGACGCTCGCGCAGCAGGTGCCGCGCGCGGTGCAGCTGGGCCTTCGAACTGCCGACCGCCATGCCCAGCTCGGCGGCGATCTCTTCATGCTTCCAGCCTTCCACGTCGTACAGCACCAGCACGGCGCGGGCGCGCGGCGGCAGCGTGGCGACGGCACGCTCCAGGTCCATCGACAGTGCCGTACTCTGCCCGGCGCTGTCGGCCAGGCCCAGCCCGTCCAGCGCGTCTTCGTCGTCGTCGAAACGCGGACCCGTGCGCCGGCTGCGCAGCTCCATCAGCGCGGTGTTCACCGCCAACCGGTGCAGCCACGTGCCGAACGCGCTCTCGAAGCGGAACGCCGGCAGCGCCTGCCAGGCCCGCACGAAGGCCTCCTGCACCAGATCCTCCGCGCGCGCGCCGTGCAGCCCGACCAGGCGCTGGATGACGCCATGCACGCGGCCGGCGTGGCGCCGGTACAGCGCCTCGAAGGCCCGCATGTCGCCCCCGGCGGCCGTGCGCGCCAGGGCGATGTCCTGGGCGGCAGCGTCCTCGGGCGTGAGGTTGTCGGCGAACGGTTCGATCACGGCATTCAGCATACTGACTGGGATGCCGGCGAGTGCGCAGGGGTTTAGAGGGGCGGCAGTCTTTTTCGCAGTCGTTGCCGGACGGGGCGAATTCGAGTGGACAAGGGGTAGACCCCTCTCCCACCGGGAGAGGGGCTTGAAGCGCTCGGTGCTCCATGCGCCCAGGGAAGCCCAGGAGCCTCCCATCGAAGCAGCCCGAAGGCACGCAGGACAGAGCCCCTCTCTCATCGGGAGGGGGGGGGTTGGGGTGAGGGTTGGCGAAGTCAAAGTGCTCCTGCACGCCCAGGCAACGGCTACGTCCGCGATGCGCTTCTGGCCAGCAAGATGGCGGCCCCGAGACCACCGCTCCGTTGGCCCTCTCCCCAACCCCTCTCCCGCGGGGAGAGGGGCTTGAAGCGCTCGGTGCTCCATGCGCCCAGGGAAGCCCAGGAGCCCTCCATCGAAGCAGCCCGAAGGCACGCAGGACAGAGCCCCTCTCCCACCGGGAGAGGGGTTGGGGTGAGGGTTGGCGAAGTCAGAGTGCTCCTGCACGCCCAGGCAACGGCAACGTCCGCGATGCGCGTCTGGCCAGCAAGATGGCGGCCGGGAAAACGCCGCTCCGTTGGCCCTCTCCCCACCCCCTCTCCCGCGGGGAGAGGGCTCAATCCGCCACGCGCTAAGCAAAGAAAAAGCCCCGCGGCGTCCCGGGAGGACGCGGCGGGGCTTGCGCAGGAAAGGGATGCGCGAGGCGGGGAATCAGTTCGCGAGTCGGGCGGCAATGCGCTGCTGCTCGTCCTTCAACGCCTGCGGGGTGCGGTCGCCGAACGCCTGCAGGTACTCGCCGATGCTGGCGAACTCGGCCTGCCAGCCGGCGCGGTCGAAGCCGAACAGCAGCTCGTGCGCTTCATCGCTCAGCGCCACGCCGTCGAGGTTGAGGTCCTCGGCGCGCGGCAGGTGGCCGATCGGGGTTTCCACCGCGTCGGCCTCGCCCTCGACGCGCCGGATCATCCACTCCAGCACGCGCAGGTTTTCGCCGAAGCCGGGCCACAGGAACGTGCCGTCGCTACCCTTGCGGAACCAGTTCACGTGGAAAATCTTGGGCAGCTTCGCGCCGGCCTGGTCGAACGACAGCCAGTGCGCGAAGTAGTCGGCGAAGTTGTAGCCGCAGAACGGCTTCATCGCCATCGGGTCGCGCCGCATCACACCGACCGCGCCGGTCGCGGCGGCCGTGGTCTCCGAGCCCATCGCCGCGCCGACCAGCACGCCGTGGGTCCAGTCGCGGGCCTCGAACACCAGCGGCACCAGCGAAGCACGGCGACCACCGAACACGATGGCACTGATCGGCACGCCCTGCGGGTCTTCCGCCTTGGCGGAGTAGCTGGGGCACTGCTTGGCCGACACGGTGAAGCGCGAGTTGGGGTGCGCGGCCGGGCCGTTGGCCGGGTCGTACGGACGGCCCTGCCAGTCGAGCGCGGGTGTCCGCGTGTCCAGGCCTTCCCACCACGGCTCCTGCTCGTCGGTCACGGCGACGTTGGTGAAGATGGTGTGGTGGCTGATCGTGGCCAGCGCGTTCGGGTTGGAGCTGTCCGAGGTGCCGGGCGCCACGCCGAAGAAGCCGGCTTCCGGGTTGATCGCATACAGGCGGCCGTCGGCGCCCGGGCGCATCCAGCAGATGTCGTCGCCGACGGTCCACACCTTCCATCCGGCCTGGCGATAGCCCTCCGGCGGGATCAGCATGGCCAGGTTGGTCTTGCCGCAGGCGGAGGGGAACGCGGCGGCGACGTAATGCGTCTCGCCCTGCGGGTTCTCGATGCCCACGATCAGCATGTGCTCGGCCAGCCAGCCTTCATGGCGCGCCTGGTGCGAGGCGATGCGCAGCGCGTGGCACTTCTTGCCCAGCAGCGCGTTGCCGCCGTAGCCGGAGCCGAAGCTCTTGATGGTCAGCTCGTCGGGGAAATGCATGATGAAGCGGCGGTCCGGGTCCAGCTCGCCGGTGGAGTGCAGGCCCTTCACGAAGGTGCCTTCCCGCTCGATCCGCGCCAGCGCCGGTGCGCCCATGCGGGTCATGATGCGCATGTTCGCCACGACGTAAGGCGAATCGGTGATCTCCACGCCGCAGCGCGAGAGCGGCGAATCGATCGGGCCCATGCAGTAGGGAATCACGTACAGCGTGCGTCCACGCATGCAGCCGGCGAACAGCGCGTCCATCTTCGCGTGCGCCTCGGCCGGGGCCATCCAGTGGTTGTTGGGGCCGGCGTCTTCCTGCTGCGGGGTGCAGACGAAGGTCAGGTGCTCGACGCGTGCCACGTCGCTCGGGCTGGAACGGTGCAGCCAGCTGTGCGGGTGGGTTTCCGGGTTCAACGGCAGCAGGGTGCCGTCGGCCAGCAGCTGCTTCGTCAGCCGCGCGTTCTCGGCATCGCTGCCATCGCACCAGTGGATGTGGTCGGGCCGGGTGAGCGCGGCGACTTCCGCAACCCAGGCGTTCAACGCGGGCAGCGAACTGCCCGGAAAATCGTTGCGTTTGAAAACATCGACCGCTGCGTTCATGCCCCGCCCTCGAGAAGTGAGACCAAAATGATACCAATGTCTTGTCCCGCTGACGAGGAGAACGCCGTCGGGACCGGTGGCCGGTCAGACCGACAGATGCGGGCCCGCCCCGCCGTCGCCCCTCGTGGCAGTCTCACGGATCGGCGAGAGCGCCGAGGCGCGGAGCCCCGTGCCACGTCGATGGAGCTCGGAACCTCGCCACTGGCGATCAGAGCGCCATCGATCGGGCGCCACGCCTCGTGGACGGGGCTCCGGACCCCATGGATCGCCCCCGGAATGCCAACGGCGGAGCCCTGCACCCTCGTCGATGGCGTTCAGAAAGCCATCGATGGCACGCGCGGAGCCATCGATCGGGCAGTGAGCGTGGCCGATCGGGCTCGGAGCGACGTCGACGGCGCTCAAAGACCGGACGACGAGGCTCGAAAGGCCATCTGGACGGAGCTCGGAGCTCCGCCGGCAGAGCTTGGAGGGCGGGACACGGAGCGCTGAACGCCATCCATGGGATTCCGAGCCCCATCGTCGGGATTCCGCGCCCGATCTCCGCCCGTGGGCCTATGCGTCGCGCGAGCGCCGGTAGGGATTGAACAACTGCAGCAGCCAGGGCTTCTGCGCCAGCACCAGACTGACGCCCACGCGGTCGTCGGCCGGCAGTGTCGCGTCGCGGGCCAGCAGGGCATCGAACTCGCGCGCGACCTCTTCCAGCCGTTGCCGCAGCTGCTTCACGCCGTCGATGCTGAGGCTGCCGCTCAGCAGCAGCAGCGCGTCCTGTTCGCCATCGAAGGGATCGGCGAAGTAGTCGGTCAGCAGGGTGTGGCGGAAATAGCGCTCCATCGGTCCGTCCGCGCGCCAGCGGAAATTGCGCGCGGTCAGCGCGCGGCCGCGGTTGCCGGGCATCAGTTCGATGATCTCCAGCCGGTCCAGCTTCACCAGCAGCCCGGTCCACTGCGCGGGGGTGAAGCCGAAGTGGCCCATCACGTCGTCCTGCCGCCAGCGGTTGAGGGTGAGGAACAGCGCCATCAGCAGGCGCGGATCGTCCACCAGCGCCTGTTCCTGCGCCTCGCTGAGCTGGGCCATCGCCTTGCGCCCACGCGACGCCTCCGCGCTGAGCTCGGCCAGGCCGACATCGAGCACGTCGCAGATCTGTTCCAGCCGCTGCAGGCTCATCGCGCGGCGCGAGAACATGCGCTTGACCGCCGCTTCGCTCATGCGGATGCGCGCGGCCAGCTCGCGGTAGGTCAGATTCTGCGCGCGCAGGCAGCGCTTGAGGGCATCGACGAGATCGACGGACACGGCCATCGGTAGCGCATTCCTATACCGGGTGTTGCGCCGGAGCTTACCTCGTCGATGCAGGTTGAACACGGGCAGCGACCACGACCAAGGTGCGCCGACTCCGGAGGAACCCCGTCATGACCCGCCTGATCGCCCGTTCGCTGACCCTTGCCCTGGCCACCGCGCTGTCCGGCGGCCTGGCGCTTCCCGCGCAGGCGGCGCCGCAGTCCGACGGCGCCAGCCGGCTGTCGCAGGCCAGCCTGGACGCATCCCTCGAGGTGCCCATCGCGGTGATCCATGCGCTGGGCCACGGCGCTTCGGCCGTGGTCACCGGCGTGGCGGTGGTGGCCGGCAGCGTGGCGGTAACGGTGTCCGTGGCGGCGGCAGGCGTGGTGGCTGGTGCGTCGTTCGTGGTCTACCTGAGCGCGGAAGCCATCATGCGGCTGGGCATCGCGGTGGGCACGGCGATCAGCGTGGCGGCGGTGGCCACGGGCTGGATCCTCAGCGCCGCCGGCGAAGCGCTGTGCTTCATCGCCAACGATGCTGCACGCCCGCACATCCACAGCCATCGCTATGGCGGGTGAACGGATGATGCGCGCGCTCGCGATTGTGTTCGTCTTCGTCCTCGCGCTGCCAGGGACGGCACGCGCGGGCGATGCCTGCCGCCAGATGGAGATGCCGCCCTACAAGGTGGCCGAGGCGGCACGCACCGCACTGCTCGCCGCGCAGCAACTGGACGAGTTGGATGCGCCGGTCGCATTGCTCGCGCGCGTCGGCACCGACCTGTCGAAGCAGGGACTGGTCTACAGCCATGCCGGCTTCGCGGTGCGCGACCACGCGCACGGGCGCTGGACCGTCGTGCACCTGCTCAACGAGTGCGGCAGCGACCGCTCCGGACTGTATGCGCAGGGACTGGTGAACTTCTTCGCCGACGACCTGGTGAACCAGGACCTGCGCATCGTCTGGTTCGCGCCCGACGTCGCCGACCGGCTAGCGCAACGCCTGCAGCAGATGCCGCGCCACAGCCTGCACCACCCGCGCTACAACCTGATCGCGCGTCCCGGCAGCGACGACTACCAGAACTCCACCGCGTGGATCGTGGAAGTGATGGCCGCCGCGCTGGCCGACCGCGGCATCTACGACCGCCGCAGCGCGTACGCGTTCGCGCGCGGCGACGGTTTCGTGCCGGACATGGTGCACATCGCCTATTCCAAACGCGTGCTCGGCGGCCTGTTCTCCGCCAACACCGACTTCACCGACCACCCCGTCGGCACGCGATTGTCCGGCGACTATCCCGTCGTCACCGTGCGTTCGATCTTCCGCTGGCTGGAACGCAGCGGGTATGTGCGTGAGCAGCGGGAATGGCGGGGTGGTGTGCGGCAGCGGGCGATGGGGCCGGCGTGAGGATCCCGAGCTCCGAAAACGTCCGACGTTAACAACGCGGGATGATGTGATGGGCTTCGATGCCGGCGTTTTCGGGCTCGCAGAGGTGCCGCGTATGCGTTTATCGGAATCACGGTCCGTACCCCTCACCTACATGATGGTTAGGCGCCAAAGGAGGATGAATGATCGTTGCAGCACTTTTCGCGATGTCCGTCGCCGCCGGAGATGACACAGCGTTTGAGCTGGCAGGGACTCGCATCGGACTTGGCTACACGGAGCTTCGGCAGCAGCGCCCGGAGATGCAGTGCGATGTTTCGTGCGTGGACCCCACGGCCAAGATGCTCGGACATCCAGGCAACCTCTGGGTAGGCATCGGTCACGGAGCAGTCAACCAGTTGGCATTCCGGTTTGTTCCCGCACTCACGGACCAGGAAGCGACGTCGGTGTCCAGCGCATACCAAGCGCGCTATGGTGAACCCGCGCGACGCAACGCGCTTGACGGCTGCGAAGAGTGGGATCGAGCAGGTGGCGCTATCGTGCTGTGCGTCAGGAACGGTCTTTCGCTCACCTACTGGAAAGACGAAAACTGGGGCGTGACCAAGAGCGTAATCCCGGATGCTGCGGAGTGATTCAATGACGCCGCCCCTGTCTCGCGGCGCATCTCGAGTCTGGTCTGTAGGGTGGGCCTTGGCCCACCATCCACACCACGTGGCTCCACTGCATGTGTCCCGGACAACGTGAACAAGGGGTCGTCGATGATTGCCAAATGCGTTGCCTTACTGACGACGCTCCTGCTGGCTGGCTGCTATATGGTCAGCTACGAAGATGTCAGCAACGATCCGAAGTACGCAGGATTCGTAGGCGCCGAGTACAGGACGACGGCCGACATGACGGCCTATCGCGTGAGCATGGATCAGAACTACGGTCCGTCTCCGAGCATTTACAAGATTGTCCAGCCGCCCGGCTTCGATGGACCGGAGGTCATGTCGCGGACACGCTTCCCCGAAGGGTCGACGATCGAGGTCCTGACGATCCAGCGATGCACGGATTGCTTTCTGGATACCAAACCGAGAGTACACGCGACGGTCCGCGTCACCTCGACGACGCAGTTCGATGATCTGGAAGTACGCGCGGATCTGGGCCTGCTGTCTTCGCACATGCAGGCCATGCGACAGCAAGATCCGGGCAGCCGATAGTCGTCACGGGAACCGCCAATGCCTTGGCCGCCGCGTGGGCCAAGGCCCACCCTACGGTCAGGTCGGGATCAGCGTCGAGATGACGTGTTCGAGGTAGGTCTCGAATTCTTCCGAGGTCATGCGCGGCTGCTGCAGTTGCAGCGACAGCTGCAGGAAGCCGACGTAGGCGGCGTACGCCAGGCGCGCACGGTGGGTGGCATCGGTGCGTTGCAGGCCGGCCTGGCGGAACATCGCCACCAGGTAATCGAGGCGGCGCTGGGAGATGCGGTCGATCACCGGCTGCACGGCCGGATGGTCCAGCGCCTTCAGCAGTTCGCTGTAGATGATGTGGGGCTTGACCTCGTGGCCGACCAATTGGAACAGGGCGCGCAGGCGCTCGCGGGGATCGGCGACCTTCTCCAGGCTGCCGAAGATGTTTTCCTGCTCACCGACTTCCCAGCGCTCCAGCGCCGCCTGCAGCAGCGCGTCGCGGGAGGGGAAATGCCAGTAGAAGCTGCCCTTCGTGACCCCCAGCCGCCGCGCCAGCGGCTCGACCGCCACGGCCGAGACACCCTGTTCGGCGATCAGGTCGAGCGCCGCCTGCGCCCAGTCGTCGGCACTGAGGCGCGCGTTGCGGGCGGGAGCAGCGGCAGGCGATTCCGGGCTGGGTGTGTTCATGTTCCGCATTTAACCATACGCCGAGGTGTGTAGCGGTATGTATGTTGCGTCGCACAACAAATAAAGGCAAATCAATCGGTTGCATGTGAAATCCGAATGGGAAACCGATTGACTGCTCTAAATGCGACAACCCATACTAGCCCGTATGGTGACACCTACCCCTCCGGCTTCCATCACCGCCTCCCGCCTGTCCGGCGCCGGCGTCGATCGCGCGGCGAACGGGCCGGGGGATGTCGCGCTGGCGATCCGTCGCTTTGCCTCACCCGGTCCCCTGCAGGCGCACCCTGCCCTCATCTATGCGCATGGCTTCGGCCAGACCGGCGGCGCGTGGAGTCGCACGGGGGAGCGGTTGGCCGCGCAGGGCTATGCCGGCCTGGCGTACGACGCGCGTGGCCATGGCGAGTCCGACCGCAACGCCACCGACCTTCCGTATACCGGCGACCAGTTCGCCGATGACCTGATCGTGGTGGCCGGAGAACAACCGGAGCCGCCGGTGCTGGTGGGCGCGTCGATGGGCGGACTGTTCGGCCTGATCGCGGAGTCACGCTGGCCCGGCCTGTTCCGCGCCATGGTGCTGGTGGACATCACCCCGCGCTGGGAGCCCGCCGGCCTTGAGCGCATTCTCGCCTTCATGACCGCATTCCCGGACGGGTTCGAGTCGCTCGACCACGCCGCCGACACCATCGCCGCCTACCAGCCGCAGCGCCGCACGCGCAAATCCGCCGACGACCTGCGCGAACTGCTGCGCGAAGGCGAGGACGGGCGCTGGCGCTGGCACTGGGACCCGCGTCTGGTCGACGAACTGGCGCGCGACAGCGCGCAACACCAAGACGCCATCGCCGAGGCCGCCCGCCGGGTGCAGTGCCCGGTGCTGCTCATCAGCGGCGGCCGCAGCGACCTGGTGTCGGAAAAGACCGTCGAAGAGTTCAAGTCGCTGGTACCGCATGCGCGCCACGTGCACCTGCCGCAGGCCACGCACATGGTGGCTGGCGACGACAACGACGCGTTTACCGCCACCGTGCTGGAATACCTGGCAAGCCTGTCGGCCGCGCCGGGCCATGCCGAATCCGATGTAACCGAATCCGTGTCCGGAGCAACCCCATGAGCATCGTCATCCCCTTCCTCGCCTTCCTGCTGGCGGGCGCGTTCGCCGCCTATCACCGGCTGAGGCTGGCCTACTGGGCCGCCATCACCGCCAGCCTGCTGGTCGCGTGCTGGCTGCTGGGCGCCAACCCCACCGCCACCATCGTCGCCGCGCTGGTCGTGGTGGCGATCGCCGTTCCGCTGCTGATCCCGGCCATCCGCAAGCCGCTGATCACGGCACCGGCACTGGGTTTCCTGCGCCGCGCGCTGCCGCCGCTGTCGCAGACCGAACGCATCGCGCTGGAAACCGGCTCCGTCGGTTTCGAGGGCGATCTGTTCACCGGCGATCCGGACTGGAACAAGCTGCTGGCCTACCCCAAGCCGCAGCTCACCGCCGAGGAACAGGCCTTCCTCGATGGCCCGGTGGAAGAACTGTGCCGGATGACCAACGACTGGGAAATCACCCACGTCCACGCCGACCTGCCGCCGGAGCTGTGGGATTACATCAAGAAGAACAAGTTCTTCGGCATGATCATTCCCAAGCAGTACGGCGGCCTGGGCTTCTCCGCGCTGGCGCACCACAAGGTGATCCAGAAGATCGCCTCGGTCAGCAGCGTGGTCAGCTCCACCGTCGGCGTGCCCAACTCGCTGGGCCCGGGTGAACTGCTCAACCACTACGGCACGCAGGAACAGAAGGACTACTACCTGCCGCGCCTGGCGATCGGCCAGGAAGTGCCCTGCTTCGGCCTGACCGGTCCGTTCGCCGGCTCCGATGCGACCTCGATCCCGGACTACGGCATCGTCTGCAAGGGCGAGTGGAACGGCGCCAACGTGCTGGGCATCCGCCTGACCTTCGACAAGCGCTACATCACCCTGGCACCGGTCGCCACGCTCATCGGCCTGGCGTTCCGCATGTACGACCCGGACGGCCTGATCGGCGACACGCGCGACATCGGCATCACCCTGGCGCTGCTGCCGCGCGATACGCCCGGCGTGGATGTCGGCCGCCGCCACTTCCCCCTCAATTCGCCGTTCCAGAACGGCCCGATCCATGGCCGCGATGTGTTCATTCCGCTGAGCCAGCTGATCGGTGGCGTGGAGATGGCCGGCAAGGGCTGGAACATGCTCAACGAGTGCCTGGCCGTCGGCCGCTCGATCACCCTGCCCTCCACCGCCAGCGGCGGCGCCAAGTTCGGCGCGCGCGTCACCGGCAGCTATGCGCGCATCCGAAAGCAGTTCGGCCTGTCGGTCGGCCGCTTCGAGGGCGTGGAGGAAGCGCTGGCGCGCATCGGCGGCAAGGCGTACGCGATCAGCGCGCTGTCGCAGGCGACGGCGGCCGCCGTGGACCGCGGCGACGTGCCGTCGGTGCCGTCGGCCATCGCCAAGTACCACTGCACCAACATGGGCCGCGATGTCGCCAAGGACGTGATGGACATCGTCGGCGGCAAGGGCATCATCCTGGGCCCGCGCAACTTCGCCGGCCGCGCGTGGCAGGCCTCGCCGATCGCCATCACGGTGGAAGGCGCCAACATCATGACCCGCAGCCTGCTGATCTTCGGCCAGGGTTCGATCCTGTGCCATCCGTACATCATCAAGGAAATGCGCGCGGCGCAGGATCCGGATACCCGCGCCGGCGTCAACCAACTGGATGCCGTGCTCTACCCGCACATCGGCGGCGCGATCTCCAATGCGGTGCGTTCGTTCTGGTTCGGCATCACCGGCTCGAAGATCGGTGCGGCGCCGGGCGATGCGTACACGAAGAAGTTCTTCCGCAAGCTCGACCGCTACGCGGCCAACCTGGCGCTGCTGACCGACATTTCGCTGGGCGCGCTGGGCGGCAAGCTGAAGTTCAAGGAGTCGCTGTCCGGTCGCCTGGGCGACGTGCTGAGCCATCTGTACATGATGAGCGCGGTGCTCAAGCGCCACCACGACGAGGGCGCCCCGGAAGCCGACAAGCCGTTGCTGGCCTGGGCGTTCCACAACAGCGCGTACGAGATCGAGCTGGCGCTGTCGCAGGCGCTGCGCAACTTCCCGATCAAGCCGCTGGGCTGGCTGCTGTGGCCGGTGGTGTTCCCGTTCGGCCGCCGCGCGGTGGCCCCGGGCGACCGCCTGAGCCACCGCGTCGCGATGCTGCTGATGGCGCCGAACGAGGCGCGCGACCGACTGGGCCAGGGCGTGTTCCTGACCCCGTGCGAGAACAACCCGGGCGGCCGCATCGACAGCTACCTGGCCGCGGCGGTCGCCGCCGAGCCGGTGGAGCGCAAGTTCCTGAAGGCGCTGAAGACCAGGGACATCGAAGCCCTGGACTACGGCGCACAGCTGGACGAAGGCGTGCGCGAGGGCTGGATCACGGCCGACGAGCGCAAGCAACTGGAAGAACTGCGCGCGCTCACGCTGGACACGATCATGGTGGACGACTTCGACGTGCACGAACTGCGCGCCGCCAGCTTCTACGACCTGCCGCAGCACAAGCGCCAGCCGCGCGAAGCGGCCTGACGCACCATCCCGGCAACGATCACGACGGCGGGCATGTCCCGCCGTCGTCGCGACAGGAGTTCCGATGAGCGCCGATGTCCTGACGATATACCGCAGCCTGAGTCGCAAACCCCTCGGCCACTGGCTGTTCTCGCGCCTGATCTGCTTCAAGGCGCCGTATTTCGGCAGCATCGGCCCGCGCATGGTGCGGCTGGAACCGGGCCGCGGCGAGGCGACGATCCGGCACCGGCGCTCGGTCACCAACCACCTGGGCACCGTGCATGCGATCGCGCTGTGCAACCTGGCCGAGTTCGTCGGCGGGCTGACCACCGACGTCAGCATCCCGCGCTCGATGCGCTGGATTCCCAAGGGCATGACGGTGGAGTACCTGAAGAAGGCCGTCGGCACGATGCACGCCGTGGCCACGCCGGCGTTTGAGCCGCGCGAATCGGAGGAAGGTTACGACCTGCCGATGGACGTGGTGGTCAGCAATGCGCAGGGCGAACCGGTGTTCCGCGCCCGCATCGGCATGTGGGTGTCGCCGAAGCCGCCGCGCTGAGGCATTGCCCATGTAGGAGCGACGTCAGTCGCGACCGCAAGGCGTCCGTCACGCGGACAAGCGGCAAGGGATATTCGAGACATGCGGTCGCGACTGACGTCGCTCCTACAGCATCCCTTCCCGGAGAAGCCACACCGCCACCAGCGCCGCGATCGCCGGGACGCCTTGCACGTATAAGATCCGCCGACTGACGCTCCAGGCGCCGTAAAGCGCCGCCACGATCACGCACAGCAGGAAGAAGACGACCACGTTCCATTGCGTGGTCGCCAGGCCCCACAGCAGGCCGGCGGCAAGGAAACCGTTGTAGAGGCCCTGGTTGGCCGCCAGCACGCGCGTGGTCTCCGCCTTCTCCGCCGTATTGCGGAACGTCTTCAGGCCCAGCGGCCTGGTCCACAGGAACATCTCCAGGACCAGGAAGTACGCATGCAGCGCTGCCACCAGCACTACCAGTACCGTCGCGATCGTTCCCATTCCCGTTTCCCCCGCCGTCGTGTCGCCGCAGCATAGCGGCTGCGTGACCCGTCGTCTGCCAGCCCGCGTCAGGCCTTGGTGGCGGCCGGCGGCGTAGCGGCGACGGCCCGCTCGGACGGCAGCTTCGCCTCCTCGCGCAGCAGCCGCCACGCGCTGAAGGTCATCGCACTGGCGACCAGCAGGCCGGCGCCGAACACCACGTTCGAGCCGAACGCCGACAGCAGCTTGTGCAGCCACACGAAGCTGAGGTCGCCACCGCGGTAGATCACGGTGTCGATCGCGGCGCCGGCCTTGTAGCGCCATTCGCGGCCCACGCGGGTATAGATGGTCTCGCGCGCGGGCTTGGCCAGCGAGAACTCGCTGGCGCGGGTGACCACCTGCACGATGGCGACCATCATCGGCAACGGTGAGGCGGACAGGATCGAGAACCCGAGGATGATCGCGGCGCCCGGAATCAGCAGCGCCGGCGCGATGCCGAAGCGCGACAGCAGCGTGCGGGTGAGCAGCAGTTGCACCACCAGCGTCAGGGAGTTGACCGCCAGGTCCAGCGTGGCGAAATAGTCGGCACGGGCCTCCGCGGAGGCGAACATCGTGCGCGCGATGGCGTTCTGTTCGTTGTAGAGCAGCGTGCCCACCCCAACGCCCATCACCACCATGACCGCCAGCCAGCGCAACAGCGGCTCGCGCACGATCAGCTTCAATCCCGCCAGGACCTCGCCCCCCATCGGGATCTCGCCGCTGGCCTGGCGCCGTTCGGCCTCGCGCGCCACGGCCCAGGTGCGCAGCCGGAAGATGCACAGCACGCACACCGAGAACAGGAACGCCGACACCAGCATCATGTTGGGAATGCCCACGCGCACGACCAGCGCCTTGGTCAGCGCCGGGCCGAGGAACGCGCCCATCGTGCCGGCCGCGCCGATGTAGCCGTAGTACCTGCGCGCTTCGACGTTGGTGAACACATCGGCCATGAAGCTCCAGAACACGGCCACCGCGAACAGGTTGAACACCGTGATCCACAGGATGAAGGCCAGTCCGCGGCCGGCGATGCCGCTGTCGAACATGGCGTAGAACGCCAGCAACGTGGCGATGAAGAAGCCGTAGATCACCGGCAGGAACACCCGGCGCGGGAAGCGGCTGACCAGCCAGCCGTACACCGGCTGCAAGACGAGCATGATCAGGAACACGGCGCTGAAGATGAACTGCAGCGTGAACTCGCCCAGCGCGATGCCGCGGTCGGCGAAGAACGCGATCAGCGCTGGCGGAAACACCGCTTCGATGTCGCTGGAGGCCGCCATCGCCTCGCGCACCGGCCGCAGCACGTAGTAGCCGCTCAGCAGGCAGAAGAAGTAGACGAAGGCCCACAGCAGCGGCGGAGACTCGGACAGCGCCGCGCGGAATCGGCCCAGGCGGGTGGTCGCTGGAGAAGACGGGTCCATGGGCGCGGCCTGCGATCGCAATCGGACGCGGGCATCGCCCGCCTGTGGCGCGCAAGGTATCCGATGCACTGCAACATCGCCAGCCTTTTTGCCGGCATGCGCGGCAGCGGCATCACGGGCATGCGGGAGTGGTCGCCGACCTTCGCGTCCGCAGAGCATTTGCTCTATCCCCCGCCGCTAGGTTCGGCCGGAGTTCGCAACAGGGCAGCATGTGTACGACTACATCATCGTGGGTGCCGGTTCCGCCGGCTGTGTCCTGGCCCACCGCCTGAGCGAAGACCCCGCGTGCCGCGTGCTGTTGCTGGAAGCCGGGCCGCGCGACTGGCACCCCTTCATCCACATGCCGGCCGGGCTGGCCAAGCTGGTCGGCCAGAAGGGCGTGAACTGGAACTACGACACCGCGCCCGAACTCCAGCTCGACAACCGGCGCCTGTGGTGGCCGCGCGGCAAGGTGCTGGGCGGTTCCAGCTCGATCAATGCGATGTGCTACATCCGTGGCGTGCCGCAGGACTACGACGACTGGGCCAACGCCGGCGCCGATGGCTGGGACTGGGCCAATGCCCTGCCGTATTTCCGCCGTTCCGAACGCAACGCACGCGGCGCCGATGCACTGCACGGCGGCGATGGTCCCCTGCATGTGTCCGACCTGCGCTACACCAACCCGCTGTCCGCCGCCTTCATCGAGGCGGGCGTGCAGGCGGGTTTCCCGCGCAACGACGATTTCAACGGCATCGAGCAGGCGGGCTTCGGCCTGTACCAGGTCACGCAGAAGGACGGCGCCCGCTGCTCGTCGGCGGTCGCCTACCTCGACCCCGCGCGCGACCGCCAGAACCTGGACATCGTCACCGGCGCCCTGGTCCGTCGCGTCCTGCTGGAAAAGGGTCGTGCGGTCGGCGTGGCCTACGCCCGCGGCGGCCACGAGGTCATCGCGCGCTGCAGCGGCGAGGTGCTGCTGAGCGGCGGCGCGATCAACTCGCCGCAACTGCTGATGCTGTCCGGCATCGGCCCGTCGGCGCACCTGCAGGACACCGGCATCACCGTGCGGCATGCCCTGCCTGGCGTCGGCCGCAACCTGCAGGATCATCTGGACATCTGCACGCTGCAACACTGTACGCAGCGCGTCACCTACGACCGCATCAGCGAGCTCAGGACCGCGTTCGACTATTTCCTGCGCGGGCATCGCGGGCCGGGCAGCAGCAACATCGCCGAGGCCGGCGCCTTCGTGCGTTCGCCGCTGGCGCCCGACGACCGTCCCGATATCCAGATGCATTTCGTGCCGGCCATGCTGGACGACCATGGCCGCCACCGGCTCGCCGGCGACGGCTACACCGCGCACGCCTGCTTCCTGCGCCCGCGCAGCCGCGGCCGCATCCTGCTGGCCAGCGCGGATCCGCGCGCGGATGCGCGCATCGAGGCCAACTACCTGAGCGATCCGGAAGGCTTCGACCTGAAGATGATGGTCGAATGCGCCAAGCTGTCGCGCGAGGTCTTCGCCCAGCCCGCCTTCGACGCGTATCGCGGCGCGCCGGTCCATCCCGCGCGCAACGACCTGTCGGACGCGGAGCTGGTCGCCTTCATCCGCGCCAAGGCCGAAACCGTGTACCACCCGGTCGGCACCTGCCGCATCGGCGACGACGAGGACGCGGTGGTCGATCCGCAGTTGCGTGTGCGCGGCCTGGACGGTTTGCGCGTGATCGATGCCTCGGTGATGCCCTCGCTGATCGGCGGCAACACCAACGCGCCCACCATCATGATCGCCGAGCGCGCCTCGGACCTGATCCGCGGCCTTCCACCGCTCACCTGCAGCCACCTGCGCGTCAACGCCGCGCCGCCCGCCCTCGCCACTGCGGACTGACGCCGCTCGTCCTTCACCGCCAGCGCGTCGCCAACCCCCAGGCGGCTGACGGAACGGCGCACGCGTGCTCACGCCATCGCCGATGCTGAATACGCCTCAGCGGCGATCCCGGTCGGTGTCGGGCGATCCACTGCCGTGTCCGGCCCGCGCCGGCGTGGAAATTGCATGCACCTGTGCGAATGCATTCCTGAACGCGTTCACGCCGGCGCCGTCCTTCGCCACGAGGCGGAGGCCCCGCCAAAACGCGACGCGCGCCACATCCGCAATCAGCAGCAGGATGAACAACATGGACACGCAACCTCTCCCTGTTTGTGCAATGGAAAAAAGCGGCGTTATGATCGTTCGACGGCAACCGCTCACGCAGGCCTTCCGCACGATGAAACACACGACACGCCGGCGATCGCTGCACGTCTTCCGGATCGGCCTGGTCGGCCTGCTGTTGCCGATGACGCTGTCGTCGACCGCGCAGACGCCATTGCGCTGGTCCTCTTCCGCCCGGGGCACGGACACGATGGCGGCGCAGGGTACCGCGGCGGCCAACGTGGCCCCGTATGTGTCGCCGACGCAGCCGCGTCCTTACCGGACCTCGCTGCCCGGGCAGAACGTCCAGCCGCTCGCGGCGGGTTTCGATGTCCGCGCGTTCGAGACCATGGCCGAGCACCTCACCGTCGGCCAGCGCGTGCCCGGCCTGGCCATGGCGATCGTCCACAACGGCCGCGTGCTCAGCGCGCGCGGGTACGGCGTCACCGACGTGGTCAATCCGCAGCCCGTCGATTCGCATACCGTGTTCCGGCTGGCCTCGCTGTCGAAGTCCTTCGCCAGCACGCTGACCGGCCTGATGGTGCAGGACGGCTCGCTGCGCTGGGACAGCAAGGTCAACCAGTTCGTGCCCGGCTTCCAGCTGAAAGACGCCACTGCGACCTCGCAGGTGACCGTCGCCGATGTGCTGAGCCACAGCGTCGGCCTGCAGGCGCACAATGCGTTCGACCGCGACATCGAGGCGAACGCCGAGTACTACGACGTGGCCCGCAAGCTCGCCTACGCGCCGCTGAAGTGCGCACCCGGCGACTGTTACGCCTACCAGAACGTCGCCTTCAGCCTGATCGGCGACGTGGTGTTCGCCGCCTCGGGCACGTTCTACGACCAGGCGGTGGACCGCCGCATCTTCAAGCCGCTGGGCATGAACGACGCCAGCATGGGGCTGGCGGGCATCCAGGCCAGCACGCGCTGGGCGCGGCCGCATGTGCGCAGCCGCAACGGCTGGGTGTCGCTGACGCCGAAGCCGACCTACTACCGCCTGCCGCCTGCCGCCGGCGTCAACGCCAGCGCCAGCGATCTGGCGCAGTGGCTGATCGCACAGACCGGCCATCGTCCCGACGTGTTGCCCGCACCGCTGCTGGCGACGCTGCATTCACCTGTGGTGAACACCCCGGGCGAGATGCGCGGCGGCTGGCGTCGCGAGCGCATCCATTCGGCCAGTTATGCGCTGGGCTGGCGCGTGTTCGACTACGCGGGACAGCAGGTGGTGTTCCATGCCGGTGCGGTGCAGGGCTACCGGGGCCTGATGGCGCTGGTGCCGGGACAGGACCTGGGCGTGGCGCTGGTATGGAACAGCGACAGCTCGCTGCCGTCGGGCCTGCTGCCGACGATCCTGGACCGCGCGATGGGACTGCCGGGCGAGCCTTGGGTCGAGACGCCCGCCGACTACGACCTGCTGCTGGCAGAGTCGCCCGACGGCACGCCCGTTGAAGGCAGGAAGGACAGCGGCACGTCCTCGCAGCGCGGCACGGCGTCGCCGCGCTGACAGCCGGACCGCTGGATCCGTTCGCAGCGACTGCATCGACGCACGCGCCTTGCTGACGACCCACGGGGCGGGACCGCCTCCTGGTCCGTCAGTCGCGCTGCCGTGCGAAGGACATCGCCGGTACCCCGGCGGGCGCATTGCGCCGCCTCCACCGCCACAAGTCCCGGGCGCCTGCTCTACGGGCGATCACTACGATCCTTCAGCGCTGCGCGTCCTGCTCGAGCAGGGCCTTGAGCCTGCCCAATCCCTTTTCGTAGTCCGCGCCGATCATCCGGTCGAACAGCAGGCCGAGCCAGCGCTTGAACGGATTCCATCCATGCGCGCTGTCGAAGGCCCATGTCACGCGCGTGCCCTGTCCCTCCGGCGCCAGCAGATAGCTCGCCTGTGCCAGGCTGCCATCGAAGTCCAGTGCCACCAGGATCCGGCGGTGCGGTTCGCTGGCCGTGATCTCCTGGCTGCCGGTGCCGACCGCGCGGTTGCCCACCCACCGCATGCGCGCCCCCACGCCACGGGCAGGTCCCTCGTACGTGTACGTCGCCTGTGGGTCGTACTCGGCCCACGGAGACCAGGCATTGAAGCGCTCGAACGAGTCGAGCGTGGCGAAGACCTCGGCCGGACTGCGGTCGATGACGATACTGCGCTCGACGCGGGTCGACGACGGCAGCAGCAGGCTGCCCGCCACGAAGACCAGTCCCAGCGCGACGATCGCCGCCAGTACCCATCTGATGAACTTCATGCGTCGCCTCTTCGCTGCCGGGGTACGACAGCCTAGCCGTTCGCCCATAAAAAAACTCCCTCCCCGCTGGGCACAGGGAGAGAGTCCATGGTGTTACGGATAACCGGGGTGGGCTTAGATCAGCGGAGCCGGGGTGGCCGGCAGCGCGACCGGAGCCGCTTTCTTCTTGGACTTCTTGGCAGGCTTCTTGGCGGCCTTCTTCGCGGCCTTCTTGGCCGGCTTCTTGGCTACTTTCTTGGCAGCCTTCTTCGCGGTCTTCTTGGCGGCCTTCTTCGCCGGCTTCTTGGCTACTTTCTTGGCAGCCTTCTTGGTGGTCTTCTTCGCGGTCTTCTTGGCAGCCTTCTTCGCCGGCTTCTTGGCTACCTTCTTCGCAGCCTTCTTGGCGACCTTCTTCACCGCCTTCTTGGCCTTGGCGACCTTCTTGGCGACCTTCTTGGCAGCCTTCTTCACTGCCTTCTTCACGGTCTTCTTGGCGGACGCCTTCTTGGTGGCCTTCTTGGCGGCCTTCTTGGCGGCCGGTTTCTTCTTAGCAGCTTTCTTCATTGCCATGTGATGGCTCCTCGTCAGTGAACTATGGATTTTTACGTCTGGTTACAGCACATCTGCCCGGAGGCAGGCCCAGCTGCAAGAAACGCCGCGGGAGTCGGACCCGTCGGCAGCCGTCGTCGCGACACGCGCGGCGATGCGGATTCCCCGGGGTGCCGGGCGTGCGAAACCCGGCCCCCTACAAATACGAAAACACCCGCGTCGCCGGGCGACACGGGTGCGATGGAAAAGGGAGGTTGCATTTTTCCGGGGGAAGCGAGGCCTGCGTCCACCGTGATGCCGGTGCGGACGACGGACTGCATTGTCTCTTGCGCTGTCGTGTTGATTCGACTCACTCGCTTCCGCAGCAGGCGCTGCTTGGGGCGAAACCTAATCACGGTTTTTCAAGGTGTCAACACCTTCGACCGACTTTTTTTGATCGGCCGTCGCGCCCACACGGGATCGGAAAGCGACGACGACGGCGGCGGCGCGCCACGATCGACCGTGACGGACTTGCGCGACCGACATCGGCTTGAAAAAAAACATCGGTAAAACGCGCTTTTTTTTCTCCGACTCATCGCGCGCGCGCCACCGCCGCCACGACGGCATGCACATCCGCGCCCTGCCGCCGCCCGCTCGAACGGCTTGAACGGAACCTAAAAAAAACTTTCCCGAAGGCCTTCCGATTTCGCGTCGCACAAGCCCGATTGCGCCGAAATGCGCAAACATTTTTCTGCCGGAAGACCACGCTGTCGACGCGCCGGCGACCTTCCGCGATGAGGCGAAGTGTCCGCGCGCAGCGGAAACGACACGCTTCCCACCACCTTCGTGCCGGCCGGAAGCAGCTGCCGAACCCTCGCCGTTCGTCGGTCGCCATCGCCTGGTGCGCGGACATGCACATCGCGTTCCCGACGCGATGCCGCCCCGACGCGCACCACCCTCGTCGCCATGCCTGCCTTCGTCCCGACGGCGCAAAAAAAACGGGGAACCGGGAACGGGGAGAAGCTCCGCCGTCACCGATTCCCCGCGAGGGGCTGCCCGTGGGCCGCCTCAGTGGTCGTCGTCTTCGAGCAGCTCGGCGTAATCGTCGGGCGAGAGCAGCTCGTTGAGCTGGTCCGGCTCTTCGGCTTCGATCACGAAGATCCAGCCTTCGCCGTAGGCATCCTCGTTGATGGTTTCCGGCTTGTCGGACAGCGCGGCGTTGACCTCCACGACCTTGCCGGTGACCGGGCTGTACACGTCCGACGCCGCCTTGACCGACTCGACCACGGCGCTGGCATTGCCGGCCTCGATGCGGTCGCCGACGTTGGGCAGCTCGACATAGACCAGGTCGCCCAGCAGGCTCTGCGCATGATCGGAAATGCCGACGGTGACGCGGCGGCCCGCTTCCAGGCGGGCCCACTCGTGGGACTTGAGGAACTTCAGATCGCCAGGAATCTCGCTCATAGGGGTGCTCCGGATCGCAGCGTGGCTCGGGAAGGGGACGTTAGTTTAGCGGAGGAACGCGCGGGGGAAAGCGGCCTTGCGCCGCTCACTCCAGGACGCCCGGCTGCGCCTGGCCGTCGCGCACGAACGGGAACTTCACCACGCGCACCGGCACCTCCTTGCCGCGGATGTCCACGCGCACACCGCCGCCGGCACCCAGCGGGATATCGCCGGCAGGAACGCGCGCGAAGGCGATGGCCTTGCCCAGCGTCGGCGAGAAGGTGCCGGACAGGATCTCGCCGTCGCCGTGGGCAGTCAGCACTTTCTGGCCGTGCCGCAACACGCCCTTCTCGTCCATCACCAGGCCGATCATCTGCCGCGGCGCGCCGGATGCCTTCTGCGCTTCCAGCGTGGCGCGACCGGTGAACGCGCGTCCCTCGTCCAGCGACACCGTCCAGGCGAGCGCCGCCTCGTACGGCGACACCGTGTCGTCCATGTCCTGGCCGTAGAGGTTCATGCCGGCTTCCAGGCGCAGCGTGTCGCGCGCACCCAGGCCGGCCGGCTTGACGCCGGCGGCGAGCAGCGCGCTCCAGAACGCCACGGCCTGCGCCTGCGGCAGCACGATCTCGTATCCGTCCTCGCCGGTGTAACCGGTGCGGGCGACGAACAGCGGCACGCCGTCGGTGCTGGTGGCATCGGCAGCGGCGAAGCGCGTCAGCTTGCCGACCTTCGCCCGGTCCTCCTCGCGCAGCAGGCCGTGCACGCGCTCACGCGCAGTCGGGCCCTGTACAGCGATCATGGCGAAGTCGGGACGCTCGGCGACCTGCACGTCGAAGGGCGCCGCCTGCGCGGCGATCCACGCCAGGTCCTTCTCGCGGGTGGCGGCGTTCACCACCAGACGGAAGAAGTCCCCGGCCAGGAAATAGATGATCAGGTCGTCGATCACCCCGCCCTGCTCGTTGAGCATGGCGGTGTAGAGCGCCTTGCCGGGCTTCTGCAGCTTGTCGACCGAGTTGGCGACCAGCTGGCGCAGGAATTCCCGCGTGCGGGGTCCGTGCAGGTCGACCACGGTCATGTGGCTGACGTCGAACATGCCGGCGTCGCGGCGCACCTGGTGGTGTTCCTCGATCTGCGAGCCGTAGTGGATCGGCATGTCCCAGCCGCCGAAGTCGACCATCTTGGCGCCGAGCGCGCGATGGGTGTCGTTGAGGATGGTCTTCTGGGTCATGGCGGTTTCCGGAACGGACAAAGAAGCGCATTATCCCAGAACGCACCAGCGCGGTGCGCCGCCGCTACAGGCCGTCGTAGGCCTCGTTGATGCAGTCCACGGCGCGCGCCTCCAGCACATCGAAACGGCCCGCTGGCAGTTTCAGGCGTCCTGCCCAGGCGACATCCTTCAACCATTCGGTCGCCATGTCGTGCTGGCGCACGATCGCGGCCACGCGTGCATCGTCGCGCCCGTCCACGCGGCAGGTACCGAACTGCAGGTAGTAGCCGGGCCGGCCGGTCGGATACGGCAGCGCATCGGTGATGCGCCATTGCGCGCGGGCACCGTCGCGTCCGGCGAGCTGGCCGGCGACGACGAAGCGGGGAACGGGTTCGCCGCCGGCATCGCCGGCGGGCGAGGCCAGCACGCCGACCGAGTAGTCGCAGACGCGGGCGGGATCGGTGGAGTCGGAGACACAGCTGCCACCCAGCTCTCCGAGTCCGTCGGGATACGGCGGGACCACGCGGCCGACGAGGTCCGTCGTGGCCACCGCCAGCGGGGCCAGCATCGACATCGACCACGCCAGCATCGCCACGCCCATCTACGCCTCCTGCACCTTCAGGGTCATGCCGTTCACCGCGACCACGCGCACCCGCGTGCCCAGCGGCATATCGGCGCCTTCCACGGTCCAGAACGCATCGTCGATCTTCACCCGGCCGCGACCGCCGGCGATCGGCTGGTCGAGCACAGCGACCGTACCGACCAGTTGTTCGGCGCGGCGGTTGAGCAGGGGTTTGTCGCTCTGGCGCCCCGCGCCACGGAACCAGGTGCGGTAGATCTGGATGGACACGAAACTCAGCACCACGAACGCGGCGACCTGCGCCAGCAGCGGAATCCCCGGCACCACCAGCACACCGAGGAACACCACCACCGCGGCGAACCCCATCCACAGCATGAAGGCGCCCGGCGCCATCGTTTCGGCGGCGAACAGCAGCAATGCCACCACCGCCCATCCTGCGACGTCCCAGCGCACGGCTCAGCCCCCCACCCGCGGCGGCACGCGCGGCGGCGCGGCCTGCTGCTTGCCCAGCGCTTCCTTGGCCAGTTCGGCGATGCCGGCGATGGAACCGATGATGCCGCTGCTCTCCATCGGCATCAGCACGAACTTCTGGTTGGGCGCGGTGGCCAGTTCCTTGAACGCCTCCACGTACTTCTGGGCGATGAAGTAGTTGATCGCCTGCACGTCGCCCTTGGCGATGGCGTTGCTGACCATCTCGGTGGCCCTGGCTTCCGCTTCGGCCAGGCGCTCGCGCGCTTCGGCATCGCGGAAGGCGGCCTCCTTGCGGCCCTCGGCCTCCAGCACCGCGGCCTGCTTCTCGCCGTCGGCGCGCAGGATCTCGGACTGGCGCGACCCTTCGGCTTCCAGGATCTGCGCGCGCTTCTCGCGCTCGGCCTTCATCTGCCGGGCCATCGAGTCGATCAGGTCGCGCGGCGGCTGGATGTCGCGGATCTCGATGCGGTTGACCTTGATGCCCCACGGGTTGGTCGCCTGGTCGACCACGCTGAGCAGCTGCGCGTTGATGGTTTCGCGCTGGCTGAGGGATTCGTCCAGGTCCATCGAACCGATCACGGTGCGGATGTTGGTCTGCACCAGCGCGATGGTCGCCTGCTCCAGATTGGACACTTCGTACGCCGCCTTGGCCGCGTCCAGCACCTGGAAGAACACCACCCCATCCACCTTCACCACGGCGTTGTCCTTGGTGATCACGTCCTGGCTGGGCACGTCGAGCACCTGCTCCATGACATTCACCTTACGACCCACGCCGTAGATGATCGGGACCAGGAAATGCAGGCCCGGGTCCAGCGTGTGGGTGTACTTGCCGAAGCGTTCCACCGTCCACTCGAACCCCTGCGGCACCATGCGTACCGTCTTGAACAGGATGATGACGCCGGCCACCAGCAGGATGATGGCGACGAAACTGGTTTCGAACATCGATGTTCCCCTCGTGATTCCCGGTGCGGCGAGTATAGACCGCCGCGCCGGCGTGGCCGGGACCGCCCGCCGTCGATCGGACAACGGTGAACTTCGGGGGTGCTGCGACGGTATTGCCTTCTGTCGCATCCCTACCTTCGGACGCCCGAAGAACCTCCCCGCTTGAGCCGATCGCAGTTCGCCATCGATATCCCGGACAGCCTGGTGGCCCGCGCACGCAGCGGGTGCCGGGAGGCGTTCGAGCAGATCTACCGTCGGTTCGAGCGCCCGGTGTTCACCCTGGCGCTGCGCATCTGCGGCGACCGCGAGGACGCCGGCGACGTCTTGCAGGACACCATGCTGAAACTGTTCCACCACCTGACGGACTACCGGGCCGACTGCCCGTTCTGGGGCTGGCTGCGGCAGATCGCGGTCAACGAAGCGCTGCTGCACATGCGCCGGCAGAAGCGGCTGGTCGCGGAAATCGCGGTGGACGAAGACGACCTGCCCGAGGATCGTGGCCCGCCGCCGTGGGCGGCCGCGGACGCGGCCCTGCTGCAGCGCGTGCTCGACGCGTTGCCGGCCGCCACCCGCAGCGTGCTGTGGCTCTACCACGCCGAGGGCTATACCCACGACGAGATCGCCGCGCTGATGCAGCGCACGCCGAGCTTCTCCAAGTCGCAACTCGCGCGCGGCACCCGCCGGCTGCGGGCGCTGCTGAACATCGAGGAACCCGTCCATGCCTGATTCCCGTAGCCGTGATCCGATGCCGCGCGACTGGCGCGAGGCGTTCGCCGCCCTGCCGCTGGACACGCCACCCGAGGGCGGCTGGCAGCGCGTCGCCGCCGCCTTGCCGCCGGCGGAGGCCCCCGTGCGGCGCTCCGTGCGCTGGCGTCGTCCTGCGCTGGCGCTGGTGGCGACCGCGTCCTTCGCTGCCGTGGTCCCGCTGATGCACTGGCGCGCCGTGGATACCACGCCGCCGCGGCAGCCTTCCCCCGCCGTGGCCGACACGGCGGACGCGTCCGCGATACCGCCCGCCACCGCTACCGGGACGGACTTCCCCGCTACTGCTCCGCCCTCACCGCCGGAAGCACCTGCGCCCGCGAACGTGGCCGCCGTGCCGACGGTGCGTGCCGCGAAGGGCAGCGCGCCTGCCCGGCTGGACGCGCTCTATACCGAATCCGCACGGCTCGAGGCCGTGCTGGCGCAGCTGCCCGACCGCAGCGCCGGCAACGTCGCTGCGCTCGCGGTCAGCGCCGAACTGCAGGACCAGGTGACCCACATCGACCTTGCGCTCTCGCAACCGGCGCTGCCCGACGACACCCGTGCCGCGCTGTGGGAAGAGCGTGTCGACACCTTGCGCCAGCTCACCGGCGTGGAAGCCACCCAGCGCTGGCAGGTCGCGCTCAACGACGACGGCGACAGCGCCGTCTACTGATCCGGAACCGCAACAGGGAGATCCACCATGTTCAAACCCCTTTCCCGCCCGCTGCTCACCCTCGCACTGGTCGCGGCGCTGCCGGCCCTCGCGCAACAGCCCGATGCCGGCCGACAGAAGGAACTCGATGAGGCCCGCGCCGACCTGCAGCGCGCCGCCGGGCGCGTGGCCGAACTGTCGCGTGGCGCCGGCGACCTCCGCATGCCGATCCACATCGACCAGCGCATCGTGAGCCGCCCGCGGCTGGGCGTACTGCTGTCCGGCGACGACGCGGCCGGCGTTCGCATCACCGGCGTGACGCCGGAGAGCGGCGCGGCCAAGGCCGGGCTGAAGGCCGGCGACCGCCTGCTGCGCGTGGCCGGCGAGCCGGTCCGCGGCGATAACGCCGAAGCACGCGTGGCCCATGCCCGCGAACTGCTGACGGACCTCAAGGTGGACGCGGCCGTGCGGATCACCTACCAGCGCGACGGCAAGACGCACGATGCCAGCGTCACCCCGACGCGGGTCTCGCCACGCATCGCCTTCAGCGGCGACGGTCCGCGCACCGTCTTCCTCCGCAGCGGCGATGGCGGCATGCCGCAGATCGACGACCTGCTGCTGCCGCTGGATTCCATCGATCAGGTCATCTCGCCCGACGTGCAGCGCGAACTCCGCCAACTGGGCCGACTGGGCGACTGCAAAGGGGAGGAGTGCCGGCTGCCTGCACTGGCCGAAGCGTTCCGCTGGAGCAGCCTCAACCTGGCCACGGTGGATGCGTCGCTGGGTCGCTACTTCGGCACCGACGCCGGTGTCCTGGTGCTGTCGGCCGGCGACGAACTGGCAGGCCTGCAGGCCGGCGACGTGATCCGCAAGGTGGACGGCACGCCGGTGGCGACGCCGCGCGACGTGACCCAGTCCCTGCGCGGCAAGCCGGAAGACGCCAAGGTCGCGATCGAGTATCTGCGCGACCGGCAGACGCGGACCAGCACGGTGTCGATACCCAAGGCGCCGACCTTCCGCTTCCCCGCGACGTCGAGGATCACCGTCAAGCCGCGTGTCGCCGTCGGGACTGGCCAGACGCCGACCGTCGTCGAGAAGCGCCGCGTGATGATCGTTACCCCGGACGGCAACGTGCAGACCTTCGACGACGGTGTGGACAACGCCGCGCAGCCTTCCGCATCTCCTGCACCGCCCGCGGGCAAGGGCGGCGCCGTGCTCTGACACGCGCCATTACAAGAGAGAGACCGCATGAATCCCCTACCCCCGCCTGCGCGGGGGTCTTTTTTTTGGGGGGAAGGCACATCCGTGTGCCGGAGAGAACGCTCAGCGCGTGTCGGCCGGCGCGGGCTCCACCCAGTCGGCGAACACCTTGGCGATGGCGGCATCCGCCACCGGCTTGCCCGCCTGCACCTCGCCGGCCTGGGTGAACAGCGGGACGATCATCGCCATACCGTCGACCCTGGTCTTCAGATGCACGCCCGGCGCCTTCGTCAGGAAACCGTTCCAGTGCGCACGCACCTTGGCCCAGTAGGCGGCGGTGGCCTGCCAGTAGTTGCGCGCCGGCGTGAAGTCGACCTCGGTGGTCTTGATGTAATCGTTGAAGCCGAACTCGCGCGCCAGTTCCACCCGGGTGCCGTCGGGCCTGCGCAGCACCTTGGTGTTGAACTGCTCGTGGGTCCAGCCGTTCGGCGTCAGCGTGTGGCGGTTGACCACCGACAGCGCGTTGTAGTCGCTGCGCTTGCTGTACTCGCGTCGCGGCAGCGGCCGCCAGCTCGGGTCGCTGGTCCAGGTGGCCACGCCGTTGGCGTAGTCCCAGCGCCCGGTGCCGCAGTAGCGCGGCGCATCGCTGACCTCGTAGACGCACTGCGTCCAGGCACCGCGCTTGGCGTCGGCAGGGAGCGAGCGCACATGCCAGGTCTGGTCGGCGGTGAATTCGAAGCGCGTCGGCGCCTCGTAGAACCAGTCCTGTCGCCAGTGTTTGGTGACGTGGCCGCTTTTGGCGTCCACGAGGATGTGCTGCAGGACGATGCGCGTGGGCGTGTCCTCGACGACGATCACCGTCTCGTCGCCACCACTGCGCATCGCCGGCCGGCGCTCGTAGCCGGGCTGCAGCAGCACCGTTTCGTCGAAGGCGAAATCGACGGTGTAGTCGCCCTGCATCGCCAGGATCGACTGGCGGTCGCGGGCGGGATCCGCCGCCAGGGCTGACGCGGACAGAGACAGGAGGAGGGTGGACAGCGCAATGGCGACCGGTTTCGTCATGGGGGTGGTCTCTCTACTTGAGTCTGATCAGCGGCACGACGTTGTCGGCCGCCTCATTGTTCGATTCCAGAGCGGTGGCGTCGACGCGCGACGAGGGCTCGCTGCTGCCGCCGCGCAGCCCGCTTTCCAGATCGGCGCCTTCCGCCCGCGCAATGCGTCGCGCGGTGGCGATACCCAGCGGCGACATCGGTGACAGGCTGGCGGCGAGTACCGGCAACGAAGTGGGGCGCGGCACCGCATGCAGCTGCAGGGCACAGGCGCGCCACGGGCCTCCGAGCAGGCGTCCGGCGAGCCGCTGCCACAGCCGCTCGGCAAGGCCGGCGGCGGCGTCGCCTCCGCCCTTCGGCAGCGACGCCATCAGGCGGTCCCAGGCGACGAAGTCGCTGTCCGGCAGCAGGCAGAGGCGCCAGCAGCAGCGCCCCTGCGCGTCGAAGAACAGCAGCCGCTCGTCCAGCCCGTCGCTGTCGACGCCGGCATGGGCCTGCACCCGCACTGCCTGCTGCCAGCCCACGAGCTCGCTGCCCTGCTGCGTGCGGTACAGGCACAGCACAGGACCCAACGCCGCCAGCTGTTCGGCAGCGGGGAACGCATCCGTCGATGCGTCGACGATCCTCTCCGGCAGCGCGCGCAGCGTCGCCATGGCGCTACCAGCTCACCGACAGGCTGGCCGACAGCGTGCGGCCGGGCGAGGTGTAGCGCTCCAGCGTGGTGCTGGCCGCGGATACCAGGGCGATGTCGCCGGCGTCGATGTACGTCCTGTCGGCCAGGTTCAGCACACCGACGTTCACCCTGGCACCCGGCGCGAAGTTCCAGTGCGCGTACAGGTCGACTACGCCGTAGCCGGGCTGACGGTAATAGGTATCGGCGGAGACGCGGTCCTTGCGGTCGACGAACCGGCCCGCCAGTTCGGCACCCCAGGCTTCGGCATCGTAGGCGATGCCCAGCGTGGCGGTGAGCGGATCCACGCTGTCCAGCGGCACGTCGTCGGTGCGGTTCTGGCCACGCGACCAGGCCGCTGCGCCGCGCAGCGACCAGCCATCGAGCGCCCGCGACCACGCGCCGAGGTCGGCGCCGGCCTTCAGCTCGACGCCGTGGATCTGCGCGTCCGCCACGTTCTGCGACTGGTACACCATCAGGCCGTCATCGTTGACGCCGATGAAGCGCATCGATTCGATGAAGTCGTCGTAGCGGTTGTAGTAGCCGGACAGGCTGGCATGGACGGCATCGCCGGCGTAGCGCACGCCGGCCTCCAGCCCGTCGCTGGTCTCCGGCTTCAGATCCGGATTGGCGATGGCGGTGTAGCCGAACTGCACATTGGTGAAGCCGATGTTGACGTCGTTGTAGGGCGGCGAGCGGAAGCCGCGCGCATAACCGCCGAACAGCGACCAGTCCGGGGCGAACTTCCACACCATGCCCAGCTTCGGCGAGACGCTGGTCTCGCGGATGTCGGCCAGCACCACGCCCGGATTGTCGCCGGCGAAGATGGCGTCCTGCTCGGGATCGAGGCGGTAGTGGTCCACGCGCAGGCCGGGTACCAGGCGGACGCTGCCGCCGGCGAAGCTGATTTCGTCCTGCACGTACAACGCCGCGGTGGTGGTCTCGCTGACGGGGAAGTCGCGTACGGGGAAGACGTCCGGCAGCATCACCGGCGTGCCGACGCCGGTCAGCGGGAACGTCCGCAGGCCATCGCGCTTCTGCCTCGTCTCGGCACGCGACAGGTCGATGCCGTAGGCCAGCTCGTGGCGTACGCCATCACCGAAGGCCTTCCGGACATTGGCCTGCAGGCCGTACGTCCGCTGGTCGAAATTGAACTGGCGCTCGCGGATGTCGCGCAGCGTGGGCGCCGGCAGCGTGCGTTCCTCGCGCGTGTCCTGCGTGGTCTCGCTGTCCTGACGGTAGAGCTGCCAGTCCAGACTGTCCGCGAAGGCGGATGCCAGGCCGTTCCATTCGTGCGAGACCGCCACCCGTGCGCGTGTCTGCTTATCGCGCGCGGTCACCGAGGTGTGGGTCGCGCCCGTCAACGGCTGCAGGCCGCGCTGGGTCAGCAGGTCGGTGTCGGTGGCGTCTTCGTTGCCCTCGACCGTCAGGGCGAACTGGTGGTCCTGGTCCGGCGCGTACACCAGTTTGGCCAACAGGCTGCGACCGTCGCGTTCCTGCGGATTGGGGTGCGTGCGCGCACTGCCGAAACCGCCGACGCTGCCCTGGTTCTCGGTTTCCCTGCCCTGGCGATGGCTGACATTGACCAGGCCGCTCCAGCGCTCACCGACGAAGGCGGCCGTCGCGCCGCCGAGCAGGCCGTCCCAACTGCCGTCGTAGCCGAGACGGCCGCCGAAGTAGGCGTCCTTGCCGTCTTCCAGATAGTCGGACGGATCCTTGGTGATGAACGACACCACCCCGCCGAGTGCGTCCGAACCGTACAGCGCACTGGAGGGGCCGCGGACGATCTCGACGCGCTTGAGCGTGTCCAGGTCGATGAAGTTTCGGTTCGCATTCGAGAAGCTGCCGATCGAGAAGGCGTCCGACACCGCGATGCCGTCGGTCTGGATGCGTACGCGGTTGGCGTCCAGCCCGCGGATGCGGAAGCCTCCCAGCCCGAACCGGCCGAAGCTCGAGGTCACCGTGACGCCCGGCTCGTAGCGGACCAGCTGCTTGATGTCGCGGATCAGCTGGTCGTCCAGTTGCTGGCGATCGATGACGCTGACGGTGTTGGGCACGTCCACCACGGCACGCTCGGTGCGCGTGGCGGTGACCTGGATGCGGTCGAACTCCTTCGCATCGGCCGGCGAGGCGGCGGAGGCGTCGGCGGGTGTTGCGGCATGGGCATGGCCGGCGAGGGCCAGCCACACGGCCGCAGTGAGCAGCGTGGGGCGCATCATGGCGTACAGCATTCCTGTGGGGTATGGAGAACCCGGAAGGCTGGCGGCCGGAGAATCCTTGGCTGGCGCCCGGTGGAGAGAGTCGATGCCGTCGGCCACGCGTGCCGACGGTATGGCGTGTTTACTTGGTGAGGATCAGCTTGTCGTTGCTGGTGTGGCGCAGCCGGTAGACGCGGTCGCCGTGGCGGATCAGTACTTCCCGATGGCCCTTCAGCAGGGTCTCGCTGTCCAGGGCGTCATCGTCGCGCGGCGAAGCGGACGGCAGGGAGAGGCGCTCACGCAGCATCAGCGTGTCGGCGAGGGGCAGTGCAGTGACGTTCGGGATCATGGATAGCTCCGGAGAAGGAACGCCATTGATGATAATGATTCTTATTTGCGCGTCAACACCTGCGCATTCTCCCCGGACCAGCGGACAAATGAGAATGGCTCCGCCGTCGCACCGCACGCATCCTTACAATGCGCGCACTTTCCTCCTCCGGGGAGTAGCCCACCCGTCCTGACGGGGTCCGCGCGTCAACACACTTGGTCCACCGACCATGGCGCACGGGACGAAGCGATCCGCTTCGCCGGGCAAGACCGAAGGCAGGCGTCGCGCTTACCCGGGCCGGGCAGTGCGTCGTTTGCCTTCGCGCACGACGCGAATGCCTGGCCCCGGAGTTGTTGATGCAATCGCTGCACGCCCTGCTGGTGTCCACCGGCACCGTCACCCTGGCCGAGATCGGCGACAAGACCCAGTTGCTGGCCCTGCTGCTGGCCGCGCGCTACCGCAAGCCCTGGCCCATCGCCTGGGGCATCCTCGTCGCGACCCTGGTGAATCACGCCCTCTCCGCCTGGCTGGGCGCGGAACTGACCGACTGGCTGTCGCCCGAGGTGCTGCGCTGGCTGGTGGCCGCCAGCTTCCTGGCCGTGGCGCTATGGACCCTCAAGCCGGACACGCTGGACGAGAATGAGACGCTGCCCGCCCACGGCGCCTTCATTGCCACCACCATCGCCTTCTTCCTGGCCGAGATCGGCGACAAGACCCAGATCGCCACGGTGCTGCTGGCCACCAAGTACACGCCGCTGTGGCAGGTCATCGCCGGCACCACGGTGGGCATGTTGCTGGCCAACCTGCCGGTGGTCTGGCTGGGTCATCGTTTCGCCGACCGGCTGCCGCTGACGCTGGCGCGCAGCCTGGCCGCGGTGGTGTTCCTGGCCCTGGCGATCTGGGTGGCCTGGCACGGCATCGGCTGAACGACCGGGACGGGGCCGCGCGGCTGCTAGACTGCGCGGTCAGAACAACAGGCAGGTCTGGGGGAATACATGCTGGAAGTCTTGGGGCGGATCGGCTTCGGCCTGTTCGGTCTGGCGGTGCTGATCGGCATCGTCTGGCTGTTTTCCAACAACCGGAAGGCCATCGACTGGAAGCTGGTGGCCACCGGCATCGCCCTGCAGATCGCCTTCGCGGCGCTGGTGCTGCTGGTGCCGGGCGGACGCGAGGTGTTCGATGCCCTGGGCCACGGTTTCGTGAAGATCCTGAGCTTCGTCAACGCCGGCTCCAGCTTCATCTTCGGCAGCCTGATGAACACCGAGACCTACGGTTTCATCTTCGCGTTCCAGGTGCTGCCCACCATCATCTTCTTCGCCGCCCTGATGGGCGTGCTGTACCACCTGGGCGTGATGCAGTTCATCGTGCGGATCATGGCGCTGGCCATCACCAAGGTGATGAAGGTGTCCGGCGCCGAGACCACCAGCGTCTGCGCCAGCGTCTTCATCGGCCAGACCGAAGCGCCGCTGACGGTGCGCCCATACATCCCGAAGATGACCGAGTCCGAGCTGATCACCATGATGATCGGCGGCATGGCCCACATCGCCGGCGGCGTGCTGGCCGCTTATGTCGGCATGCTCGGCGGCGGCGATCCGGAACAGCAGGCCTTCTACGCCAAGCACCTGCTGGCGGCCAGCATCATGGCCGCGCCCGCCACGCTGGTGGTGGCCAAGCTGCTGATCCCGGAAACCGGCACGCCGCTCACGCGCGGCACGGTGAAGATGGACGTCGAGAAGACCTCCAGCAACATCATCGACGCGGCGGCCGCCGGCGCGGGAGACGGCCTGCGGCTGGCGCTGAACATCGGTGCGATGCTGCTGGCCTTCATCGCGCTGATCGCGCTGCTGAACTGGCCGCTGACCTGGTTCGGTGACGTCACCGGCCTGGCCGCCGCCATCGGCAAGCCGACCGACCTGGCCACGATCTTCGGTTACCTGCTGGCGCCGATCGCCTGGGTGATCGGCGTGCCGTGGCAGGACGCCACCACGGTCGGTTCGCTGATCGGCCAGAAAGTGGTCATCAACGAATTCGTCGCCTACCTGCAACTGGCCGGCATCGTGAACGGGCAGACGCCCGGCGTGACGCTGACCGAGGAAGGACGACTGATCGCGACCTATGCGCTGTGCGGCTTCGCCAACTTCAGCTCGATCGCGATCCAGATCGGCGGCATCGGCGGGCTGGCGCCTGAGCGGCGTTCGGACCTGGCGCGGTTCGGCCTGCGTGCCGTGCTGGGCGGCACCATCGCCACGCTGATGACGGCCACCATCGCCGGCGTGCTGTCGCACTTCGGCTGATCCGGGCGGCGCGGTCCACGGCCGCTCTACTCACCCTGTCTACGTTCCCCTCCCGTGACCGCGGCGTCGCCGCGGTGCGGATCTCAGGTATCACCGCATGAATACGCCTTCCCCCACTCCGCCCCGCGTCGTCGTCGTGGGCTCCTTCAATGTCGATCACGTCTGGCGTTGCGACGCCCTGCCGGCAGCCGGCGCCACCATCGCCGGCCGCTACGCGAGCGGTCCGGGCGGCAAGGGATTCAACCAGGCCATCGCCACAGTGCGCGCGGGCGCGGCGACCACCTTCGTATGCGCCCTCGGCGACGATGCCGGTGGTCGCCTGGCGCGCGATCTGGCCGCGAGCGATGGGCTGGACCTGCGCGCGCAGGCCAGCGACGAACCCACGGGCACGGCCGGCATCTACGTGGATGCGCACGGGCGCAACACCATCGTGATCGGCGCCGGCGCCAATGCCGCGCTGTCGACCGGCTTCATCGAGGCGCAGGCGGAGGTCCTGGCCGGCGCCGGCGTGGTGCTCGTGCAGCTGGAATCGCCGTCGGACGCGGTCCTGGCCGCGCTGCAGGCCGCACGCCAGCAGGGCACGACGACCGTGCTGAACCCTGCGCCGGCCAACGCCGCGACAACGACCGAACTGCTGGCGCAGGCCGACGTCATCACCCCGAACGAAACCGAGTTTTCCGCCCTGCTCGCGCGCCATCTGGGCGAACGCGTCGGCGCCGACGATGTCGCCACGCTCGATGGCGTCACCCTTCACCAGCATTGCCGCCAGTTGTTCCCGCACGGCACCGTCGTGGTGACGCTGGGCGCGACCGGCGTCTACGTGTCCCACCCGGAGGACGCCCTGCGCGGCGATCCGCGCCCGCATTACCGCGTGCCGGCCGAGGCGGCCACCGTCGTCGACACGACCGGTGCCGGCGACGCCTTCAACGGCGCGCTGGCCGCGTCGTTGGCCGAGGCCGGACTGCCCGCGTTCGCCGACCACGTGCGCTTCGCCAACCGCTACGCCGCGCTGTCGACCGAACGGGCGGGGGCCGCACTGGCGATGCCGTCGCGCGCCGACCTGGCAGCGCGTTACCCCGCCTGACGCCCCAGGTTTCCCCCCCCGGACCGGCGGCGGATAATGCCGCCATGCAGATTGGCCCCTACCGCATCGACCCGCCGGTGATGCTGGCCCCCATGGCCGGCGTCACCGACAAGCCGTTCCGCCTGCTGTGCAAGCGGCTGGGCGCGGGCCTGGCGGTGTCGGAAATGACCATCAGCGATCCCCGCTTCTGGAACACCGCCAAGTCGCTGCACCGCATGGACCACGAGGGCGAACCCAGCCCGGTCAGCGTACAGATCGCCGGCACCGAGCCGGAACAGCTGGCGAACGCGGCGCGCTACAACGCCGACCATGGCGCGCAGATCATCGACATCAACATGGGCTGCCCGGCCAAGAAGGTGTGCAACGCCTGGGCCGGCTCGGCGCTGATGCGCGACGAGGCGCTGGTGGGCCGCATCCTGGAAGCGGTGGTGAAAGCGGTGGACGTACCGGTCACACTGAAGATCCGCACCGGCTGGGACTGCGACCACCGCAACGGCCCGGTGATCGCCCGCATCGCGCAGGAAAGCGGCATCGCGTCGCTGGCCGTGCATGGCCGCACGCGCGACCAGCACTACACCGGCACCGCCGAGTACGACACGATCGCCGCGATCAAGGCCGCACTGCGCATTCCCGTCGTGGCCAACGGCGATATCGATTCGCCCGGGAAGGCCGCCCATGTGCTGGCGAAGACCGGTGCGGACGCGGTGATGGTCGGCCGCGCCGCGCAGGGCCGGCCGTGGATCTTCCGCGAGATCGCGCACTTCCTCGCCACCGGCGACTCCCTGCCGCCGCCCACCGTGGCCGAGGTGCGCGACATCCTGCTGGCCCACCTGCATGCGCTGCATGCGTTCTATGGCGAACTGCAGGGCGTGCGCATCGCGCGCAAGCACCTGGGCTGGTACGCCAAGGACCGGCCGGAGAACCTCGCCTTCCGCGCCGTGGTCAACCGTGCCGAAAGCGCGGACGAACAGGTGCGACTGACCCGCGACTATTTCGACGCCCTGATCGCCGGCGTGACGCCGGTCCTGCCCGCCGCTGCCTGAGCGAAGCGCCATGTCCGAAACGAACGAAAGCCCGGCCTACCTCCACGGTTTCTCCCCGGTGGAACAGGCCCGCCTGATGAAGCAGGCCCGCCTGCTGGAAAGCACGATCTTCAGCCACATCGACTACACCGGCGCGCGCCGGCTGCTGGAAGTGGGCAGCGGTGTCGGTGCCCAGACCGAGATCCTGCTGCGGCGCTTCCCGGAGGTGCATGTCAGCTGCGTCGACCTCAGCGAGGTGCAGCTGCAGGCGGCCAGGCAGAACCTCTCCACCATGCCATGGTGCCGCGACCGCTACAGCCTGCAGCAGGCCGACGCCAGCCGGCTGCCGTTCGCCGCGCGCGACTTCGATGCGGCCTTCCTGTGCTGGATCCTGGAACACGTCCCCAGCCCCGCGCGCGTGCTCAGCGAAGTGCGCCGCGTGCTGGCGCCCGGGTCGCCGATCTGCATCACCGAGGTGATGAACTCGTCGTTCCTGCTGCACCCGTACTCGCCGAACACCTGGCGCTACTGGATGGCGTTCAACGACTTCCAGCACGACAGTGGCGGCGACCCGTTCATCGGCGCGAAACTCGGCAACCTGCTGCTGGCCGGCGGCTATCGGGACGTGGTGACGGAGATCAAGACCGTGCACTTCGACAACCGCGAGCCGGCGCGGCGCAAGGACATGATCGCGTTCTGGGAAGAACTGCTGCTGTCGGCGGCGGATTCGATGGTCGAGGCCGGCCGCGTCACCCAGGACGTGGTCGACGGCATGCGCCGCGAGATGCACGACGTGCAGAACGATCCGGATGCCGTGTTCTTCTATGCCTTCGTGCAGGCGCGGGCGACGGTCTACTGACGAAGGTATATGCCGCGTAAACATGACCGCAGTCACGGTGCTTTCCGGCACTGGGGCCCGCGTGCGCGCAGCGTGAGGATGACCACGCCGGCTCCCCGCCGGCCTGCGATCCCCCGCAGCAGCACGCGGTAATCACCTCCCGAGGAGGATGTCATGAATACAAGAACCGCACTCGTCGTCGCCCTGTTGGCCGCACCGTTCTCCGCACAGGCCGGCGACACCATCCAGCAGCTTTCGGAACATACCGGCCTCAGCGAACGCAGGGTGCAGATGATCCTGGGCAACCGCACCTCGTTTGCCGAGTATCCGTACACCTACCAGCGTTCCCTGGAGCAGTTCCGCCAGGCGCTGGGTGAGGAAAACTACCGGCGCCTGATGGAGGGCCAGTCGGTGGTATTGCAGAACACGCCGGACAGGGACGAGGCCACCCGCATGGCCCGCGAGGACGTCAACGCGGGCACGAAGGAAGTCCAGAAGGAAGCGGTCACCGGCTCCTGAGTCCGACGGGCGTGCGAATCGCGCCCACCGACTGACGCTGCACACGATGCCCGGGCCCCGCTGCCGCGACCCGGGCAGCCCGTCACGGCGAACGCTTCCGGCAATGCTCCATTCGGTAGACATCGATGCGGTGCGCGCGACCGCGATCCGCAGCGACTAACCGAGCGACGCGCGCACCGGCTCGTGCGAAGGTTCCCGGATGCGCTTCCACATGGCGGCCATGAGGTCCCGAACGCCCGCCATGCCGGAGACAGGCACCGTCCAAGGTTGCTGCACGGGCGCGATCGCCTGCCAGCCATCGCCATGCCGGGCCGCGACTTCGAAGCGGAAGTTGTAGTCCGGCTCCAGCCCCATGCGCAGGTCCGACAGCACCAGCCGGTCCTGCTGCACCTGTGCGCGCATGAACCCGCGGTTGAACCACGCCAGCCGGCGGACCGCCGGCACGTCGGCCGCTTCGCGAAGCGCCTGCACGTTGGACGGATAGCCGCGGAAATGCAGCGGGCCTTCGTCGACCAGCACCGAGCGTTCGGCTTCCACATACCCTGACGGTGTCATCGCCACGACCCGCCACAGCAAGGTGTTGAAGGGCATCGGCACCGAGAAGTACGGCGCATCGCCCAGCCCCATCGACGCGAGCGTGCGTTCCGCTTCGCGATCCACCATCGACTTGGCGACCAGCGACCAGCCGAGATAGGCGCTGCTCAGCACCAGCCCGACCGCCAGTGCGCGTTGCGCGGCGACGCGCTCACGCAGGCACCAGGCGACGACGCACGCCACCAGCAGCCAGACGGTGTACAGCGGATCGATGATGAAGACGCTGGACCACATTGCGGGTGGCGGCATCAACGGCCACCACAGCTGGGTACCGTAGACGGTGAACGCATCCAGCAGCGGATGCGTGACCAGCGCCAGCTGGATCGCCCAGAACCAGCGGGTCGGTGACGCCGCGATGCGGCCATTGCCGAAGCGTTTGAACAGCCACCAGATCAGCCCGCCCACCAGCGGCAGCACGAAGAGCGAATGGCTGAAGCTGCGGTGCACGGTCATCAGCGTGACCGGGTTGTCCGAGAACAACGCGATCGGCAGGCTGTCGAGATCCGGCAACGTGCCGAGCGCTGCGCCCGCCAGCAAGGCGGCACGGCGATGGGCGGCAGGGGCGATGAGGGCGGCGACGGCGCCGCCGAGGACGATCTGGCTGAAGGAATCCATGCGCCGATCCTAGCAGCCGTCGGAGGCTCTGCTCACGCAGCGCGTTGCGCATCCTGCGGCACCCGCCGCAGCCGGGCCGCCACTTCGCCCAGCACCTTGCCGGTATGCGACAGCAGGCACAGGGTGCCGTCTGCTTCTTCGCTGAGCGCGGTCAGGCTCTCGACCCAGTCGCCATCGTTGGCGTACAGCAAGCCATCGCGTTGCAGCAGAGCAGCACGATGGATATGGCCGCAGACGATGCCGTCCAGGCCGCGACGACGGGCATCGTCCAGGCCTGCCTGCACGAACCGGCCGATGTAGCGCTCGGCGGCGTCGCTCTGGCGTTTGAGGTATTCGGCCAGCGACCAGTAGCGCAGGCCGAGGCGGCGGCGCAAGCGGCTGGTCAGGCGGTTGCCGGTGAGGATGCGGTAGTACAGCCAGTCGCCGAACTTTTCCTGCAGCCCGCCGAAGTGGGTGATGCCGTCGTAGTCGTCGCCGTGCGTGACCAGCAGGCGGCGGCCGTCCAGCGTGGTGTGGATGGCGCGGCGGCGTACCTGCATCGCCGGCAGCATCAGGCCGCAGAAGCGGCGGACCGGACGGTCATGGTTGCCGGGCACATAGATCAGCTCGGTGCCGTTGCGCGCTAGAGCGTGCAGCGCTTCCACCACACGGTTGTGGGCGGCGTCCCAGGAAGCACGACGCTGCGCCATCCACCACAGGTCCACGATGTCGCCGACCAGGTAGAGCCGCCTGCACCGCAGGCCGGCCAGGAAATCGGCGAACTCGGCCGCATGGCAATGCTTGGACCCCAGATGGACGTCGGAGACGAAGACCGCGCGCCGCATCGACGACTGCGCGGTCCGCGGGCTCATGCCGCCGCCTCCACCGGGCGCCACGCATCGCCGAGGTAACGCTCCCGCTTGCGTGGCCTGATGCGGTGCAGGTCCACCTCGATCAGGCCATCGATGGAGTCGCTGAAGTCCGGATCGACGCCGAACGCGAGGAAGCGCGCGCCGCCGGGTTCGCACAGGTCGGTGTACTGCTTGTAGAGCATCGGCACGGTCGCGCCCAGCGTGTCGAGGTTCGTCTTGAGTACGCGGAAGGCGGTATCGGCATCCAGCGCATCGAAGCACGGCGGCGTCGCCGTGTAGCGGAACGGATGGCGCGACCGCGCCTCGCCGCTCGGGTCGCCGTAGTAGTGCGCGTAGTAGGCGACGATCTGCTCGCGCGCATCCAGCGGCAGCGCGGCACTCATCGACACCGCGCCGAACAGGTAGCGCACGCGCGGATGCCGGCGCAGGTAGGCGCCGATGCCCTGCCACAGATAGTCGATGCTGCGGCCGCCCCAATACTCCGGCACCACGAAGCTGCGCCCCAGTTCCATGCCGGCGGCCAGCCGCGGCAGCGCGTCGTCGGCGTAGTCGAACAGCGACGCGGTGTAGAGCCCCTTCAGCCCCTGCGCGGCCAGCACCGGTGCGCCACGGGCGATGCGGTAGGCGCCGGCGATCTTCCGCTGCGCCGCGTCCCACAGCACGATGTGCTCGTACCAGGTGTCGAAGGCATCCACGTCCATGCGCTTGCCGGTGCCCTCGCCCACCGCGCGGAACGTCAGCTCGCGCAGCCGACCGATCTCGCGCAGCAGCGGCGAGCCGCCCGCCAGCCGGCCCACGCAGATGCGCTTGCCGTCGGTGGTCTCGCCCAGCACGTCGAGCGTGCCGATGCAGGCGGCCAGTACGTCCGGCGCCAGCGCATCCACCAACGGTTCCGCCGTTTCGCCGGCCGCCGGCGAGGCTGACTTCGCCGGTCGTCCGAGGGCGTACAGCGCCGAGCGCACCCGCGCGATCGCCGTCGACGGCGCTTCTTGCGCATCCACGCGCATCACCTGGCCGACATGCAGGTGCAGGCGCCGCTGGCTGCGGCGGAACATCTCGCGCGCCAGCAGCGCCGTACCGGCCGGCTTGAACAGCGCGGAGGCCCCGTAGAACAGGGGCGAATTGCGCGCCTGTACCCGGATCGGCAACACCGGCGCGCCGGTCGCCCGCGCGAAGCGCAGGAAGCCCCGGCGCCAGCGCGTATCGCGCACGCCACGCGGACCCAGCCGCGACACCTCGCCGGCCGGGAACACGATCACGCACTGCTCGGCTTCCAGCGCCCGTTCGATGGCGCGCACGCCGTCCGCGCCCGGCGCACCGCCCAGGATGCGCACCGGCAGCAGCAGTTCCGCCAGCGGCGCGATGTCCATCAGGACGTCGTTCGCCACGATCCGCACGTCGCGGCGCACGCGGCCGACCAGCTGCAGCAACGCCAGGGCGTCCAGCGCGCCGGACGGATGGTTGGCGACGATCAGCAAGCGACCCTGGGCGGGAATGCGGCGCTCGCCCTCGGGCTCGACCGTCGGGCGCAGGTTGAGGTGATCGATCGCCGCGTCGACGAACGCCAGCCCTTTCAGGTGACCGTGGTCGGCGAGGAAGGCATAGGCCTGGTCGAGCTTCGACCAGCGCCCCAGCGTGCGCAGCAGCGGCTGGGTCAGCCGGGCACGACGGCCGCGGAACCAGTGGGGATAACGTTCGGCGATCTGGCGTTCCAGCGGATGCATGGCAGGGGCCGGCGGCGGGGTTTCGCCGCGCAGCCTGCGCGCGGCCGGCGACAGCGCCGTTGCGGTTTTCTGGCAATCCGGTGACAGCGGGTCGTGATCCGGGCTTAACCCGCCGCGCGCCTGAACGACGCAGAATGCACACACCCCCTGCGGCGTGTATCATGCGCGCCCATCTTTTCATCCGAATCAAAGGATATAAGCCCGATGTCCAGCTACCTGTTCACCTCCGAATCGGTCTCCGAAGGCCATCCGGACAAGATCGCCGACCAGATTTCCGATGCCGTGCTGGACGCGATCCTGGCCCAGGACAAGCGCGCGCGCGTGGCCTGCGAGACGCTGGTGAAGACGGGCGCCGCCATCGTGGCCGGCGAAGTCACCACCACCGCGTGGGTCGACATCGAGGCGCTGGCGCGCAAGGTCATCAACGACATCGGCTACGACAATTCGGACGTCGGCTTCGACGGCCACACCTGCGCCATCATCAACATGCTCGGCAAGCAGTCGCCGGACATCAACCAGGGCGTGGACCGCAAGAAGCCGGAAGAACAGGGTGCGGGCGACCAGGGCCTGATGTTCGGCTACGCCTGCAACGAGGCGCCGGAATTCATGCCCGCCCCGCTGTACTACAGCCACCGCCTGGTGGAACAGCAGGCCAAGGTGCGCAAGAAGGGCAAGCTGAAGTGGCTGCGCCCGGACGCCAAGTCGCAGGTCACCCTGCGCTACGACGGCAACAGCATCCTCGGCCTCGACGCGGTGGTGCTGTCGACCCAGCACGATCCGGACATCAAGCAGAAGGACCTGATCGAAGCCGTGCGCGCCGAGATCCTGGTACCGGTGCTGCCGAAGAAGTGGCTGGACGCGCTGCCGAAGAACAAGGTGCACATCAACCCGACGGGCAAGTTCGTGATCGGCGGCCCGGTGGGCGACTGCGGCCTGACCGGCCGCAAGATCATCGTCGACAGCTACGGCGGCATGGCCCGTCACGGCGGCGGCGCGTTCTCGGGCAAGGATCCGTCGAAGGTCGACCGTTCGGCCGCCTACGCCGCGCGCTACGTGGCCAAGAACATCGTGGCCGCCGGCCTGGCCGACAAGTGCGAAGTGCAGGTCTCCTACGCCATCGGCGTGGCCGAGCCGACCTCGATCTCGGTCACCACCTTCGGCACCGGCAAGGTCGGCGACGACCTGATCGAAAAGCTGATCCGCAAGCACTTCGACCTGCGCCCGTACGGCATCACGAAGATGCTGGACCTGGAGCACCCGATCTACCAGCCGACCGCCAGCTACGGCCACTTCGGCCGCAAGCCGAAGGAGATCAGCTACACCGACGGCGCCGGCAAGAAGCACACCGCGACCGCCTTCTCCTGGGAGAAGACCGACCGCGCCGAAGCGCTGAGGAAGGACGCGAAGATCAAGTGACGGTTTGGCGCGCCTGCGCAAGCGCAGGCGCCTTTGCCAAACCGTCATCCCCGCGAAAGCGGGGATCCAGCGCCTTCGCTGTCGCCGCCATTGCGATTGCTTGAGCAGAACGGGCCGCCCCCAAGCGGCCCGTTCTGCTTTTCCGATCCAAGAACAACCAATGCGGTGGGTCAGTCTTCAAGCTGCAAGGCAACCACCCCAACCATCGCGGCGCCCCGCCCCTCACCCCAACCCCTCTCCCGGAGGGAGAGGGGCTTGAAACCTCGATCTCTCCAACGCCCGCCGAATCCATTAGCCTCCACACCACCACCCTGCCGGGACCGACCATGCACGCCCTCAAGCCCCACCAGCTTTCCATGACCGTGCTGATGACCCCGGACATGGCCAACTTCTCCGGCAAGGTCCACGGCGGCGCGATCCTCAAGCTGCTCGACCAGGTGGCCTACGCCTGCGCCAGCCGCTACGCCGGCCAGTATGTGGTCACGCTGTCGGTGGACCAGGTGATGTTCCGCCAAGCCATCAACGTGGGCGAACTGGTGACCTTCCTGGCTTCGGTGAACCACACCGGTACGTCGTCCATGGAAATCGGCATCAAGGTGGTGGCCGAGGACATCCGCAAGCAGAGCGTGCGCCACGCCAACAGCTGCTTCTTCACGATGGTCGCGGTCGATGATGACGGCCGCACGACCCCGGTGCCCCCGCTGGAGCCGTCCACACCGGACGAGATCCGCCGCTTCGCCGCCGCGCGGCTGCGACGCGAGCTGCGCGAGGAAATGGAGCAACGGCACGCGGCCCTGCTCACGGATCGCAGGACCCCCGGAGCCTGAAGCCCGCACGCGCCAGCACGGTCCGATGCGGCGCTACTTCTCCAGGCGTGCGGCGCGCCGCAGTTCATCCGTCACGCGCTGCCTGACCTTCGCGGAGGCGTGGCCGCCCGGACCGGTGTAGTCCAGGGCCTGCACCACCCACACGGTCATCGCGCCCGCTATGCAGTAGGCGACCAGCGCCTTGCCATCGCCGCGGGCCCGGAGACATGCATGGCCAGCGTGCCCCGGTCCCGCTGGGTGCGGGTGACATAACCTGCGGCGTCGGCGCCGCGTTTGACCGCGGCAGCGCAGGACGCAACGGACACCCTGGCCGCCGGCACGCGCTCGACGTCGTCGTCGATGCCGAAATCACCGGCCGCTGCGCCGGCGGAGAACGCCAGCAGCACGCAGGCCAGTGCTCCTCGCCTGTTCGTCGTCGTCCCTCCACGCCTCGGTCGTCGGTGGCGCCCGGCGCGCTGCACGCCGCGGCGTGCTCAGGTACGCACGAAAATTTCGACGCGACGGTTGAGCTGGCGCCCGGACGGGTTGTCCTTGCCCCGCAGTTCGTTCGGCGCGACCGGCTGCGTTTCGCCATAGCCGCGGGCATCGGCCTGCGGTGCCGCGCCGCGCTGGCGCAGCGCGTCCACCACCGATCCTGCACGCCGCTCGGACAGCGACTGGTTGTAGGCGTCGCTGCCCTTGGCATCGGTGTGCCCGCGCACCTCCATGGCCCGCGCGTCCACCTGCTGCAGGGCGGCCGCCAGCGTATCCAGCACCTTGGCCGCGTCCGGCCGGATGTCGGACTTGTCGAAGTCGAACAGCACGCTGTCGCTGAGCGTAATAACAAAACCGCAGGGTGCGCCGGGCGGCGCGAACTTCTTGAGCGGCGGGAAGCGTCCCGCAGGCGCCACGTTCGGTATCGGCGGCATGCGTACCGCGCGCCCGGGCGTCCCGACGCGGCCGGTGCCGTCGCCGTTGTTCACCACCAGCCCATGCGGGCCGTTCCAGGTGCCCGAGCCGTCCTTGTCGATGCTGACGATGCCCTGCGGGCCGTTCCAGGTGCCGGAGCCGTCGCCGTTGTTGCGGATGATGCCGTGGTCGCCGTTCCAGCTGCCGGCGCCCTTGCCGTCCAGGACGATGATGCCGTAGCGCCCGTTGTAGCTGCCGGAACCGTCGGCCTGCACGGTGATGATGGCGTCATCGGCACCGTCTTCCCCACTGCCGTTGATGGTTCCGCTGCCATCGGCGTTCACCGTGACGATGCCGCCACCATAGTTGGCGGTGCCGCTGCCATCCGCGTCGATGCGGAAGATGCCCTCGTCGCCATTGCGCACGAGGTTGCCTTGTCCGTCCACACTGGTGATGCCGGCGTCGTTGACCAGCGCGCCGTCGGTGGAACAGGTGGCCGGCCGCACACTGATCCCGGCAATGGGGTCGATGATGTCCTGCATCGAGGCTTCCAGGCGGCGCTGCGCAGGCGTTATCCCGACGATGTCCGGCACCACGATCATCGGGATGGCGGGAAATACGGGCACTCCCGGATCCCCCGCCTCCGGAGCGACCGCGGGCGGATCTGCCACGGGGGCCGGCACGCCCCGCCCCTCCTCCATGTCGCCGCTGCGGCCGCACCCGGCCATCGCGGCCACGACCGACACCATTCCGAACACCCGCACCAGGGATCGCATGCGTTGCATCACTCCTTCCACACCGGATACACCGTGCCGACCGGCAGCAAGGCGCGCGCCGACATTCCGACGGGCGACGCTAGCACCGCAAAGGTTAGAATGATGTCATGTCCCTCATGCAATTCCAGCGGGTCGACTTCAGCGTCGGCGGGCCGCTCCTCCTCGAACACGTCGACCTGTCCATCGAACCCGGCGAGCGCGTCTGCATCGTCGGTCGCAACGGCATGGGCAAATCCACGCTGATGCGGCTGATGGCCGGCGAGCTGAAACCGGACGACGGCGAGATCCGCGTGCAGAACGGCGTGGTGGTCGCGCGCATGGCGCAGGAAGTGCCGCAGGACACGCAGGGCACGGTGTTCGACGTGGTGGCCGAAGGCCTGGGCGACCTGGGCCAGCTTCTGGCGCGCTACCACCACGCGCTGCACGACGGCGACATGGACGCGATGGGTGATGCGCAGGCGCAGATCGAGGCGCGCAACGGCTGGGACCTGGACCGCCGCGTGCAGCAGGTGCTGGAGCGGCTGGAGCTGCCCGAAGAGACCGACTTCGCCGCGCTGTCCGGCGGTATGAAGCGCCGCGTGCTGCTGGCACAGGCGCTGGTACGCGATCCCGACATCCTGCTGCTGGACGAACCGACCAACCACCTCGACATCGAGGCGATCGCCTGGCTGGAAGGCTTCCTCAAGTCCTTCGGCGGCAGCATCGTGTTCGTCACCCATGACCGCAGCTTTCTGCGCTCGCTGGCGACGCGCATCCTGGAGATCGACCGCGGCCAGCTGACCAGCTGGCCCGGCGACTACGACAACTACCTGCGCCGTCGCGAAGAGCGATTGCATGCTGAGGCGCAGGAGAACGCGCGCTTCGACAAGCTGCTGGCGCAGGAAGAAGTGTGGATCCGCCAGGGCATCAAGGCGCGTCGCACGCGCAACGAAGGCCGCGTCACCGCGCTGAAGGCGATGCGTCGCGAACGCGCGCAGCGCCGCGAGTTGTCCGGCAACGTGAAGATGGAAGCCGCGGCGGCGCAGTCGTCGGGCAAGAAGGTCATCGAGGCCAGGCACATCACCCAGGCCTACGACGGCCGCACGCTGCTGGACGACGTGTCGGCGACCATCATGCGCGGCGACCGCGTCGGCATCATCGGTCCCAACGGCGCCGGCAAATCCACGCTTTTGAAGATCCTGCTGGGCGAACTGGCGCCGCAGCAGGGCGAAGTGAAGCTGGGCACCGGCCTGCAGATCGCCTACTTCGACCAGCACCGCAGCCAGCTGGACGAATCGCGCACCGCGCTGGAGAACGTGGCCGAAGGCAGCGACTTCGTCGAGATCAACGGCAGCCGCAAGCACATCATCGGCTACCTGCAGGATTTCCTGTTCTCGCCCGAACGCGCCCGTGCGCCGATCACCCGCCTCTCCGGTGGCGAGCGCAACCGCCTGCTGCTGGCCAAGCTGTTCGCACAAGCGTCGAACCTGCTGGTGATGGACGAACCAACCAACGACCTGGACGTCGAGACCCTGGAACTGCTGGAAGAACTGCTGCTCGACTACAAGGGCACGCTGCTGCTGGTCAGCCACGACCGCGACTTCCTCGACAACGTGGTCACCAGCACGCTGGTGCTGGAAGGCGAAGGCCGCCTGGGCGACTACGTGGGCGGTTACTCGGACTGGCTGCGCCAGCGGCGCACGCCGGGCCCGGTGTCCGCGACGACGGCGACGGCGACGACAACGGTAAAGCCGGCGCTGTCGAAGCAGCCGGAACCCGTCGCCGCCAAGCGCAAGCTCGGCTTCAAGGAGGCGCGCGAACTGGAACTGCTGCCCTCGCGCATCGAAGCGCTGGAAGGCGAAGTCGCCGCGCGCACCCGGGCGATGAACGATCCCGCCTACTACCAGCAATCGCCCGCCGACCTGCAGCGCGCGAACGACGAACTGGCCGCGAAGCAGGCCGAACTGGACCACGCCTACCAGCGCTGGTCGGAGCTGGACGGGTAAGCAGTGGCTTCACTGTAGGAGCGACGTCAGTCGCGACCGCACGCCCTGACGGCCGACCAACGTCGACGCATCCGCTGACCCCGCCAACCTGAATTTCGTCACCACGTTCCATCGCGACCGGACAACGTGCGGTCGCGACTGACAGTCGCTCCTACAACAGGAGGCAGCACCTCACCCGGTGTTCTGCACGCCCTGCGACACGCCGTTGATGCTGGCGACCAGCGCGTGCAGCAGCGCGTCGTCCTCGCGCTCGCTGTCGCGCCAGCGCTTCAGCAGGTCGGCCTGCATCACGCTGATCGGGTCGATGTAGGGATTGCGCAGGCGGATCGACAGCGCGAGGCGCTGGTCGTGCTGCAGCAGCCAGTCGTTGCCGTTGAGCGCCAGCACCCACTGCAGCACCAGAGCGTTCTCGCGGCGGACGCGCGGGAAGAACTCGCCGTGCAGTTCGCCGGACATCTTCGAGTACATCTCGGCGATGCTCAGGTCGCCCTTGGCCAGCACCATCGACACGTCGTCGAGGAAGGTCTTGAAGAACGGCCAGTCGCGGGCCATCTCCTTCAGCGCCTCGTCGCCATAGTGGTCGACCGCCGCCTGCAGGCCGGTGCCGACGCCATACCACCCCGGGATCACCGCGCGCGCCTGGCTCCAGGCGAACACCCACGGGATCGCACGCAGGTTGCCCAGCGCGGCGTCCTGGCCCAGCCGCCGCGACGGACGCGAGCCCAGCGTCATCCGTTCGATCACGTCGATCGGCGTGGCGCTGCGGAAATAGTCCATGAAGCGCGGCGCCTGCACGAAGGCGCGATAGGCCCGCGAACTCTCGCTCGCCACCAGCGCCATGATCTCGCGCCAGCGCGCCTCGCGCGGTTCCGCCGGACGCGGGCGCAGGCTGGACAGCAGCACGGCGCCCACCGACTGTTCCAGCGAACGCAGCGCCAGCGCGCGGATGCCGTACTTGCGGTGGATCACTTCGCCCTGCTCGGTCACGCGCAGGCGACCGTCCACGCTGCCGCGTGGTGCCGCTTCCAGTGCGCGCGTGGTCTTGCCGCCGCCGCGGATGATGGAGCCGCCGCGACCATGGAAGAAGGTCAGCTTGATGCCGAGTTCCTGCGCGGCATCGACCAGGTCCACCTGCGCACGCTGCAGCCCCCAGCGCGAGGCGGCGATACCGCCGTCCTTGCCGCTGTCGGAATACCCCAGCATCACCATCTGCACGTTGCCCCGCGCGGCCAGGTGGGTGCGGTAGACCGGATCGGCCAGCAGGTCGCGCAGCACCTCGGTGCCATGGCCCAGGTCGTCGATGGTCTCGAACAGCGGCGCGATGTCGAGCGGCACCTGGCCTGCGTCGTCGACCAGCCCGCCACGGCGCGCCAGCGCCAGTACGGTGAGCACGTCGGCGCGGCTGTGCGCCATGCTGATGATGTAGGTGCCCAGCGCCTCGGTGCCGTGGCGCGTTCGCGCATCGGCCAGCGCGCGGAACACCGCATCGAGGCGCGCGTTGCCCTCCCGCTCGGACGCGGGCAGCACCTGGTCGCCGCTGGCGTAGGGGCCGAGCAGGGCCGCGCGCTCGACGGCGTCGCGCTCCTCCCATCCGTCGTCGCCGAGCGCGCTGGCGACCGCGCGCGCGTGCACGCTGGACTCCTGCCGCACGTCCAGCCGCGCCAGGTGGAAGCCGAACGTGCGCACGCGCCATGCCAGCCGGCGCACGGCGAACCAGCCGGCGTGCAGGCCCTTGTTGGCCTCCAGGCTGCGCAGGATCAGCGCGATGTCGTCCGCCAGCGCATCGGGCGAGGGATAGGCTTCAGGCCGGTCTTCCAGCGTGGCCTGCAGGCGCGCGCGCATCAGGTCGTTGAGCAGCCGGTAAGGCATGTCGCCATGGCGCGGGCGCGACTTCTTGACGGCCTCGGGCAACAGCGCGCGGTACTCCTCGACCCGTGCCAGCACCTCCGGCGCCACGCCGATGACCGAGGTGGACTGGCTGAGCAGCGTGGTGAGCTGGCGCAGTTCCTTCAGATAACGCGTCAGGATCATGCGGCGCTGCGCATCCAGCGTGGCGGTGACCGTGCCGGCATCGACGTTCGGGTTGCCGTCCATGTCGCCGCCGACCCAGGTGCCGAAGCGCAGCACCCGCGGCAGGTGGGCGGTGACCTGCGGCGCGGCGCCGTACACCTCGGCGATGGCGTTTTCCAGGGTTTCGTACAGCACGGGAATGACGCGGTAGAGCACCTCGATCAGGTAGAAGCCGACGTGCTCGCGCTCGTCCTCCACCCCCGGCCGCACCGGCGAGGAGTCCGAGGTCTGCCAGGCCGAGGTCAGCGCCATGCGGAAGCGCGCGGTGTCGGTCGCCTGCTCACCCGGCGTGCGCGTGCCGTCCAGCCCGTTGATCAGGCTGGCGACCATCAGCTGCTCCTTCTCCAGCAGCGCGCGACGCACGGCTTCGGTCGGGTGCGCGGTGAACACCGGCTCCACGTCGATGCGGGGCAGCCAGTCGGCCAGTTCCTCCAGCGTCACGCCCTGCGCCTTCAGCTTGGCCAGCGTGTCGTGCAGCCCGTCCGGCTGCGGCCGCGCACTGCCGGCGCGCTGGTAGTCCCGGCGGCGGCGGATGCGGTGGACGCGTTCGGCGATGTTGACCACCTGGAAGTAGGTGCTGAACGCGCGGATCAACGACTCCGCCTGCTCCGGCGTCCGCCCCTCCAGCAGGCCCGCCAGCGACTGCGGCGGCTCGCCGGCCTGGCGACGGGCGATGGCCGTGGTGCGCACGCGCTCCACTTCGTCCAGGAACGCCGGGGCGACCTGTTCGGCCAGCATGTCGCCGACCAGGGCGCCGAGCCGGCGCACGTCTTCACGCAGGGGGACATCGGGTGGAGCGAATTCCAGGCTGCGGGGGCTGTTCATGCGCGCGGCGGGTTCCCGTCTTTCGTGGCTGGCCGTGATTGGTATGGTCGCGGAGGACGACTGGTCTGCTGCAAGGCAGCAATCCGAAGCCTACCCGATCACGTGAACGGTGGCGTCATCGTTTCATCCGGAACAAGCGATATAATGGCCGCCCTTCGCCGAGGGGCGCTGCGACCGAGACATGGGCGGATCTTTCCGCAGGAGCCTGCACCTGACGTGCAGCGTCTCCACATAGTCCGGCCAGGCTCGGCGGAATGAACCTGCAACGGCGCCCGGATACCCTGCGACCCTGATCGCACAGACCGGAGCAAGAGCCATGAACGCAGTACGCACGTTTTCGACCGAAGGCGACTACAAGGTCGCCGACATCTCGCTGGCCGATTGGGGCCGCAAGGAACTGGACATCGCCGAGCACGAGATGCCCGGCCTGATGTCGATCCGCCGCAAGCACGCCGCCGGCAAGCCGCTGAAGGGCGTGCGCGTGACCGGCTCGCTGCACATGACCATCCAGACCGCGGTGCTGATCGAGACGCTGAAGGACATCGGCGCCGACGTCCGCTGGGCCTCGTGCAACATCTTCTCGACCCAGGACCACGCCGCCGCCGCGATCGCCGCCACCGGCACCCCGGTGTTCGCCTGGAAGGGCGAGACGCTGGAAGAGTACTGGGACTGCACGCTCGACGCGCTGACCTTCACCCTGCCCGACGGCACCCTGACCGGCCCGGAGCTGGTGGTCGACGACGGCGGCGACGTCACCCTGCTGATCCACAAGGGCTACGAGCTGGAACAGGGCGACACCACCTGGGTCAACAGCGCCTCCGGCAGCCACGAGGAGCAGGTGATCAAGGACCTGCTGAAGCGCGTGGCCAAGGAGCGCCCCGGCTACTGGACCCGCGTGGTCAAGGACTGGAAGGGCGTGTCCGAGGAGACCACCACCGGCGTGCACCGCCTCTACCAGATCGCCGAGCAGGGCAAGCTGCTGGTGCCGGCGATCAACGTCAACGACTCGGTCACCAAGTCCAAGTTCGACAACCTGTACGGCTGCCGCGAGTCGCTGGCCGACGGCCTGAAGCGCGCGATGGACGTGATGCTGGCCGGCAAGGTCGCCGTGGTCTGCGGTTACGGCGACGTGGGCAAGGGTTCGGCGCATTCGCTGCGCGCGTACGGTGCCCGCGTCATCGTCACCGAGATCGATCCGATCTGCGCGCTGCAGGCGGCGATGGAAGGCTTCGAGGTCAACACCGTCGAGGACAGCCTGGGCCAGGCCGACATCTACGTCACCACGACCGGCAACAAGGACATCATCACCCTCGAGCACATGAAGGCGATGAAGGACCAGGCCATCGTCTGCAACATCGGCCACTTCGACAACGAGATCCAGGTGGATGCGCTGTACGCCTCGGACGCCAAGCGGATCAACATCAAGCCGCAGGTGGACAAGTTCGTGTTCCCGAACGGCAACGCGATCTTCCTGCTGGCCGAAGGCCGCCTGGTGAACCTGGGCTGCGCCACCGGCCACCCGAGCTTCGTCATGTCGAACTCCTTCGCCAACCAGACGCTGGCGCAGATCGACCTGTGGGCGAACAAGGACGTGTATGAGAAGACCGTCTACCGCCTGCCGAAGCAGCTGGACGAGGAAGTCGCGCGCCTGCACCTGGAGAAGATCGGCGTGAAGCTGACCACGCTCACCAAGGAACAGGCCGACTACCTGGGCGTGGCCGTCGAAGGCCCGTACAAGCCGGACCACTACCGCTACTGATCGACGCGGTTCCACTGCGACGAAAGAACGGGCGCCTCAGGGCGCCCGTTCTGCATTCCGTGCAGCGAACGTCCTTCGCAGCCATTGCTCCGCAACCATTTCCATACCGCTGGGCGCTTGCCTCGCTATCGCGATCATCGCAAGCTTGGCCGCCATGCCGTCGCCCAAGCCTGCACCTGGGGCTGCGACGCAACGAACCAGCACCGGGAGTGGACATGCAACGCGACCAGGGGAGCGACGGCACCGCGCACCCCGCCGACAAGGCGCTATCCTCGACGGAACCCCGGTTGGGCGAAAAGATCGGCTACGGCGTCGGCGATTTCGGCTTCAACCTGTACTGGGCGAACATCTCGGCGTTCCTGCTCATCTTCTACACCGACGTGATGGGCCTGGCCGCCGCGGCCGTCGGCACCATGATGCTGGTCACCAAGATCGTGGATGCCATCACCGACCCGTTGATGGGAGCGCTGGCCGATCGCACCCGCAGCCGGCTGGGCCGGTTCCGCCCCTATCTGCTGTACGGCGCGTTGCCGCTGGCGTTCACTGGCGTGCTGACGTGGACGGTGCCCGACCTGGGTGAAGGCGGGAAGCTGGTATGGGCCTATGCGACCTTCACGCTGATGATGCTGGCTTACACGGTGGTGAGCATTCCTTATTCCGCGCTGTCGGGCGTGATCACCGCTGACAGCCAGCACCGTACGCAGCTGATCAGCTTCCGTTTCATCGCCGCGTTCGCCGGGACCATGGCGGTGAACTGGCTGACGCTGGACCTGGTGCGCTGGCTGGGGCGCGGCGATCAGGCGCTGGGCTGGCAGCTGACGCTATCGCTGTACGGCGTGATCGCCACCGCGGCCTTCGTCACCGTGGCCCTGACCACGCGCGAACGCGTGTCGCCGCCGCCCCAGCAGGCCAGCGCCGTGCGCCAGGACGTGAGGGATCTGCTGCACAACCGGCCATGGATGGTGCTGTTCGCGCTGGCGCTGATCATCATGGTGACCATCGTGATGCGCGGCGGCTCGTTGGCCTATTACCTGAAGTACCACCTCGGCCGCCCCGAGCTGACCGGCCTGTTCCTGGGCATGTACGCGCTGGCGCTGGCGGTGGGCGCCGGGCTGACGCCGCTGATGACCCGCTACGTGGACAAGCGCCGGCTGATGGCGTGGCTGATGGCCGGCGTGGGCGTGGTGAGCGGCGCGATGTTCTTCATCCCGGCCGATGCCGTGTGGACCATGTTCGCGCTCAACCTGCTGGTCGGGCTGATGCTGGGGCCGAAATCGCCGCTGGCCTTCTCGATGTACGCCGACTGCGCCGACTACACCGAATGGAAGACCGGCCGCCGCGCCACCGCGATGACCTTCGCCGCCGCCACCTTCTCGCAGAAGCTCGGCGGCGCGCTGGCCTCGGCGACCATCGCGTGGATTCTCGCCGGCATGGGCTACGTGGCCAACGAAGCGCAGTCGGATGCATCGCGGCTCGGCATCGTGCTGCTGCTGACCGTCATTCCCGGCGGCGTCGCCCTGCTGGCGGCATGGGTGATGCGCTTCTATCCGCTGGATGGCGCGACGCTGGCGCAGGTACAGGCCGACCTGCGGGCACGCCGGGAGGCGACGGCATGACGGAGGTTCCGTACGGTTTCGAGGAGGACGGCCGACGCTTCGTGCTGACCAGCCCCACGGCGATGCCGGCCGCGTCCACCTTCCTCTGGAACCGCCGCATGCTGCTGCAGCTCAACTGCCGCGGCTTCGCCACCGCGCAGTTCATGCAGCCCGAACCCGCCAAGTACGCGCACGCACCGACGCTGGAGGCCAAGACCTTCATGCAGCCGGAGCAGCCGTACTACGCGCATCACCCCGGCCGCTTCTGCTACGTGAAGGACGAGGAGGACGGCACGCTGTTCTCGGTGCCGCACGAGCCGGTACGCCGTGCGCCGGAGGCGTTCGCGTTCTCCGTCGGCCTCCACGATGTCGCGTGGCGCGTGCAGTGCGACGGGATCGAGGTGGAATGGAGCGTGGTGTTGCCGGTCGACGACGTGGCCGAGCTGTGGACATTGCGCGTGCGCAACCGGTCGGGCCGGCGGCGACGCGTGAGCCTGTACCCGTACTTCCCGGTCGGCTACATGTCGTGGATGAACCAGTCCGGCCGCTACCGCGACGACCTGGGTGGGATCGTCTGCGACAGCATCGCGCCTTACCAGAAGGTGGAGGACTACTTCCGCCAGCGCGATTTCAAGGACCGCACCGCGCTGCTGCACGAGCGCACGCCGGATGGATGGGAAGCGAACCAGGCACAGTTCGAGGGCGAAGGCGGGCTGCCTGCGCCGCATGGCATCGTCGGTGGCGAGCGCCTGCGCGATGGCGACGCGGCCTATGAAATGCCGACGGCGGTGCTGCAGTACCGCGTGGCGCTCGCCGACGACGAGGTCGAGGACTACCGCTTCCTGTTCGCGCCTGCGCGCGACGACGACGAAATCCGCCACCTGCGCGCACGGCACCTGTCGGCCGATGGATTCGCCACCGCGCATGCCGGTAGCGCCGCGCATATCGACACCGGCGCGGGCTGCGTGCGCATCGAAACGCCGGACCCCTGGCTGGACGCGTTCGCCAACCACTGGCTGCCGCGGCAGGTGTTCTACCACGGCGACGTCAACCGCCTGACCACCGATCCGCAGACGCGCAACTATCTGCAGGACCACATGGGCATGGGCTACCTGCGGCCCGAGGTGGCGCGCGCCGCCTTCCTGCATGCGCTGTCGCAGCAGGAACCCTCGGGCGCGATGCCGGACGGCATCCTGCTGGTGGACGGCGCCGAGCTGAAATACATCAACCAGATTCCGCACACCGACCACGCGGTCTGGCTGCCGGTCTGCCTGCGCGCCTACCTGGACGAAACCGGCGACGAGGCCCTGCTGGACATGCCCGTGACCGACCGGGAGGGGCATGTCGCGACGGTGTCCGAGCGCATCAGCCGCGCCATGCGCTGGCTGCTGCAGGCACGCGATGCGCGCGGGCTCAGCTACATCGCCCAGGGCGACTGGTGCGACCCGATGAACATGGTCGGCTGGCGCGGACGCGGCGTGTCCGGCTGGCTGACGCTGGCCAGCGCCTATGCGCTGAAACTGTGGGCGGCGATCTGCGCCCGGCGCGGCGAACAGGCGCTGGCGGACGAGTTCCATCGCGGCATGGACGCCTGCAATGCCGCCATGAACACCCATCTGTGGGACGGCGACTGGTACGGCCGCGGCATCACCGACGACGGCATCGCCTTCGGCGTCAGCGCGGATCGCGAAGGCCGCATCTTCCTCAATCCGCAGAGCTGGGCCCTGCTCGGTGGCGCGGCGGACGACGACCGGCGCGCGCGCATTCTGGCGGCCGTCGACACGCACCTGGTGTCGCCGTACGGCGTGGCGATGTACGACCCGCCGTACATGCGCATGCGCGAGGACGTGGGACGGGTGACGCAGAAGTTCCCCGGCTCGGCCGAGAACGGCTCGGTCTACAACCATGCGGCGGCGTTCTACCTGTACAGCCTGTACCAGGTGGGCGATGCCGACCGCGCCTGGCAGGTGCTGCGCGCGATGCTGCCCTCGCCCGCACCGGAGGACTGCCTGCAGCGCGGCCAGCTGCCGGTATTCGTCCCGAACTACTACCGCGGCGCCTGGCGCCTGCATCCGCGTACCGCCGGCCGTTCCAGCCAGCTGTTCAACACCGGCACCGCGGCATGGCTGTACCGCTGTCTGGTGGAGGAACTGTTCGGCCTGCGCGGTGATGGCGATGCGTTGCGGATCGCGCCGCAGCTGCCGTCGCACTGGTCGTCGGCGCGCGTGTCCCGCCGGTTCCGCGGCGCCGTGTTCGAGGTGAGCATCGAACGCGTGGCCGGGCGGGCCCGGATGCGCGTCGCGCTGGACGGAGTCTGGCAGGACGAACCCCGCGTCCGCGGTATCGAGGCCGGCCGCACGTACCAAGTACGGGTGGAACTGCCTGCGTGAGCGACCGCGTGCGCGTCGTCGTGGTGATGGGCGTGTCGGGCAGCGGCAAGACCACGCTGGCACGCGCACTGGCCGACGCATGGCCGGCGACCTTCCTCGATGCCGACGATTTCCACAGCCTGGCTGCGAAAGCCCGCATGGCCGACGGTCATCCGCTCAACGACCGCATGCGGGCGCCGTGGGTGCGGCGCATCGCGGATGACCTGGTGCGGCGGGTCGCGGCAGACGAGCGCGTGGTGCTGGCCTTCTCCGGACTGCGCCGACGCCATCGTGAGCGGCTGCGCGCCACGGGCGTGCCGATGCGGTTCCTGTTCCTGCACGGCGACGCGGCGCTGATCGCGGCGCGTATGCAGGCACGCCGCGGCCATTACATGCCGGCGTCGCTGCTGGACAGCCAGTTCGCCACGCTGGAGACGCCCGTGGACGAAGCCGATGTCGTGCGGATCGACGCAGCCGAACCGCCCGCCGTACAGCTGCGGCTTGCCCTGGCGGCACTGCCGCCGGATTGAGCCGACGCTACGGGCGCCAGTTGGCGTTGCGCTCCCAGAACGCGACGCTGCGCCGGTAGGCCGCCGGATCGAGCGGCACGCCGGATCCGCCCTCCTCCACGCCCAGCGCATTGCGCATCATCGTGATGGGCGCCATCGGGATCTCGTCCGGCGTCTGCGTGTACAGGCAGCCGACGACGCCCCAGTCGCCCTCGATCGGCGCCCCCTCCTTCGCCAGCTGCGCCGCGCTGTAGAGGATCACCACCAGGTAGTCCGCCACCGGCGGCTCGACGCCTTCGAACCAGCGCACCAGCACCGGCAGCTCCGACGAGGAACGCGCTTCATAGCCCGACCGCAGCAGGTGGCGGTTACCGTCGGTGATGGGCACGGTCAGGCACCGGGTCGAGGTCCAGTTGCGGTGGACATGCAGGCGGCAGAACGGCGCATAGCCATCGAGCACCGCCAGCGGCGGTTCGGTGTTGAGGCGCTGCTCGAAGGCCTGCGGCGTGCAGTCCTGGATGGCATTGCGGCGCGGCTCGGACGGGAACAGGCGGGTCCGGGCGAACGGAGTGAGGACGATGCTCATGCGGCAGCCGGTAACGGAAGGCCGACAGGGTACCCGCCCCCGGAGCGGCCGCGCGCGAGGGCGGCGCCGTGACGGGATGTGCGGGACCGCCATACACATTCATCCGGATGAAGCGATACAATGCGGCCTCGACCCGAACGGCGCCGTCCATGCCTTCCATCAGCTTCGAGTTCTACCCGCCCAAGACCGATGAGCAGCGCGCGCAACTCGACCGCACCGCGGACAAGCTGAAGGCCTACCGGCCCGAGTACGTGTCGTGCACCTTCGGTGCCGGCGGCTCCACGCTGAGCTACACCTCCGAGACGGTCCGCCACCTCAACCAGCACCATCGCTTCGATGCGGCACCGCATCTGTCGTGCGTCGGCGGCAGCCGCGAGGAAATCCGCGAACTGCTGCGCCTGTACCGCGCCCTCGGCTGCAAGCGCATCGTCGCGCTGCGCGGCGACCTGCCCTCCGGCATGGGCCATCCGGGCGACCTGCGCTATGCATCGGAGCTGATCGACTTCATCCGCGCCGAGCAGGGCGACACGTTCCATATCGAGGTCGGCGCGTACCCGGAAACGCATCCCCAGGCCGAGGACGCGCTGACCGACCTGCGCCACTTCAAGGCCAAGGTCGATGCCGGCGCCGATGGCGCCATCACCCAGTACTTCTACAACCCCGACGCGTACTTCCACTTCGTCGACGCGGTGCGCAAGCTCGGCGTGGACATCCCGATCGTCCCCGGCATCATGCCGATCTCGAACTTCTCGCAGCTGCGCCGCTTCTCAGAAGCCTGCGGCGCCGAGATCCCGCGCTGGATCGGCAAGCGCATGCAGGCATTCGGCGACGACGCGGACGCGATCCGCGACTTCGGCGCGGACGTCGTGGCCAGCCTGTGCGAACGCCTCGTCGCCGGCGGCGCGCCATCGCTGCACTTCTACACGCTCAACCTGGCCAGGCCGACCCAGTCCGTGCTGTCGCGCCTGGGCTGGTCGGCCTGAGCGGCCTGCGGTTCCGTTCGTCCGGCAGGTGAACGGCCGCCGATTCCGTGCGCGCGTGCCATGACCTGGACGCGCCGGCCGGATTAGGCTGACGGCATGCGCTTGCTCCCCTTTTTCGCCCTCGCCTGCCTGCTCGTCTGCGGCGGCCTGCGCCCCGCCGTCGCGCAGGCGCAGCAGCAGGGCGTGCAGCGCTGCACCACGATGTCCGGCGACACGGTCTACACCGACAAGCGCTGCGAGGACGTCGGCGCGATGGATCGCCTGCCCTCGGCGTCCACCGCCATGGCCGCGACCGGTGCGCTGTACCGCGGCGGCTGTTCGCGCACGCTCAGCGACTTGGTGATGCAGGTGTCGTCGGCGATCCAGGCCGGCGACGTGAACCGCCTTGCCGGCGTTTACCACTGGGCCGGCACCTCGGATGCCGGCGCGTTGCGCATCCTCGACCGCCTGGACGTGGTGGTGCGGCGGCCGCTGGTCGACATCGTGCCCATCCGGCCCGCTCCCGCGCCGGTGCTGGACGCCGAGGGCGCGGTCGTCGATGCGAACCAGGACGGCTATTACCCGCAAACGACAACGCAGCGGCAGCGCCCGGTCGGACTGCGCGTCGTGCAGACGCTGAAGAACAGCGCCACGCCCGCCGACACCACGTTCGGCCTGCGCCGCGCCTACAACTGCTTCTGGATCACGCTGTAGGCGCGCGCCGCGCGCTCATGCGACCGGTGGCGATGCATCGACCGGACTGTCGATCGTCGCGCTGCGGCCGGGGAAGAAGCGCAGCGTGGCGACAACGCCCTTGGGCTCGCCGGGCCGCACGCCCACCTGCCAGCCGTACAGCGCGCACAGGCGGCTGACGATCGACAGGCCGATGCCGCCGCCCTGCGAATGACCGGCATGGGTGCCCCGGTAGCCGCGCTCGAACAGCCGCGCCGCGTCTTCCTTGCTGAGGCCCGGGCCGGAATCGACGACTTCCACCGCATCCGGCAGCAGCCGCACGACCACCTCGCCTTCCTTGGTGTATTTCACCGCGTTGCCGATCAGGTTGCCCAGGGCGACCGACAGCGCGGCTTCCGGCGAATCCACGGTCACGCCGCCCTCGCCTTCCACGCGCAGCACCAGCGGCTTGCCCCCGAGGGTGGCGCGATGGGCATCGAGCAACTGGTCGACCACGCGCGCGACGTCGGTATTGCCATGGCCGCGCTCGTTGCGCGAGAGCAGCAGCAGCGCGCTGATCAGGTCGGTGCACTGCTGCTCGGCGCGCTGGATGCGCTGGATGCGCGTGCGCGTCTTCTCGTCCATGTCGGGCCGCGACAGCATGAGCTCGACCGAACCGCGGATGATCGCCAGCGGCGTGCGCAGCTCGTGGCTGACGTCGGCGTTGAATTCGCGGTCGCGCTGGACGACGTCGGTGAGGCGCTCGGCATAGTCGTCCAGTGCCTTGGCCAGTTCGCCGACCTCGTCCTGAGGGAAGTGCGGCGCCAGCGGACGCGGGTTGCTGCTGCCGCGGTAGGCGCGCAGGCGTGCGGCGAGTTCGGAGACCGGACTCATCACACGGGATGCGGACCACCAGCCCACCGCGAAGGAGAGCAGCGTGAACAGGATGACGGAAATGTAGATGGCACGATTGAACTGCTTCTCGCCGCGCAGGGTCTGCGTCATGTCGTAGGCGAGGAAAAACCAAGCATCCGGCGTTTTGCGGACCGCAAGCTTGTAGGAGAAGGACTGCCCTGTCTCGTCGACCCCGCTCAGGTTGTGGATACCGTCCCTGAACTCGTACCAGTCCGGCTCCTCCAGGCGAAGGCGCTCGAAACCGTCGGGCCTGACGATGCGTCCATGCATCTGCTGGACGGGGACATCCACTTGACGCGGATTGAGTTGGAAACGACGGCCGTACTCGTCGATGTTGCGGTTGAGTACGTCTTCGACCAGCTGGTTTTCCACGCGGCGGCGGGTCACCTCGGTCAGGTAGGCGAAGAGCGCCGTCAGCCCGAACCCCAGCAGCACGAACGACAGGATGATGCGGGTGCGCAGCCGCCGCCGGAAGCGGCGGTGGCGGCGGGATTTTTTCGGCGACTCAGCTGCTGGCATCGGGTGCGGCGATGCGGTATCCGATGCCATGACGGGTCTGGATGTAGGGCGAGTCGAACGGCTTGTCGACCACGGCACGCAGGCCGTGGATATGCACGCGCAGGGAATCCGAATCCGGCAGCTCCTCGCCCCAGACGCGCGTTTCCAGTTCCTGGCGCGTCACCACCGCAGGCGAGGCCTCCATCAGGGCCTGCAGGATCTTCAGCGCCGTGGGGTTGAGTTGCAGCAGTTTGCCCTGGCGGCGCACTTCCAGCGTGTCCAGGTTGTATTCCAGCTCGCCCACTTCCAGCACGCGCGTCTGAACGCCCTTGCCGCGACGCGACAGTGCGTTGAGGCGCACTTCCACTTCCTGCAGCGCGAACGGCTTGATCAGGTAATCGTCGGCGCCGGAGTCGAAGCCGGCCAGCTTGTTGTCCAGCGAATCGCGCGCGGTCAGCATCAGCACCGGCGTCTGCTTGCGCGCCTCGTTGCGCAGCTTGCGGCAGACTTCCAGCCCGTCCATGCCCGGCAGGTTGAGGTCGAGGACGATCGCATCGAACTCGTGCACGACCGCCAGGTGCAGGCCGGTCACGCCGTCGGCGGCGAAGTCGACGGTATGGCCGCGCTCCTCCAGATAGTCCCCGAGGTTGGCGGCGATGTCGCTGTTGTCTTCGATGACGAGGATTCGCATTGCGTGTTCCTTCAGCGCTGGGACGAAATGGCCGAATCGGTGAGGTCCTTGCGGGCCCGTTCCGTCTGGCGATTGCGCTGCAGCGCGGTCATGCATTGGGTGGTGGTGCGGTTCGAACCGATCTGCTTCTCGCGACGGCAGATGAGCCGGCTGTCCTCGGCGGCCTGCGACAGCAGGGAATTGACCAGTTCCTGATCGTTGAACACCCGTACCTTCTGCGCCTCGTCCAGCGCGGCCACGCCACCGGCGTCGTGCAGCAGGCTCGCCATCCGCTGGAGCGCTTCGGTCACCTTGATGCGGTCGCTGTCGGAAAGCTCGCTGTAAGTCTTGCCATTGGCCAGATCGGCCTCGATGGATTGACGCTGCGCATCGAAGGACTGGTGGACATCCATCGCCATGCGCTCGCTGCGCCCGCTGTTCCCGGAACCGATACTGGCAAACGCATTGGCCGACACCAGCAGCAGGGCCAACGCGGGAGTCCATGCGAACTTGTACATCCATTACCTCGTGTGGGTGGGGGCGAGGGCAGAGAGTAACAGCCGTTGCGCATTCGACGATGCCCGGCCGTGCGTCCGGGATTCTGCCATGCCGCGCGCGAAGGACATCGGCCGAAGGTCACCGACAAAAAGGCCCAGGCGGGTGGTTGCCCGCCTGGGCCAAACTAATGCCCCGATTACCGTAATCCTGTGCTTCCAGAGGTATCCACCGGAGGGACGCAGAGCTGCGGTCCGGTGAAGGCTACGCGGCATTCGATTAAACCACCGTTAAAGGCGGCGTTAATTCCATGTGAAATGGGCGCTTGCCGATGTCCGGCGCCGCCGCCCTCGCCTATTCAGCCTGCGCGGCCAGATGCGCCACGATGCGGCCCGCGACGTCCACGCCGCAGACGGACTCGATGCCCTCCAGGCCGGGGGTCGAATTGACCTCCAGCACCAGCGGGCCCCGCTGGGCGCGGATCAGGTCCACCCCCGCCACCCCCAGCCCGAGAACCCGGGCGGCGCGGATGGCGACCGCACGCTCTTCGTCGGTGGCCTCGGCGTGCAACGCCGTCCCCCCACGATGCAGGTTCGAGCGGAAATCGCCCTCCGGCGCCTGCCTGCGCATGGCGGCGACCACCTCGTCGCCCACCACGAAGCAGCGCAGGTCGGCGCCCTCGGCCTCGCCGATGAACTCCTGCACCACGAAACTGGCGTACAGGCCGCGCAGCGCTTCCACCACGCTGCGCGAGGCGGACGGCTTCTCGGTCAGCATCACCCCGGCGCCCTGCGCGCCCTCGTTCAACTTGATGACATGCGGCGGCGGCCCGAGCATCGACAGAAGGTCGCTGGTGTCGTCCGGGTTGTCGCCGAAGACGGTCACCGGCAGGTCGATGCCCTGCGCCGCCAGCAACTGGTGCGCACGCAATTTGTCGCGCGCGCGCAGGATGGCGTCCGACGGATTGGGGCTGTACGTGCCCATCAGCTCGAACTGCCGCAGCACGGCGGTGCCGTAGCGGGTGATGGACGCGCCGATGCGGGGAATGACGGCGTCGTAACCGGCCAGTGACCGGCCCTTGTAGTTGAGCTGGAAGCCGCTCGATGCGATGCGCATATAGCAGCGCAGCGGGTCCAGTACCCGGACGGTATGGCCGCGTTGCCGCGCGGCCTCGACCAGGCGGCGCGTCGAGTACAGCTTGCCGTTGCGCGACAGGATGGCGAGCTTCATGGGGAGTCGGTCACGGGAGGCGGGCACAGCATGCCACGCCCGCGACGCGGGACGATGACAGGGTCAGGGAAGGAAACGCGGAATGGAGCGGGTGATGGGAATCGAACCCACGCTAGCAGCTTGGGAAGCTGCAGTTCTACCATTGAACTACACCCGCACGATGGCGCGAGTCTATGCCGCGGCACGCGGCAAGGCAATGCGGCGCCCTTCTCCGGCGCCGCATTGCCCGGCGTGCGTCAGAAGCCGCCGCTCAGGGTCATGAACGCGGTGGTGTTGGTGCCGCCACCCTGGTTGACCGTGGTGTTCACGCCGAGGTTGGCGTCGAAGCCGAACAGCTTCGTGCGCGCGCCCAACAGCAGGGTGCCGTAGCTGTCGTCGGTGTCCAGCCCGGGCACCGCGTACGGCGCCGTGCCCGGCAGCGACAGCGACTGGGCGAACACTTCCGCCGCCGGGTCCTCGAACTCCCGGTCCACCGTCAGGCGTGCGTACGGCGCCAGGTGGTCGTTGATCGCGTAGCTGACCTGCCAGCCGGCGCTGCCGATCAGCGAATCGAAGTCCTGGTCGGCGTAGGCCAGCGCGGTCGAGCTGACGTTGCTTTCGCTGTAGCCGTCCATCTCGATGGTCTGCGACACCACGCTGACCACGGGACCATGTCGGAACGCGCCGTCGCCGAACTCGTAGCCGGCGCTCGCGCCCACGGTCAGGTTGGTGCCGTCCGGCGAGCCGCTGTGCCGGCGCGTCACCCCGCCCAGCTGCACTTCGCGGTCCACATCGTACGAGAGCCAGCTGTAGCTGACCTGCGCGTTCGCCCACAGGTGGTCGCCGTACCAGCCGGCGAAACCGCCCAGGGTCGCATCGGATTCGTCGAAACTGCCGCGGCGCAGGCCGAAGTCGTACTTCGCGCGGCCATAACCGGCGAAGGCGCCGTAGACCCAGGAGCCGCGCGACCAGTCCACACCGAAGGTCCCCGCAGGGCCCACGCCGTCGTACAGATCGCCGTCGCCGTAGCGCAGGAAGTCGCCGCGCACATCGCCCCACCAGCGCATGCCGTCCGCCTCGGGCTTGCCTGCCACGTGCGACGCCACGCGGTCGGCGCGGGCGCGGCCATGCACCGAGGCGGTGTACGGCAGTAGCGCGATCTGGCGCGGTCCTTCCAGCATCGACTGGGCGTACTGCGCCAGGATGCCGTGCGCCTTGGAAGACGGATGCACGCCATCGGCGAACGCGTACACGTCCGGCGCATTGGCCGAGGCGTAGTTCAGCGGGCTGCAGGTGACCGAGGACGCCGTGATCTGCGGGTTGCAGGCGGTGCCGGTGACGTTGCCGAAGCCGTACTCGGCCGGGCTGGCGACGATCTCGCGCAGCAGCGTGAAGGTATCCAGCGGGATCACGCGCAGGCCGGCCGTATTGAGCGCGCCGAACAGCGCGCTGTTGTAGGTGCTGGCCAACTGGGTGCCCGTGGCCTGCGCGACCGCACCGCCGGCGCGGAATTGCGGGGTCACGCCCAGGTCGGGGATGGTCGGCACGAGGATGTAGCGCGCGCCGGCGCTCTGCAGCGTGCCGATGATGCCGACCTGTGCCGTGACGGCACCGGCGATGGTGGTCTGCGCCGGGGCGCCTCCGACCACGGCGAACAGGTCGTTCGCGCCACCCCAGACCGTGTAGAGCGCTTTCGGATCGGCCCGGCCGCCGTTGGCGGACAGGTAGCTGGTCAGCTGTGTGGTCATCGACGGAATGGGACCCAGCGCACCGGCCGTATTGGTGCCCACGCGGGCGCCGCCGACGGCGTAGTTGGTGCCGCCCTGGTTGGCGCTGGTGGCGCCGGTGCCGTAGTACTCGGCCAGGTACTCGGACCAGACCAGGCCCGGATTGGTGGTGAAGCGGCCCAGCAGGGCGCCGTTCGGCCCCACCGCCTGGACCAGCGCCGGCCGGAAGTGGCCCGAGTCGGTCAGGCTGTCGCCGAAGAACACGGTCTGCGAATAGGGGTTATCGCCGGCGAGGGCGGGAGCCGCCGCCACGGCCAGCGCGACGGCCAGCAGGGAACGGACGGGCGAAACGGAACGCTTCATGGAATCTCCGGGGCAAGGGGTCGAGGGGTGCGCGCCGGCTCTGCCGTACGGCTGCGCATGGCGCGCATCGTTCCACCAAGCCCGCCGCCGCACACGCTGCAATGCGGCAAGGCGCCGGGCCATCGGCGACAATGGCGGCATGGATATCCACTTGAACGGGCAGCCGCAGGCGCTGCCGGAACACAGCACCATCGCTGCCCTCCTGCAGTCGCAGGGACTGGCCGAGCGCCGCGTGGCCGTCGAGGTCAACGGCGAGATCATCCCGCGCGGGCAGCACGCACAGCACGTGCTGAAGCCCGGCGACCGCGTCGAGATCGTCCACGCGCTCGGCGGTGGTTGATCGCCACACCGCGCGACATCGGCGGGACGCATCCGCGTTTCATGGGCGATAATCGTGGCATGTCCAACACCGCCCCCCATGACCCGCTGGTGATCGCGGGCAAGACCTATCGCTCCCGCCTGCTGACCGGCACGGGCAAGTTCAGGGATTTCGAGGAAACCCGGCTGGCCACCGAGGCCGCGGGCGCCGAGATCGTCACTGTCGCCATCCGGCGCACCAACCTGGGCCAGTCGCCCAACGAGCCCAACCTGCTCGACGTGCTGCCGCCCGACCGGTATACCATCCTGCCCAACACCGCCGGCTGCTATACCGCCGACGATGCGGTGCGCACCTGCCGGCTGGCCCGCGAGCTGCTCGACGGCCACACGCTGGTCAAGCTGGAAGTGCTAGGCGACCAGAAGACGCTGTATCCCGATGTCGTGCAGACCCTCGCCGCCGCCGAAAAGCTGGTGGCCGACGGGTTCGACGTGATGGTCTACACCAGCGACGACCCCATCCTGGCGCGCCGCCTGGAAGCGATCGGCTGCGTGGCGGTGATGCCGCTGGCCGCCCCGATAGGGTCCGGCCTGGGCGTGCAGAACAAGTACAACCTGCTGGAAATCATCGAGAACGCCAAGGTGCCCGTGCTGGTCGATGCCGGCGTCGGCACCGCGTCCGACGCCGCCATCGCCATGGAACTGGGCTGCGACGGCGTGCTGATGAACACGGCCATCGCCGGCGCCAAGCATCCGGTACTGATGGCCAGCGCCATGCGCAAGGCCGTGGAAGCCGGCCGCGAGGCCTTCCTGGCCGGCCGCATCCCGCGCAAGCGCAATGCCTCGGCCTCCAGTCCGATCGATGGCCTGATCGGCTGATGACCGATCCATTCTCCAGTCCCGGCGCCAAGACGCCGCCCAAGCCCTTCACCCTGACCGAAGGCCGGCGCGAAGTCCGCAGCTTCGTGCTGCGCCAGGGCCGCTTCACCGAAGCCCAGCAGCGTGCGTTCGACACGCAATGGCCCCGCTTCGGACTGGACTACACCGGCGCGCCGCGCGATTACGACGCGGTGTTCGGCCGCACCGCACCGCGCGTGCTGGAGATCGGCTTCGGCAACGGCGAGGCGCTGCGCTTCGCCGCCGCAAACGACAAGGCGCGCGATTACCTCGGCCTGGAGGTGCATGCGCCCGGTGTCGGCCGGCTGTTGAACGCGCTGGCCGAGGACGGCAGCGACCACGTGCGCGTCTACCACCACGATGCGGTGGAAGTGCTGCAGCACGAGGTGGCCGACGGCTCGCTGGACGAGGTGCGCATCTACTTCCCCGACCCGTGGCACAAGAAGCGCCACAACAAGCGCCGGCTGGTGCAGCCCGCCTTCGCCGCGCTGATCGCCCGCAAGCTGCGCCCGGGCGGCCGCCTGCACTGCGCCACGGACTGGGAGGCCTATGCCGAGCACATGTGGGACGTGCTGGATGCGACCCCGGACCTGCTCAACCGCGCCGGCCCGCGCGGCAGCGTGCCGCGCCCCGACTGGCGCCCGCAGACGCATTTCGAGACCCGCGGCCAGAAGCTCGGCCACGGGGTGTGGGATTTGGTGTATGACAAGCGGTGATTGGTGATTGGTGATTGGTGATTGGTGATTGGTGATTGGTGATTGGTGATTGGTGATCAGGATTGAAATTTGACCGTTCCATAGTTGCGCATACCGGTTCCGTAGTGGCTGCGGGGAACATCCGTGGGAACTGCGTTCACGAATCACGAATCACGAATCACGAATCACGGCCCTGATGGACAACGCGCTGACGCTGACCAACGACATGAAGCTCGTCCTCGGGCTGGTCGGCTTCACGATGGCGATGTTCCTGTTCGAGCGCATCCGCGCCGACCTGGTGGCGCTGGTGGTGCTGGTGGTGCTGGGCATCACCGGGCTGATCGCGCCGGAGGAGATCTTCGGCGGCTTCTCCGGCAACGCGGTGATGAGCATCATCGCCACCATGATCCTGGGGGCCGGCCTGGACCGCACCGGCGCGCTGAACCGGCTGGCGTCCTGGCTGCTGCGGCGCGGCCACGGCATCGAGCAGCGGCTGCTGCTGATGACCACGGCCATCGCCAGCCTCAACTCGTCCTTCATGCAGAACCCGTCGGTGATGGCGCTGTTCATGCCGGTCGCCTCGCGCCTGTCCTCGCGCACCGGCCTGTCGATGCAGCGGCTGCTGCTGCCGATCGCCGCCGCCATCGTCATGGGCGGTGCGTTCACGATGGTCGGCAACTCGCCGCTGATCCTGCTCAACGACCTGCTGGTGTCGGCCAACAACAACCTGCCCTCGGGCATGGCCACGCTGGAGCCGCTGCGCATGTTCGCACCGGCGCCGATCGGCCTGGCGCTGGTGGTCGCGTCCCTGCTGTATTTCCGCTACGTCGGCGACCGCAAGCTGAAGGACGAGACGCAGGACAGCGACGGGGTGGTGACGCCGGCGCGCACCGAGAGCTACTTCGCCAGCACCTACGGGATCGAAGGCGATGTGTTCGAGCTGGTGGTCAGTGCGGAAAGCCCGCTGGTGGGCATGTCGCTGGGCGAAGCCGAGGCGCTGCACAACGCGCCGCTGATGCTGGCGCTGCAGACCGGCAACGACACGCGCCTGGCGCCGCCGGCGGACATGCGCATCTGGGTGGGCAGCGTGCTGGGTGTGATGGGATCGCGGCAGGAGATCAGCGATTTCGCGCAGAACCAGTTCCTCCGCATGTCCTCGCGGCTGCGCCACTTCGGCGACCTGTTCAATCCCAGCCGCGCCGGCATTTCCGAAGCCGTGGTGCCGCCGACGTCGAAGTTCATCGGCAAGACCGCGCGCGAGCTGCGCCTGCGCAAGCAGAACGGCATCAGCCTGCTGGCGATCAATCGCGACAAGAAGGTCATCCGGGAGAACGTGCGCGAGGAAAAGCTGCGCGCCGGCGACATGCTGGTGTTCCACAGCATCTGGCAGGACCTGGGTCAGGCGGCCGAGAGCCGCGACTTCGTGGTGGTGACCGACTACCCGAAGGGCGAGCAGCGGCCGCACAAGTTCAAGATCGCGATGACCATCTTCGCCATCACCATCATCATCGCGCTGACCTCCAAGCTGCCGGTCGCGCTGACGCTGATGACCGGCGTCGCCGGCATGCTGCTGACCGGCGTGCTGCGGATGGACGAGGCCTACGGCGCGATCAATTGGAAGACGGTGTTCCTGATGGCCGGCCTGATCCCGCTGGGCTGGGCGATGGACAGCAGCGGCGCGGCGGCGTGGGTCGCCGGGCATACGGTCGAGCGGTTGCCGGAAGGCATTCCGGTGTGGGTGCTGGAAATCGCCATCGCGCTGCTGACGACCGCGTTCTCGCTGGTGATCAGCCATGTCGGCGCGACCATCGTGATGGTGCCGATGGCGATCAACCTGGCGCTGGCGGCGGGCGGCAATCCCACCGCGTTCGCCCTGATCGTCGCGCTGTCCGCATCCAACAACCTGATGACCGCCTCGAACCCGGTGATATCGATGATCGTCGGTCCCGCCAACTACACCTCGCGCCAGCTGTGGCGCGTCGGTGGCCCGCTGTCGCTGGTCTACACGCTGGTGGCCGTCCTGATGGTCAATGCGCTGTTCTGGTGGAACGGACGCGCGGGATGACGACGCCGCCGCTGGTGCTCTCGCTGCTGCCGGAGCGCTATGCCGTCGCGCAGCTGCCGGCCGGTTCCACGCTGCCGGCGTGGTGGCCCGCCCTCGGCATCCGCCATGCGAGCTGGACCGATGACGAACTGTCGCTGGTCTGCAGGGAGGCGCATGTTCCTGCCGATGTCCGCTGCCAGCGCGGCTGGCGCATGTTCAAGCTGCAGGGACCGTTCGACTTCGCGCTGACCGGCATCCTGAAGGCGGTGCTGGATCCGCTGGCGGCGGCCGGCGTGGGCATCTTCGCGATCTCGACGTTCGATACCGACTACGTGCTGGTGCAGGCGCGCCAGCTGGACGCGGCCCTGCACGCGTTGCGCGGACACGGACACCGTACCGCCGGCGACTGACGCCGGTCAGCGGCGCAGGAGTATCCGCGCCAGCACCGCACCGAAGTGCAGCCAGATCGCGGCGAACACGCCGATCCGGGTGGACAGGCCGCATTGCGCCGCCTCGAACGTGCGGAAGTAGCGCCACAGGCCGCGATGCTTGTGCCATTCCACGAATACCGGACGCGCGCGGCTGGAGACACCGCGGATATGCAGCACACGGATGTCGTTGGCGACGGCGACCAGGGCGCCCGCATCGCGCGCGCGCCGGCACAGGTCCATGTCCTCGGCGTGCAGGCGGTAGCCTTCGTCGAAACCGCCGATCCTGTCGAACAGCGCGCGCGGCATGAGCATCAGCGCGCCGGAGACGATGTCCACCGGCTGCAGCGCCTGCGCCTCGTCGATGGGCACGCCCAGTTTCGACGCTGCCCCCGGTGAGCGCAGCATCGCCGCGAACTGCGGATCGCGCCGCCGCGCGGCGACATCGCGCACGCTGGCTTCGTCGACCAGATCGACGCCGAGCACCACCCCTCCCGTCGCACCGCAGGCATGCGTCCGCAGCCGCGACAGCGAGTCGGCTTCCACCATCAGGTCCGGATTGACGAACGCCAGCCATGGGGCGTCCGTGTCGCGCGCGCCCTGGTTGCAGCCGACCGCGAAGCCCGGGTTGTCCGGGTTGGCGATGAAGCGCAGGCGCGCGTCCTGCAGCGCGTGCCGCTGCACGATCTCCATGGTGTCGTCGGTGGAGGCGTTGTCGACCACGCGGATCTCGTGCACGCCATGCGCCACCCGCAGCCGCATGAGGCAGTCGTCGATGCTGGACGCGCTCTCGTGCGTCACCACCACCGCGGCGATGCCGGACATCTCAACCGAAGAGGTCACGCTGGCGCTCCGGCGATCCCGCTTCCGCGTACAACGCATGCAACCGCTCGCGCGGCAGGCGCAGCGGATCCTCCATCAGGAACGTCGCCAGCCTGGGCGTGAACGTCGGCCAGCGCGCGTTCAAGGCGTCCATGTCGCCGTCGGCGGGACCGCCTTCGCCGCCGCGTGCGACGAACGCGGTCTCGCACAGCACGTTGCGCCAGCCCAGGCCGGCCAGGCGCAGCGACAGGTCGACCAGCGCGGCGTACCACGACCCGTAACTGGCCGCGTCCAGCCCGCCGACGCGTTTGCGCGCGCTGCCGCGCAGCGCGACAGCGTGCGCGACGGCGGCGGGGAGTTCCGGATGCAGCGGCGACATCGCCGCACAGGCATGGGCGGTGCGTTCGGCATCGGCAGGGGGCGGGCTCACTTCGCCCAGCCGCGGCCAGGCGGCGGCTTCGCCGGCGTTGCACCAGGGCGTGGCGGTGGCGATGGCGGCATCGCGCGCGAAACAGGCGGCCAGCTGCTGCAGCCAGCCGGGCAGCGGCTGCGCGTCGGGCGCCAGCACCACCACATCGGCATCGCCGCAGGCGGCGAGCATCTGGTCCATGTGCGCCACTTCGCCCAGCATGCGCGGGCGCCGCGTGTAGTCGGCCTGCAAGCGGGTACGCCCCAGCCAGCGCTCGATGATGGCCAGGCCGCGCGGGCCGGCCTGCGCGTCATCGGCGAGCCACAGGCGCGTGCCGGCCGGCGTGGTGGCGTCGAGCGCACCCAGGCAGGCGTCGAGGGCGTCGTCGTCGCTGCCGATCGGCAACAGGACGATGGGCAGGCTCGGGGCGGGCGACGTCACTTGCGCGGGGCGTTCAGCGGTTCCAGCGCGCGGAAGCGCTTGCCGTACTCGTCGGTCAGGTCGTTCGCCTCCTGCGGATTGCGCACGATGGTCGGCGTGAGCAGCACGATCACTTCGCTGCGCTCGGAGCCGCTGGTCTTCCTGCCGAACAGGCCGCCGATGATCGGAAGGCGGCTCAGTCCGGGGATGCCCGCCGAACCGTTGGTCGCGCTGTCGCTGATCAGGCCCGCCAGCATGACCGTGTTGCCCGCCTGCACGGCCGCCTCGGTCTTGAAGCGGCGGTTGTTGATGCGGACGTTGCCGTTCTCGTCCGGCACGTCGCCGGGCGTGCTGACTTCCTGGACGATTTCCATGAACACCACGCCGTCCTTGGTCACCCGCGGCCGCACCTTCAGGATGATGCCGGTATCCAGATACTGCACCTGGCTGAAGGTGTTGTCGCTGCCCACACCGGGATTGAAGGTGACCGAGGAGATCGGGATGCGGCTGCCGACATTGAGCGTGGCCTCCGCGTTGTTGCGCACGAAGATGGACGGCGTCTGCAGCAGGCGGACGTCGCTGACCTCGTCCAGCGCGGTGATGACCGCGGCGGCGTCGTTCTTGACCAGCGTCCACACCGCGCCCGCACCGCCCACGCCGCCGATGCTGCCGGCCAGCGTGCTCCAGGCGCTCGGCCCGCCGGCACCGGGTGCGGCGAAGGGCCCCAGGCCGTTGTCGGTCATCGCGCGCTCGAGGAACCAGCTGACGCCGTAGCTCAGGTCGCCGGTCAGCGACACCTCGGCGATCTGCGCTTCGATATGCACCTGCATCGGCATCACATCGAGCTTGTCCACCACCTCGCGGATCGACTGCCAGGCACTGGGGCTGGCGCGCACCAGCAGCGTATTGGTCTCTTCCACCGCTGCCACGCCGACGCGGTTGCCGTCGACCTCCAGCGTCACCGCGCCGTTGCCGCCATCGCGCTGGTTGAGCGACAGCGTGCCGCCGCCCAGTCCGCCGCTGCCGGATCCCGTGCCGCTGCTGCCGAAGTCGACGCTGCCGCCGCTGCTGTTCATGCCGCCGTCGTTGATCTGCACGGGCTCGGTGCCGGGCATCAGCGACACGTTGCCCGCGCCGCCGGTCGAACGGCCATCGCCGTCGCTGCCGCTGCTGCCGCCGGAGGAACCGAACACCTCCGCCAGCCGCTGCGCGAGTTCGCGTGCCTTGATGTACTTCAGTTCGTACGAGAACAGGCGGCTGCCCTCGCCTGCGCCATCGATGCGCTCCAGCCATTGCTGGATCTGGTCCAGGTACGCCGGCTGCGGCGTGATCACCAGCACGGCGTTGGCGCCTTCCAGCGGCATGAAGCGGAACATGCCGGCGCTGGGCGTCTTGCTGTCGTTGCCGAACACCTTCTCCAGGTCGGCCACCACGCGGGTGGCGCGGCCGGTCTGCAGGGGGAACACGCCCACCGACATGCCCGACAGCCAGTCGACGTCGAAGATCTCGACGGTGCGCAGGTAGTTCTCCAGTTCGGTCCGCGTGCCGGCGAGCGTGATGACGTTGCGGGTACTGTCGACGTTGACGATGGCGTTGGGCCGCGCGTACGGCTCCAGCACCTTCTTCATCTCGCTGGCGGAGATGAAGCGCAGCGGCACCACGCGCACTTCGTAGCCGCGCGCACTGGAGGCGGGACCCGTGCGCGGCGCCACGCTGCCGGCCAGGGCCTGGTCGGCGGGAATGATGTTGTAGCGTCCGCCGCTGTAGACCAGCCGCGCGTTGTTCCAGCCCAGCACCATCTCCAGCAGGTTCAGCGCCTCGGCCGGCGACACCGGCTTGGGCGTGCCCAGTGTCACTGTGCCCTGCACGCCCGGGGCGATGACGTAGTTCTGCCCCAGCATGTCGCCGAGGATGGCCTTGACCACGGCGTGCACGGATTCGCCTTCGAAGTTGAAGGTGGCCGATCCGCTGCTGGCGCCACCGAGCGACGGCAGCGGCGACGCCGCCGCGCTGCGGTTGATCATCTGGCCGTTGCCGCGGCGGATCTGCGCCTGCGGTCCGGCCACCGGCGCCTCGCTTTCCTGCAGGGGCGCAGTCTGCGCGCTGCCGGGCATGATCTCGCCGGCCGGCGTGCGGGCGGTGCGGCGCACATCGGGCGACGGCGCGGTCGCGCAGCCGGCCAGCAGGCCCAGGCAGAGGGAAAACAGGATCACACGTAACGTCATGCCGGCACTCTACTGTGTCTTGCCGGGCGTTGCCGGCGGCGTGGTGGGTTGCGCCTGCTGCTGTCGCAGCTGCGCCCGGCGCTGCTCGATGCGCTGGCGGATGGCTTCCATCTGCTCGTCGGCGGTGGCGACCGGCGCGGCAGACTCGCTCGACGATGGCGACGGCGTGGCGACCGGCGCGGGAGCCTGACTTGGCGTCGGCGGCGAGGCCACGGTCGGCATGGTGGCCGGCGCGTTGTTGCCTCCGGTGGTGCGACCGCCCGGCATCGCCGGCGGAGCGCCGCTTGCGGCGGGCGGCACCATCGGTGGCACGGTGGCCACCGGGGTCGGCGGTTGTCCGCCGGCGCCGTCGAAGACGCGCAGTTCCAGTTCGCGACGACCTTCCGGCCCGTCGAACACCGCGCGGCGCGGGCCGAGTTCCGACAGCTGCCAACCGGGGAAGCCGGCAGGCGACTCGCCCACCTTCACCCGCAGCCCCTCGCCGCCCTGTGCGGGCTGCACGATGGCCAGTTGCAGCGACGGGGTGATCATCACGCTGGTCAGCACCAGGTCGAACGCGGGTGCCGCCGCTTCCTCGCCGGACAGGAAGAAGGGCTTGGGGCGACGGTCTTCGGAGAACATCGGCCGCGCGCCCACGTCGGCGTACTGGTCCAGCGCGCCCAGGCGCTCGGGTGGATTGGGCGGCAGCCGCGGCAGCGCCTGCACCAGCGCCGGATCGGCCGGCAACGGCGTGATGCGGCTGCCCAGCCCGAACAGCGCCAGCAGCGCGGCGAGCACCGCCCATCCCGCCACCACGGCCAGCAGCCAGGTGCGGACGCTCCAGGCATCAGCGCGCATCGGCAGGCTCCTGCGCGACGCCGGGCGATGGCTTGAGATACCCGTACAGGTCGAAGTTCACGTCCAGCCCGCCGGCACCGCTTTCGCTGGCCTGGAACGCGTAACGCTGCGGCAGGATGTTGAGGTTCTCCACGAACAGGCGCGGGCTGCCGGATTCGATCTGGTGCAGCACCGAGGCCAGCTCCGGGGTGCCGCAGCGCAGCCGGACCTGCACCACCACGCGCGGGTAGACCTCGCGGCCGGCGACCGCCAGCGGCGACTGGTTGGCGATGGCGCAGCTGCGGTTGCCCGGACTGGCCTGCTTGACGATGGTTTCCAGCCGCTGCACCAGGCCGGCGGTGGCCAGCTCCACCGTCGCTTCCGGCAGGAAGCCGGGACGCTGCGCCTGCTGCGCCAGCGCCGCGGCCAGTTCGCGCTGCACCTGCGGCGCCTGCTGCAGCTGGGTGCGGATGCGCAGTTCGCGCTCGCGCAGTTCGTCGACGCGCGCGCCGACCTCCTGCATCGGCACGGTCCACCACGGATGCACCAGCAGCAGGTAACCCAGCAGCAGCGCGGCCAGCAGCAGGGCCAGCGCGAGCCAGCGGTCGCGGTCAGTCACGGCCAGCGGCATCGGCGCCTCCCGGCGGTGTGGCGGACGGATCCTGCTTGCCCAGCAGCTCGGCGGTCAGGGTGAAGCGGTCCATGCGCGTGCGCGGATCCGGCTGCAGCGCGCCGCTCAACGCGGGATTGCGCCACAGCGGCGAGCCCTGCAGGCGCGCCACCAGGCCCGACGCTTCCGGACTGAAGCCGATCAGCGTGAGCCGGTCGCCTTCGATGGCGAGTTTTTCGAGATAGGTGTTGTCGGGCAGGCGCCGGGTCACGTCGTCCATCACTTCCAGCGCGGTGGGCCGGCGGGCGCTGGTCTGGTTGAGGATCGTGGTGCCGGTGACCAGGTCGACGAGCTGCTGGCGCTGCGCGGCCACCTGGCGCGCGGCATCGGCACGGCTGTCGACCTGCGCGGCGAACGCCTCGGCGGCCGCGCGGCGGTTGTCCAGCACCGCCCAGGCAGCGAACACCACCGCCACCACCGCCACGCCGGCGAGCGCCAGGTGCAGGCCACGCTGTGGCGCCTGCTGGACCACGCGCGCGGCCTCGGGCAACAGGTTCAGGCCGAGGATTCCGCCCTCTGCGTCCTCCACGTCCGCACCCGCCATGCCCTGCGCCAGTCCCCCCAGCCGCGCCAGGCCACTGGTGAAGGCGCCCGTCGGCACCGCCGCCAGTTCGACCTCGAGCTGGCCGTCGTCGCGCACACCCAGCACGCGCGCATCGAAGCAGGCCTCGTGGGCGGCGAAGGGCGTCTGCCGGTCGAGCTCGAACGCCAGCACGTCGCGCAGGCGTTCCGCGGCGGCGGCGGGCAGCACCAGGCGGCGCCGCAGCGCCATGTCCGCCGGCACCAGCCACCAGCGCGGCAACCCCGCCAGCCGGTTGCCGAGCAGCGCGCGCAATTCTTCCGGCGTCACGGTGGCCGGCAGCCGCGCCAGCATGTGCCGCTGCGTCCCCTCCAGCCAGGTCATCTCGATCTCGTCGTTCTGCCGCTGGAACAGCAGGCGGTCGCCGGTCAGTCCCAGCAGCACGCGCCAGCGCACCGGCAACCAGGTCGTCAGCGCCTGTCCCCACCACGCGAGGAAACTGCGTGGCCCGGGGCCGAGGCGCGCACGGAAGCGCTGCAGGGTGTCGCGTACGCCGCTCATTGTGGTGACGCTCCCTCCTCCCAGCGCAACAAGGTATAGGCCGAACCCGGTACCGGGCTGGCCCCCGCGCGCACCACCGTCCTCAGCGACGCCTCGCGGCCATCGGCCAGCCGCGCACGGCTCTCGATACTATACGTGCCGCTCCCGGTGCCGACGAGTTGCGGGTTGCCGGCCGCGCCGGTGGCGTTGCGCTGCGCCAGCCACGCCGCCGCATCCACGCCCATCGCCTCCAGCACCGGCCCCTGCGCATAACCCGCATCGGGTTGCCCGCGCCCGGAGTACAGGGTCAGGAACGGCGCCATCCGCGCGTACAGGTCGGGGGTCATGCCCAGCACCTGTTCGACTTCCGCGAGGGTCTCGAAGGGCGCGTCCTTGGCGCCGTAGTCGCGGCCGGCCGCCGCGTAGTCGCCGTCCTCCGCACCGCCCACCGGCTGGCTGAGGTTGTCGACGTCGCGCCAGTCGACGATCGCCGCCGCCAGCGCGTCGCTGACATCGGGCGGCTCTCCGAGTGCCTGCATCAGGCGCGACAGCAGCGGCACATCGGCCTGGTTGAGATCGACCTTGCCGGTCTCGTCGACGATACGCACCTGCACCTCGCTACCATCGAAGCTCCATGCGTAGGCGCGACCGTTGGGTTGCCAGTGCGTTTCCGGATTGCGGTCGGACACGCGCACCAGCGCGTACTCGATGCCGGCGCGCGCGACTTCCTGGGCCACCGTCCCCCGGCTGCCGACACGTCCCTGCAGCGCCTCCATCCGCGCGGTCAGCGCATACGCGCCGATCAGGGCGGTGAGCAGCGCCACCAGCCACAGCACCAGCAACAGGGCGGCGCCACGCACCCGGTTCATGGCAGCACCGGATTCGTGCCGCCCGGCAGCAGGCCACCGCCCGCGCCGCCTTCGCTGCGTGCCAGCGTCACCACCAGGTCGGGCCAGCGGCCGCCCTGCACCGCTTCGATTTCCACCTTCACCTGCAACGGCAGCATCTCCGCCGTTTCCCAGCGGTCCTGCCACGGGCCGAGCCGGTTCTCCGCATCCAGTCCGCGATAGCGGAAGCGCACCACGCGCAAGCCGTCGGCAAGACGTTCCGCGCGTTGCCCACCGGACGCCTGTTCCACCTCGTCCAGCGACACGTCAGGCCGTGCGACCGAGAACGCCACCTGCAACCGCCCCTGGTCGTCGGCCACCAGTTCGTGCAGGTAGGGACCGCCGTAACCGAGGTAATCGGGCAGGTCCGACACGAAGCGCATGCGCTGCGGCGAGCCGATGAAGCGCGCCTGCCGCAGCGAACTGCGATCGGTGGCGAACACGATGGGCTGCGCGGAGGCCAGCCGCGCGCGCAGGTAGCCGTGCACCGTACGCATGCGCTCGCTGGCCTGCGCCATGTCCTCGCCGCGCGTCACCACGGCGGTGGACGAACGCAGCGTGGCGAACGCCAGCGCCAGTCCGGCCGCCATCAGCACCAGCGCCACCAGCACTTCGATCAGGGTGAAGCCGCGGACCTGCGCGCGCCTCATGGCACCACCGCCTGGTTGATGTCGCGCGGCGCCAGGCGCAGCGTGCGCCACTGCATCGCCTGTCCGCGCTCGTCGCCCCAGCGCACCTCCAGGCGCACGTCCAGCAGCTGCGGCGCGCCGGCCTCCACCTGCGCGCGCGCCGCCAGCGGATCGGCGTATGGCGCCACATCGAGCTGCCAGCGATAGCGTTCGCCTTCGAAGCTGCCTTCCTGCCGGCCCGGCTGCAGCACGTCGCCCGCGCCCAGCTGCGCCAGCAGCGACTGCGCGTGCAGGGTGGCGCGCGTGCTGTCCGCGGATTCCCGCACCTGCCGGCTCGCACCGGACAGCGCGCCGAGCAGCAGGGTCAGGGCAAGCGCCAGCAGGGCAAAGGCGACGATGACCTCGAGCAGGGTGAAGCCGTGCTGGTGGCGACGTGCCGGCGGCGTCATGGTGCCCGCACCTCGTCGCGCAGCAGCCGGGTCTCACCGGTCAGCCAGGCCACGTCGGCGCTCCAGGCCGCGGTGCCGGCGGACAGCGTCACGCGACCGCCGGTGGATCCGCCATCGGGAAAGAACAGGATCGCGCCCTCGCCCGCGCGCGCCTGCGCCTCGCGCACGCCGGTGAAGCGCACCCCCAGCGATCCGTCGATCTCGCCGCGACGGTCGCCGGCGGCTTCCCAGGCATGCGCACGCGGATCGATCCGGAACAGCTGCGGTTGTCCGGTCGCGATGGCACGCGCCCGCGTGTAGCGCAGCTGCGCCGCGATCTCCTTGGACTCCGCGCGCAGCCGCATGCCGTCCATGCCGCCGGTGAACACCATCGCGGCCAGGATCGCCGCCGCCGCCATCAACGTCATCACCAGCAGCGTTTCCAGCAGCGTGAACCCGGCCGTTCGCGCAGGCGCGACGACGCGCCCGGAGACGGACAGGTGCGCAACGGCGGAACGGCGAGCCACGACGGCGGGCGTCGCGCTTATTCGTTCTTGATGTCCGCGTCGACGCTGTCGCCGCCGGCCTTGCCGTCGGCGCCCAGGCTGACCAGGTCGAAGCGCTGCGTCTCGCCGGGGATGCGGTAGTCGATCGGGTTCTTCCACGGGTCCTGCAGCTCGCTTTCCTTCGCGTACGGGCCCAGCCATCCGGGCGCGTTGCCGGGATTGGTCACCAGGTCGGTCAACTGCGCCGGATAGCGGCCGGTGTCGAGCCGGTAGTTCTCGATCTTGCCCGCCAGCGTCTGCACCTGCGACTGCGCCAGCTTGACCTTGCCGCTGTCGGCGCCTCCCATCACGCGGCTGCCCACCAGCACCAGGATGCCGCCGATCAGCACTAGCACGATGATGATCTCGAGCAGGCTGAAACCCTGCTGGGAACGCGGGAAACGGAACGCAGTCATCGGACGCATGCGGGACATGGTAGCGGACTCTCCAGTAAGGCTCAGTTGATGGCGCCGGTCAGATCGTACAGCGGGACCAGCACGGCGATGATGACCACGCCGACCACGGCGGCCAGGACCAGCGTGATGGCGGGGACGAGGGCGGCCAGCATACGGTCCAGCACCTGAGCGGTTTCCTGCTCGAAGGTCTCGGCGGTCTTCAGCAGCATCCCGTCCAGCGCGCCCGACTCCTCGCCCACCTGGATCATCTGCAGCGCCAGCCGCGGGAAGCGCTTGCCCTTGCCCAGCGAGGCGGACAGGCCGTGGCCGTTCTTCACGTCGTCGGCCGCCACCTCCACGTCGGCCGCCAGCGCGCGGTTGCCCAGCACGTTGCGGGCGATGCCCAGTGCGGTGAGCAGCGGCACGCCGTTCTTCAGCAGCGTACCCAGCGTGCGCGCCAGGCGCGCGGTTTCCAGCCGGGCCAGCAACGGTCCGACCAGGGGGCGCCCCAGCAGCCAGGCATCCAGGCGGTCGCGGAAGGCGGGATCGCGACGGCGGCGGTCGAACCACAGCAGCGCCACGGCCGGCACCGCGATCAGCACGAACCAGAAGTCGCGCACGAAGGCGCCCACCCACAGCACGCCCTGCGTGAACCACGGCAGCGCCACGTCCAGGCTTTCGTACATCACCGCGAACTGCGGCACCACGTAACCGAGCAGGAACAGCAGTGCGAAGCCCACCACCACCAGCAGGATGGCCGGATACACCAGCGCGTTGACCACGCGCCCCTTCAACGCGCGGCTGCGCTCCAGGTAATCGCCGAGCCGCTGCAGCGTGTCGTGCAGGCTGCCGCCCGCCTCGCCGGCCCGCACCATGTTGATGTACAGCCGCGAGAACAGGCCATGCTGACGGTCCAGCGCCGTCGACAGCGGCGCGCCGCCGCGCACGGCATCGCGGATGTCGGTGATGACGCGCCGCGCCTTCTCGTCTTCCGGCAGGTCGAGCAGGATGCCCAGCGCGCGGTCCAGCGGCTGGCCCGCACCCAGCAGCGTGGCGAGCTGCTGGGTGAACTGCACCAGCCGGTCGCCGGCGAACGCATTCGGCCGCCACAGCTGCCGCAGGCTGCCGCCGCCACCGGCCGACGCCAATGCGGCCTCGACAGGCAGATGGCCCTGCTCCTGCAGGCGCGCGACGACCTCGGCGTCACTGGCGGCTTCCATCTGGCCGTCCAGCATTTCACCGTGCGCGTTGAGGGCCTTGTAGCGGTAGAGCGGCATGCGGCGGGAGGATCGGAGAATGCGCCAAGTTACCGTATTCGCCCCTCCAGCGTCATGGGCGCGCATCACGTCACCCGACGAAGCGACCCCGGTCTGCCGGGGCCGCGATGCCGTGCCCTGCCCCTCGTATCAGGGTGCGGTGAAGCTGCCGCGCACGCTGACGCCGGCGAACTTCGTCTTGCCCACCAGGGACACGTAGTAAGTGCCCGCCTGCGGGTTGGCGATGTTGACCATGTCGTTGTTGCCCGGCCTCACCGAACGCAGGTCGTAGTTGGTCGCGGTGGCAGCGCTGCCGAACTTCACGTAGACATCGGCATTGCCGCTGCCGCCGTAGCTGATGAACGACAGGTTGGTCGCGCCGGCCGGCACCACCAGCGCGTACTGCACCACCGCATCCTTCGCGCCGCTGTTGCCGCCGACCGCCACGTTGTTGGTGAGCGGCGTCGCGGTCGGCGGACCACCGCCGCCGATCACGGCCTGCACTGCGGCCGCCGCATTGACGATGCCGACACCGATGGGACGGTTGGCCGGCGGCGCCACCGGGAACGGACGCGCGGTCGACTTCAACGTGGCCAGCACCTGCGCGGGCGTGAGCGGCGTTTCCGCCACGCTCTGCATCAGCGCGACGACCGCCGCCACGTGCGGTGCCGCCATCGACGTGCCGCCCAGGCCGAAGTAGGTCTCGGTGGTGGGCGTGGTGGCGCCTGCATTGCCGGCGGACCAGACGTATCCGCCCGGATTGCCGTCCACGCCGCCACCGCCGCCCGGCGCGGAGATATCCACGCGCGTGCCGTAGTTGGAATACGACGCGATGCCGCCGGTGATGCGCGTGGCGCCCACGGTGATGACGCCCGTGCAGTTGCCGGGCGAGAAGCCGGTGACGTTGCTGGCATCGTTGCCCGCTGCCACCACCACCGTGCTGCCGTTGGCGATGGCGATGTTGAACGCGTTCTGTTCCACCGCGCTGCACGCACCGGTGCCGCCGAGGCTGAGGTTGATGACTTCCGCCGGATTGGCATTCGCCGGCACGCCCGCCACGGTGCCGCCCGACGCCCAGATCACCGCATCGGAAATATCCGACGTGTAGCCGCCGCACCGGCCCAGCACGCGCGCCGGCACGACCTTCGCATCGAAGGCGCCGCCCGCCATGCCCTTCGCATTGTTGGTCACCTGCGCCACCGTGCCGGTCACGTGGGTGCCGTGCCAACTGCTGTCCTGCACCGGCGAGCCCGCGTAGCACTCGCCCGCGACCGGATTCCAGTCGCCCTCGTCGAGCGGATTGGCATCGCGCAGGTCGCCGTCGCGCGACACGAACGTGTCGCTGATGAAGTCGTAGCCCGGCAGGATGTTCGCATCCAGATCGCTGTGCGGCGTGATGCCCGTATCCAGCACGGCGACCACCACACCGGCGCCCGTCGCGTTGTCCCATGCCGCCGGCAGGTTGATGCCGCCGACCGGATCCTTGAAGTGCCACTGATACTGGTTGTAGAAGCTGTCGTTCGGCACCAGGCGCGCGTAGCGACGGGCATCGACCTCGACGAACTCGACCTCAGGATCGATCGCCAGCTGGCGCAGCAGGCTTTCGGCTTCGACGCGATCCAGCTTGCGTGAGGTCTGCACCAGTTCGGCACCGATGCCGAGGCGTCGCAGCTTCGCCGCACTCACGGCCCTGCCGTTCGACGGACCCAGCGCGGCGCGCGAGACCGCGCCCTGCAACGAGCGCTGCAAGGTCGCGCTGCTGGCGCGCGCCGTGCTGCCATCGCGGTACTTCACGATGAAGCGGTCGTAGGTTTCGCCGTCGCGCAGACCAGCGGTACTGACATCGCCTGCCGAAGCGCTCGCTGCGAAGGCGCCGAACGCGACGATTGCGGCAAGTGCAGCAACCAGGGGACGACGACGGGAAAGACGGAAGGAAGAATGTGGATTCACTTGACCTGCTCCATGTCTACAAGGATGAACGAACTGGTTAACGCGTTTACGACGTGCGTACTCAACGACTTGCGACTTCCCTTTCATACGCATCATGCAGGTACCCCTGTTTACCTGCCACGACACCTTTCACGCAGCGCATACGGCTTCTGCACATGGCTTTAACGCCTTGTTTTCAGCGGTTTCGTCGCGCCGGATCGAACGTAGCAAATCTCTCGCAAATTGCACAACGCGGATGTAGTGTTCGATCACACGGAGTTGTTTTGCATCATCTCGGGATCAAGGGGATGGGGAATGCGGGAATCGTTTTTCAGCGCGACATCTTGTTACACCGATCCACTTGCATGTCTTTCCTGCGGCGTCGATACGTCGCGTTTTCCGCGCCTGCGGCTGCACGCTTCGGCGTCCGTGTCCGACCTCCGTACGTCTCTCCTCTTCGCTCCCATCGCTTCGTGCGACGTCGTCATGCGTCTCCCCTGTCGCATGACGCGCCGTCTGCCTGCCTGACGTAGTCCGCCTCGAACCCCGTGCCTCCCTGGCCCGGGTGCTGTCGTATTCCCCCGAAAACACAGAATGAAGGACGTGATCGATGAACAGGATTTACCGCAAGGTGTGGAATCCCTCCCTTGGCCTGCTGGTGGTGGCCTCGGAGTTCGCGCGGCGCGCGCATGGCGCGCTGTCGTCCGGTGCGCCGGTGCGTGCGCGCCTGGGCGTGACGTTGTTGGCGGCGGCGCTGCTTGCGGGCGTGTCGTCCGGCGCGGCATTCGCGCACGACAAGCAGAAGGGCAAGCCGCAGAACGACAAGCCGCAGATCGGAACGGGGCCCGCCTTCTGCGTGGATGCACGCGGCAATCCCATCATCGACGGACGGCCCGGCGAAAATGCGGTGTCGTGCGGCGATGACGTCGACGCGTCCGGCCGCCACGCCGTCGCGGTCGGCTACAAGAGCATCGCCAACAAGGCCGGCGCGACCGCCGTCGGCGGCTACGCCGAAGCCAAGGGCGTGAACGCGACCGCCGTGGGTTACGACAGCAGCGCGACCGCGCAGGGCGCGACGGCGCTGGGCAGCCAGAGCAACGCAACCGGCGCGAACGCCACGTCCGTCGGCACGCTGGCCGCTGCGACGGGAACCGGCGCGAGCGCCGTGGGCACGGGCAGCGCTGCAACCGGCGCGTATGCCGGTGCGTTCGGAAGTTCGTCGTCCGCCTCGGGCACGCAGGCATTGGCCGCCGGCCATACCAGCACGGCGACCGGGATTGCCACGGTGGCGATCGGCGGGTTCGCCAATGCTTCCGGCGGTTTCGACACGGCGGTCGGCTACGGTGCCGACGCCCGTGGCGGCGACAGCACGGCGCTCGGTTCCGGCTCGCTCGCCACCGGCTACAACAGCGTCGCCGTCGGCGGCTCGCTGCTCGGCTTGCTGCCGACCGAAGCATCGGGCGATTTCTCCACGGCGGTGGGTGGCGGCGCATGGGCGCCGGGCACGAACGCGACGGCGATCGGCAACCTGGCGTCGGCCAGCGCCGACAACAGCGTGGCACTCGGCGGCGATTCGATCGCCGACCGCGAAGACACCGTGTCCGTCGGCAGCGCCGGCAGCGAACGGCAGATCACCAACGTCGCCGCAGGCACCGAAGGCACCGATGCGGTGAACCTGGACCAGTTGAACGCCGTGGCCGACACGTCGGAAAACGCCACGCGCTACTTCAAGGCGAATGGCGCCGGCGACGGCAGCGACGACGCGACCGCCACCGGCGACTACGCCACCGCATCCGGATCGGCCGCGCTGGCCGAAGGCGTCGGTGCGACCGCGACCGGCTCCGGCGCCTTCGCGCTGGCGGACGGTGCGACGGCGACCGGCTTCAGCGCCACGGCCACCGGCGAGAACAGCGTCGCCAATGGCGCCGGTGCGCAAGCGACGGGTGCCGGTTCGATTGCGGTGGGCGGACAGCGCCAGCTGTTCGACGAGAACGGCGATCCCGTGCTCGATGAAGACGGCAATCCGGTCTACGCCAGCACCGAAGCCACGGCCGACGACGCCACAGCGGTCGGTGCGGGCGCCGTCGCCAGCGACACCGGTGCGAGCGCGCTCGGCGCGGGTGCGAATGCCTCCGGTGCCTATTCGTCTGCCGTGGGTACCGAAGCCGCCGCTTCCGGCATCCAGGCCACCGCGGTCGGCTTCCGCAGCGATGCGTCCGACGATGCGGCCACGGCCATCGGTGGCTACAGCAGTGCGTCGAACTTCGGCGCATCGGCGTTCGGTTACGGCGCCGAGGCCAGCGGCAACAGCGCCACGGCGCTGGGCTTCGGTGCGGTCGCCAGCAACTTCGACAGCACCGCACTGGGGTCGAACGCGATCGCCAGTGGCGACAACAGCGTGGCGGTCGGCGGAGCGTTCTTCGGCTTCCTGCCGACCGAAGCGTCGGGCGACTACTCGGTCGCCGTCGGTGGCGGCGCCTACTCCCCGGGGGTCAATTCGGTCGCGCTGGGCAATCTTGCGACGGCCGAAGCCGACAACAGCGTCGCCATCGGTGGCGACTCCGTCGCCGACCGCGAGGACTCGGTATCGGTGGGCAGCGCCGGCAGCGAACGGCAGATCACCCATGTCGCCGCAGGCACCGAGGACACCGATGCCGTGAATCTGGCGCAGTTGAACGACGTCGCTGAAGCCTCCGAAAACGCCACCCGCTATTTCAAGGCGAACGGCGCGGGCGACGGCAGCGACGACGCGACCGCGACGGGCGACTACGCCACCGCGTCCGGTTCGGCCGCGCTGGCCGAAGGTGTCGGTGCGACCGCCACCGGTTCCGGCGCCTTCGCCCTGGCCGACGGCGCAACGGCGACCGGCTTCAGCGCCAGCGCGACGGGCAGCAACAGTGTGGCGAACGGCAGCAGCGCCGAAGCCAGCGGCGACGCCAGCACCGCCATCGGCGGACAGGTGGATGCCTTCGATGCCGAAGGCAATCCGATCACCGTCAACACCGTGGCGTCCGGACTCGGGGCCACGGCCGTCGGTGCCGGCAGCCTGGCCTCGGGTCTGGGCAGTGCGTCGTTCGGCGTGCTCAGCGAAGCGAGCGGCGAAGCGAGTTCCGCCTTCGGTTACGGCAGCACGGCCACCGGCTCCTACGCCTCCAGCTTCGGTCATGCCAGCGGCGCCACCGGCGATTACAGCGTCGCGGTCGGTGGTCCGGCGGACCTGATTCCCGGCTTCGGTTTGCTGGTCTACACGCAGGCCAGCGGGTTCAGCGCGGCGGCCTTCGGCGCCGGTGCGATCGCGGCCGGCGACTACAGCCTGGCGGCGGGCAGCCTGGCCGAAGCCTCCGGACTGGAAAGCACGGCGGCGGGCTTCTTCTCCTATGCGCCGGGCGACTACGCCACCGCGCTGGGCGCGGAATCCTGGGCCAGTGGCGACAACAGCACGGCGGTGGGCTTCTACAGCACGGCGCTGGGCGACAACAGCGTGGCACTGGGTGCCAACTCCACGGCGGATCGCGACAACACCGTCTCCGTCGGCGATGTGGGCAGCGAACGGCAGATCACCAACGTCGCCGCCGGCAGCGAAGGCACCGATGCGGTGAACGTCGATCAGCTCAACGCCGTCGCCGAAGCGTCGGAAAACGCCACCCGCTACTTCAAGGCGAACGGCGCGGGCGACGGCAGCGACGATGCGACCGCGACCGGCGACTACGCCACCGCGTCCGGTTCGGCCGCGCTGGCCGAAGGCGTCGGCGCGACCGCGACCGGCTCCGGCGCCTTCGCGCTGGCGGACGGCGCGACCGCCACCGGCTTCAGCGCCACGGCCAGCGGCGGGAACAGCGTCGCCAACGGCGCCGGTGCGCAAGCGACGGGCGCCGGATCGGTTGCGGTGGGCGGACAGCGCCAGCTGTTCGACGAGAACGGCGATCCCGTGCTCGATGAAGACGGCAATCCGGTCTCTGCAAGTACCGAAGCCACGGCGGACGACGCCACGGCAGTCGGTGCAGGCGCCGTCGCGGGTGACATCGGTGCGAGCGCCATCGGTGCCGGCGCGAATGCGTCCGGCGCGTATTCCACCGCGCTGGGCACCGAGGCGTCTGCGACGCAGACACAGTCCACCGCTGTCGGCTTCCGCAGCAGTGCCGACGGCCTAGCCTCCACCACCGTCGGCGGCTACAGCAGTGCAGCAGGCGACTTCGCCTCGGCCTTCGGTTACGGCGCGGCGGCGGGCGGAAGCGGTGCGACGGCGGTAGGTGAAGGTGCGAGTGCGGGTGGCGACGAAAGCACGGCGGTCGGCGGCACCACCTTCTTCGGACTCATCAACACGCGTGCCACCGGCACGGGCGGTTCGGCATTCGGCAACGGCGCCTGGGCCACCGGCGAATACAGCACCGCGCTGGGCCACAACAGCTACGCCGACGGCGACGACAGCGTGGCGGTCGGTGTCAACTCGGTGGCGGAGGCGACCAACAGCGTCGCGATCGGCGCCAATTCCTGGAACGATCGCGAGAACACGGTATCGGTCGGCGATGTCGGGGCCGAACGCCAGATCACCAACGTGGCGGCCGGCACGGAAGGCACGGACGCGGTGAACCTGGACCAGCTGAATGCCGTGGCCGAGGCGTCCGGCAACGCCACGCGCTACTTCAAGGCGAACGGCGCGGGCGACGGCAGCGACGATGCGACCGCCACCGGCGACTACGCCACCGCCTCCGGGTCGGCCGCGCTGGCCGAAGGTGTCGGCGCGACGGCGAACGGGTCGGGTGCCTTCGCATTGGCGGACGGCGCGACCGCCACCGGCTTCGGTGCCACCGCCACCGGCGCCAACAGCGTCGCGAATGGCGCGGGCGCGCAGGCGACGGGCGCGGCGGCCGTCGCGGTGGGCGGACAACGGCCGTTGTTCGACGACAACGGCGATCCGCTGCTGGATGAAGACGGCAATCCGGTCTACGCGAGCACGGAAGCGAGCGCCGACGATGCCACGGCCCTGGGGGCGGGTGCGGTCGCCAGCGATACGGGTGCGACGGCGACCGGTGCGGGCGCCACGGCGTCGGGTGCCTACGCCACCGCGTCCGGCACGGAAAGCGCGGCGTCGGGCTTGCAGGCCACCGCGAACGGTTTCCGCAGCGATGCCTCGGGCGATGGCTCGGCCGCCATCGGCAGTTACAGCAGCGCCTCGGCCTTCGCGGCGTCGGCCTTCGGCTACGGCGCGGAGGCGTCGCAGGAGAGCGCCACCGCACTGGGCTTCGGCGCGGTGGCCAGCAACTACGACAGCACGGCGCTGGGCTCGAATGCCATCGCCAGCGGCGACAACAGCGTGGCCGTCGGTGGTGCATTCTTCGGCTTCCTCCCGACCGAAGCGGCCGGCGATTACTCGGTGGCCGTCGGCGGTGGCGCCTACACCCCGGGCGTCAACGCGGTGGCGCTGGGCAACCTGGCCACTGCGGAAGCCGACAACAGCGTGGCGATCGGTGGCGATTCCGTGGCCGATCGCGAGGACACCGTCTCGGTCGGCAGCGTCGGCAGCGAGCGGCAGATCACCAACGTCGCCGCCGGTACCCAGGCCACCGACGCGGTGAACATGTCGCAGCTGAGTTTCGTGGCCAGCGCACTGGGTGGCGGAGCCGGCTTCTCCGGCGGTGTGTTCATCGCGCCGAGCTACACGATCCAGGGCACGTCATACAACAACGTGGGCGCGGCGTTCACCGCCGTCGATGCGAAGCTCAACGAGTTGTACGGCCTGTACAGCGGATCGGGCAGTGGCGCCACGACGGCCTCGGCCAGCGCCGCACCGCCGACCCAGGCCAGCCAGGGCCAGGTCGCCGGCGACGCGGCGTCCGGAACGGGTACCGGCGGCAGTGCGTCCACACCGACACGCGGCACGGCAACGACCACGGATGCCGCTGGCAGCGGCGCAGTGGCCAGTGGCCAACCCGCGGTCGCGGCACCGACCGATGCCACCGCAGCCGCAGACGTGCCGGCCGCTGCCGCGTCGTACGCCGATGCCGGCGACGCCAACACGCTCAGCAGTGCGCAGTCCTATACCGATCAGTCCTCCGCCAGCACGCTGGCCAGCGCGAAGGCGTATGCCGACTTCCAGGTCAAGGCGCTGGAAGACGACTTCAACGCCTTCCGCGGCGACGTGGACCGTCGCTTCTCCGAGCAGGACCGCCGTCTGGACCGGATGGGCGCGATGAGCTCGGCGATGCTGAACATGGCGATCAACGCCGCCGGCAGCCGCAGTCCGCGCGGACGGGTCGCCGTGGGTGCGGGTTGGCAGAACGGCGAGAACGCGTTGTCGGTGGGCTATTCCAAGCCGATCGGCGAGCGTGCATCGTTCAGCATCGGCGGCGCGTTCAGTGGCGACGAGAAGTCGGCCGGCGTGGGTTTCGGTATCGACCTGTAAGACGTTGCATGGAACGAGAAAGGGCCCGGCATTGCCGGGCCCTTTCTTTTTACGGCGGACGACCGGCTCAGTCGCAGGCCATGCGGCCCTTGGGCAGCACGCGCGGATTGCCCAGCGCGAAGGCCTGGAACGGCCGCTCCCACATCTCGAACGACGACACCCCCGGCGTGACCCCGCAGCTGCTGGCGTACTCGAACCGTTCGCCGTCGGAGGACACGTAGAGATCGAACTTGATCGCCACCGGCAGCGTGCTGCTGACCATCAGCGTGGTCTGCGTGGCGTCGCCGCTGCGCGCGGCACGCAGGTTGCCGGGCGTATCACCGGCAGGCGCGGATGCCGCGACCCTGTCGTCGACCACATCGACCTGCAACGCCAGCGACGGCGAGCCACTGCCGATGGCGAAGCCGGCCGGCAGATCGCCTCGTTGCAGCGTCTTCGGCGCAGGCTTGCCGGCTGATGCGATCATCGGTATCGCCCACATCGCCGCCAGCAGGCATACGGTCAGCATCCTGTTCATCGCGTCAGCCCTCCTCGGTCACGCGCAGCACTTCCTCGATGGTGGTCTCGCCCGTCAGCGCCTTGATGATGCCGTCCTCGTACATGGTGCGCATGCCGGCGTCGCGCGCCAGCTGTTCGATCTCGCCCATGCCGGCGTGCCGCATGATCGCGCGGCGGATCTCGTCGTTCATCACCAGGAACTCGACGATGGTCGTGCGGCCCAGGTAACCCGTCGGCGCGAAGGCGGAGCCGCGCGGGCGGTACAGGAAGATCTCGCCCTCCGGCTGGAAGCGGCGCAGGTGGAACTTCTCGATTTCCTCCGGCGACGCGGCGTACTTCTCCGCATGCGTCGGCTCCAGCCGGCGCACCAGGCGCTGGGCGAGGATGCCGTTGATGGTGGAGGTCATCAGGTAGTCCTCCACGCCCATGTCGAGCATGCGGGTGATGCCGCCTGCCGCGTTGTTGGTGTGCAGCGTGCTGAGCACCAGGTGGCCGGTGAGTGCGGACTGGATGGCGATGCGTGCGGTTTCCAAGTCGCGCATTTCGCCGATCATGATGATGTCCGGGTCCTGGCGCACGATGCTGCGCAGCGCGTGGGCGAAGTCCAGCCCGATCTGCGGCTTGGCCTGGATCTGGTTGATGCCCTCGATCTGGTACTCGACCGGATCCTCGACGGTGATGATCTTGACGTCGGGCGTGTTGAGCTTGCTCAGCGCGGTGTACAACGTGGTGGTCTTGCCCGAGCCGGTGGGGCCGGTGACCAGCAGGATGCCGTGCGGCTGCTCCAGCACTTTCTGGAACTGCGGCAGGAAGGCATCGGTGAAGCCGAGCTTCTTGAAATCGAACACGACCGTCTCGCGGTCGAGCAGGCGCATCACCACGCTCTCGCCATGCGCGGTGGGTACCGTGGACACGCGCAGGTCGAGTTCCTTGCCCTGCACGCGCAGCATGATGCGGCCGTCCTGAGGCAGACGACGCTCGGCGATGTTGAGCTTGGCCATGATCTTGACGCGGCTGATCACGGCGGCAGTGAGGTTGGCCGGCGGGCTTTCGCCTTCCTCCAGCACGCCGTCGATGCGGTAACGCACCTTCAGGCGGTTCTCGAACGGTTCGATGTGGATGTCGGACGCGCGCAGTTCGACCGCCCGCTGGATCACCAGGTTGACCAGGCGGATGACCGGCGCTTCCGACGCCAGGTCGCGCAGGTGTTCGACGTCGTCAAGGTCGGCGGTGGTCTCGCCGTCGGCGTTCTCGACGATGGCGCCCATCGCACTGCGGCCCTGCCCGTAATAGCGTTCGATCAGGTCGCTGATCTCCGACCGCAGCGCCACCCGCGGCCGCACCGCACGACCGGTCGCCAGCCGCACGGCTTCGATCGCGTAGTGGTCCTGCGGGTCGGCCATCAACAGGTCGACATGGCCCTCGTCCTCGCCCACCGGGCAGACATGGAACTGCTTGAGGAAGCGCAGCGACAGCGCCACCGATTCCGGCGGCACATCGGGTGCGTCCTTGGCGTTGACCAGCGGCAGGCCGAGCACCTCGGCCGCCGTCTCCGCGTGGTCGCGTTCGGACACCAGGCCCAATCGCGACAGCAGCGCCAGCAGGCCGCCGCCGGCCTCTTCCTGCAACCGCCGCGCCCGCGCCAGGTCGGCCTCTTTCAGCCGCCCGCGGGCCAGCAGGGCGGCGACGATGCGTTCGTCGTCGGACAGCGAGGGGTCGGACACGACTGCGTTCACGGAAGGCCTCCTTGAAGGCCCGGACTTTATCAGGTCCGGACGGGACGGGCTGTCGCGCCGCGCGAAGCGTGGCGCGAGGAGAACCTTGCGAGGCAGCCCCGTGCCCCTGGGACAGGATTACCGCGCCGGCTCTCGCTTGCGACGATGCCGCCACGCCGTAGCCTTACCCTCAAGACAAGTACCTGCGGCCCCACCCATGGAGGTGCGCTGCACGCGCGATCTCGGGACATGCCGTCAGAATGTTAGTGGCACGCGCCGATGTGCATCTGATACAAACGCCAGGCAGGCTCATGAAACATCGTACGTAGCGAAAGCCACACTGTACGCCCACGAGGACCGCTTGCTCACCCAGAAGATGATGGTAGCTCCCATCCCCTGACATGCTATCCGCTGGCCAAGGAGGCCTTATGACGCATTTCCGCTTCGCACTTCTTGTTTCCGCTCTTTTTCCCGCTGCATCGGCGATCGCAGACAGCGCAATGCAGGGAGAAAATCTGCTTCAGGCGTTGCCGCACGGCTACAAGATCGGTTACCACACTCGACAAGGCCAGATGAGAATGAGCGAAATGGTGCCATCGGATGAATCCGTTGAACGCTGGACGCGCATGGTCACCACCCAGGTCTTCCACGGCGCACGGATGCCGGCGGACGGATTCCAGCAACGGCTTGCAGCCAGCCTTGCCGGTGCCTGCCCCGGCGCGAACGCTGTCAAGATCGATGCGGGGGAGGAGGATGGATACATGTACGCGTTGTGGCAGCACGTATGCCCGTTGAATCCTGCAACCGGCACACCGGAACACTTCTGGTCGAAGACCATCGAAGGCAACGATGCCTTCTATTCCGTCCAGTTCGCGTTCCGGCACGTACCTTCCGAACGCGATACCCACCTGGCGCTCCGGCATCTCGCGGAAGTGCGCATATGCGACTCACGCATTCCTGGCAGAGACTGCCCGAACGTAAGCCCGGCACACCAGGATTGACCTTGCAGCTCTTTCCGCCTGCACGTGACGTCAGGTTCACGGACCGGCCACCTGGCAACCTGGCGCCTGCACAAGCCTGTGCCTCCGTTGCCAACAACGGTGGTTCAACTAGCTTCCGAGGATGCAGTCCGTGAATCGTCGATTCCTGTGTTCCTGCCTGACCGTCGCGTCCCTCCTGATCGCGGGATGCTGGGGCGCAAGCGAATTCGAACCGCCCACCGCAAAAACCAACTCAAATCCGACTCAACGCTACGAGATCACGGTGGAACTGGTCGATCCGCCGGTCGACATCGAGAACATCTCCGGAATGGCGTATTTCAGTATTCCTGATGTCATCTGCATGCCTACGCCGGACCGTATCGCCGGATATACCCCCGGCTCCCGCTACGAGAGGGGGTTCTCTCTCGTCCGGACTGGAAACAACACCTACAGTGGCCACATTTTTCTCGACTGGCCCGTCGATGAGGACTACTACGGGCTTGGCTTATGCAAATGGGAGCTCTCCGCTGTCGCTACCGTTCTTACCCGTCAATCAGGATTGATACAGACCGCCGACCTACTGGGTAGCGAAGTGAAATCTGAATCTTCAAACAGGTCGTTCTGCCGGGAAGAAATGCGCGACAAATTCGACAAGATATGCCTGACACCTATTGATCCTGAGCTCATCGAGAAACTCGATCCCGTTTCCTACATCGTGAGCATGTCGTCAAGGAAGAACTGAGCCGTGAAGATTTTCACCGAGTCCAATGCCAGACTGTCCGATAAGTCATACGATCCGCATGACCATAACCTAGACACGACCGCCTTCCGGCTTATCAAGGAGGTTGACAGACCTTCTGGCTATCGTGGCGTCATTTACCAGAACAAGATCACCGGGGACTACATCGTCGCCCACACCGGCACCGAGTTCGACACCGACAAGGTCCGCGACGGGCTGATCACGGACGCCCAGATGCCCCTGCTGAAGGTGAACCAGCAACTGGACGATGCGCGGGATCTGGTGGAACTGGCCATCGAGATGGCCAAGCGCGATGGGACCAGCGTTACCGTCACCGGCCACTCGCTGGGCGGCTTCCTCACCCAGGTCACCGCCTACGAATATGGCCTGCGAGGCGAGACCTTCAATGCCTATGGAGCGGCAGGACTCTACGGCGTACCCGAGGGTGGAAGCCAGGTGATCAACCACGTACGTGCCACTGACATGGTAGGCGCGGCGAACCGTCACTTCGGCGAAGTACGCGTCTACGCCACGCAGCAGGATGTCGATGTACTGCTCAAGCAGGGTCCGGCACCCAGTCAGCAGAACCGATGGGAACTCATCGGCGATCTGCGCACACTCGGCCCGGACGCCACCCACAGCGCGGTGCAGTTCCATGGCGGCCACCGCACCGCCGAACAACTGGCGGTCTACGGCCCGAACTCACTTATAAATCACGAAAACCAAGCGCTCTACCAGCAAAACCAGCCCGAATTCGACGCCTATCGGGAGAGCATCCGCTCGGCTGCGGCGGATGCGGCGCTGGCCACGAAGCTCACCGGCGCGGGCATCGCCTACACGTCCGCGATCGGCTCCCAGTACGTGATGCACAAGGTCAGGCACGGCCTGATGGGCAACGAAGTCCACGACGAACTGAGGGAGCTTCGACTGGCGGCGCAACGCGCGACGGACGAGAGAAATCGCGACTTCGTGCCGCCCGATCGACCGCTGATCTATCGGGACAGTGCCGGCAGCCCCCTGGAACAGATCGACGGGCGGATCCAGGAGCTTCGTCGCGCTCCCACGCTGGAAGACAGCCAGTGCAAGCCGGAGCGTGGACGTGGCTGGCCCTCGCGGCCCACCGGCGATTCCGCATCGTCGCCGGTCTCGTTACGCGATGACCCCCTCGCCTACATCGACCGCATGGTGGCCGCCTACGACGCCGGCGACCAGGTCGACTTCCGCCTGATGACTCAGGCTGCAGCCAACGATCCTTACGCGAGGCGGGTGAGTGCGACTGCGGTGGCTCAGGTGGATTCCGAAGAACGACAGCAGGCGCTGCTGGCCCAGGCCGCCGAACAACAACGTGCGGAGCAGAGACAGGTCGCGGCGTCGGCCGGCATCGCACGCTCGATCTGACACCAACGTTGCCAAGGAAATCGGGATGGACACCGACCGGATCACCGACCTCGTCGCCAGCGCGTCAGCCCTCATGGAGCGGTTCGAGCGCCGCACGAAGCAGATCGAAGACAGCTTGCAGGCTGCGCACCGGCAGCTTCAGGAGATCTCGCAACACCTGCCTGAAACGCTCCGCCGGGCTGCCGACACGGAAATGAAGCATCTGCGGGACAGTGTCGTAGGCACTGTCGACGCCGGCCTAGGACAATCCGTCTCGACCTACCAGGCACACCTGGAAACGTCCGGACAGGACGTAAGGCACGCCTCGCATGCCCTTGCGGCGCAGATCCACGCCGCGCGGGCACTCTACCGGCATCTGCTATGGAAGGTCGTCGGCGTCTGCCTCGCCAGTCTCGTCCTGATCGTTCTGGGCGGCGGCTGGCTTTCCCGCCACTATTACGACGAGATCCGCCGCTATCAGCTATCGGCGGAGCTGTTGAAGGCCTACGACGCCGCGGACGTCACCTTGTGCAACGGCAAACTGTGCGCCAACGTGGACCCCAAGGCCGCGAAGTCCGGCGACAAGGGCCAGTACCGTCCGGTCCGGGACCGCCCGTAGGCGCCCGGACCGGCGTCTGTCACCGCCTGCTCACCCCACCCACACCCGCGCATTGCGGAACATGCGCAGCCACGGCGAGTCGTCCGGCCAGCCGGCCGGATGCCAGCTGTGGTTGACGCTGCGCGGCGTGCGCTCGGGGTGCGGCATCAGGATGGTCGCGCGGCCGTCGTCGCTGGTCAGGCCGGCGATGCCGTCGGGCGAACCGTTCGGATTCAGCGGATACGTCGTCGCCACCGCGCCGTCGCCATCCACGTAGCGCAGCGACGTGCGCGCGGTGGCCTGATCGACCGCGCTCGCGAACGCGGCACGGCCCTCGCCGTGCGCCACCGCCACCGGAATGCGCGAACCGGCCATGCCACGGAAGAACACCGACGGCGATTCCTGCACTTCCAGCAACGCCACGCGCGCCTCGAACTGCTCGCTCTGGTTGCGCAGGAACTGCGGCCAGTGCTGCGCACCGGGAATGATGTCCTTCAGCTGGCTCATCATCTGGCAGCCGTTGCAGACGCCCAGCGAGAACGTGTCCGTGCGCGCGAAGAACGCCGCGAATGCGTCCCGCAATGCGCTGCGCTCCAGGATGGAGGTCGCCCAGCCGCGACCCGCGCCCAGCACGTCGCCGTAGCTGAAGCCACCGCACGCGGCCAGACCATTGAAGCCATCGAGTGCCACGCGGCCATGGATCAGGTCGCTCATGTGCACGTCGAACGCGTCGAAGCCGGCACGCGCGAACGCCGACGCCATCTCGATCTGGCCGTTGACGCCCTGCTCGCGCAGGATCGCGACCTTCGGCCGCTTGCCGGTGGCGATGAACGGTGCGGCGACATCGTCAGCGGCATCGAACGACAGTTTCGGCTTCAACCCGGTACGGCCGAACTGGCGCGCGGTGTCGCGCTCCTGGTCGGCAGCCTCCGGGTTGTCGCGCAACGTCTGCATGGCGTGCGTGACCGACCACCAAGCATCGAACAGCTCTTCCCAGCGCCACTCGGCCAGCGATGCGCCGTCCTGCCGCACGCGGATGGTGGCCGCCGTGGTCGGACGCGCGATGCGCTGCGCGCATTCGGTCAGCGCGTGACGCTCGACCAGGTCGGCGAAGGCGGCACGGTCCTCGTCGGCGACCTGCACCACCGCACCCAGTTCTTCTGCGAACAGCGTGCGGAACGCGTCGTCGCCCCACCCGTCGAGGTTGATGTCCAGGCCGCGGTGCGAAGCGAACGCCATCTCGCACAGCGCGGCGAACGCGCCGCCGTCGCTGCGGTCGTGGTAGGCCAGCAGCAGACCGGCTTCGCGCGCGTCGGCGATCAGGTGGAAGAAGTCGCGCAGACGCTGCGGATCGTCGAGGTCCGGCACGCGTTCGTCGCGGCCATCGCCGGCGAACGCCGGCCATGCGCCATCGCCGCCGGACTGCGGGTAGACCTGCGCCAGCACCGAGCCGCCCAGGCGCTTCTTGCCCGCGCCCAGGCCGATCAGCCACAGCTCGCTGTCGTCCTCGCGCGACAGCAGCGGGGTCAGTTGTTGGCGCACGTCGGTGACCGGCGCGAAGGCGCTGATGATCAGCGACACCGGGGAAACGGAGCGGTGATTCGTGATTCGTGATTCGTGATTCGAAGAGGCAGACGCGCTTGCAACCGCCGGCTCCTGCTGTTCACCAATCACCAATTCCGAATCACCCATCACGGCCCACTGCGCCTGCATCGACAGCGAGTCCTTGCCCACCGGAATGCTGATGTCCAGCTCCGGACACAGTTCCATGCCAACGGCCTTGACCGCGTCGAACAGCAGCGCGTCCTCGCCCGGATGGCCGGCGGCGGCCATCCAGTTGGCGGACAGCTTGACCCGGTGCAGCGATTCCACCGGCGCGGCGCACAGGTTGGTGATGGCTTCACCGACCGCCATGCGGGCGGCGGCGGCGGCATCGAGCAGCGCCAGCGGCGTGCGTTCGCCGATCGCCATCGCTTCGCCCACATACCCTTCGTAGCCCGTCAGCGTGATGGCGCAGTCGGCGACCGGCATCTGCCACGGGCCGACCAGCTGGTCGCGCGCGGTCAGGCCGCCGACGCTGCGGTCGCCGATGGTGATGAGGAACTGCTTGGACGCGACCGTCGGATGCGCAAGCACGCGCAGGCCGGCTTCGTGCAGGTCCAGGCCTTCCGTCTGCAGCGCGGGCCACCTGGGTGCCGGCGGGTGCGCGGTGTCGCGATGCATCTTCGGGGCCTTGCCGAACAGCACGTCCATCGGCAGGTCGATGGGGTAAGCCCCTCTCCCTGCGGGAGAGGGGTTGGGGAGAGGGTTCGGCGGAGTAGAGCTGCCGGAGGGAATCGCGGACGCGGCAACATCCGCGATGCGCTGTTCTCCGGACTTCGTCGCACCCTCATCGGCCCTCCGGGCACCTTCTCCCGATGGGAGAAGGGAAGGATCATTCAACGCGCCATAACCCACCACCAACCGCTCTTCCTTCGTCGCCACACCCACCGCCGCGAACGGACACCGCTCGCGCTCGCAGATCGCCGCGAACTCGGCCAGCCGCGCCTGCGGCACGCCCAGCACGTAGCGCTCCTGCGATTCGTTGCACCACAGCTGCATCGGCGACAGGGAGGGATCGTCGCTGGGCACCTTGTCCAGGTCGATCACGCCGCCCACGCCGGAGTCGTGCAGCAGTTCGGGAATCGCGTTGGACAGGCCGCCCGCGCCGACGTCGTGGAACCAGAGGATGGGATTGTCGTCGCCCATCGCCACGCAGCGGTCGATGACTTCCTGGCAGCGGCGTTCCATTTCCGGGTTGTCGCGCTGCACGCTGGCGAAATCGAGGTCCTCGGCGCTTTCGCCGGAGGCGACCGAACTGGCCGCGCCGCCGCCCAGGCCGATCAGCATCGCCGGGCCGCCGAGCACGATCACCGCGTCGCCGGGCGACAGCGTCTTCTTCTGCACCTGGATGCGGTCGATCGCGCCCAGGCCGCCGGCCAGCATGATCGGCTTGTCGTAGGCGCGGGTCAGGCCCTCGCCTTCCTGCAGCTCGAAGCTGCGGAAATAACCCAGCAGGTTGGGCCGGCCGAACTCGTTGTTGAACGCGGCACCGCCGAGCGGGCCGTCGAGCATGATCTCCAGCGCCGGCGCCATGCGCGGGTTCAGCGCACGCGGCCGGCTCTTATCAGGATCCTCCCACGGCTGCGGCAGCGTCGGGATGCGCAGGTGCGAGACCGAGAAGCCGGTCAGGCCGGCCTTGGGCTTGCCGCCGCGGCCGGTCGCGCCTTCGTCGCGGATCTCGCCGCCGGCCCCGGTGCTGGCGCCGGGGAACGGCGCGATCGCGGTCGGGTGGTTGTGCGTTTCCACCTTGATGCAGAACGCCGAATCCAGCGTCGCCTCGAGGCGGTACTGGCCGCTGCCGTCGGGACGGAAGCGCGCCGCCGGATAGCCTTCCACCACGGCCGCGTTGTCGCTGTACGCGCTGAGCGTGTGCTCCGGCGTCTGCGCATGGGTGTGCTTGATCATCCGGAACAGCGAGCGGTCCTGGTCCTTGCCGTCGATGGTCCAGCTGGCGTTGAAGATCTTGTGGCGGCAATGCTCCGAATTCGCCTGCGCGAACATCATCAGCTCGACGTCCGACGGATCACGGCCGAGCTCGGTGTAGCGCGTGCGCAGGTAGTCGATTTCGTCGTCGGCCAGCGCCAGGCCCAGCCGGCGGTTGGCCGCTTCCAGGTGCGCCAGCGGGATGCGCTCCAGTTCGCCGCGCGGCGGCGCGGTGAACAGCGCCGAGGCCTGCTCGCGCGTGGCCAGCAGGGATTGCGTCATCGGGTCGTGCAGCGCCTTGGCCAGTGCTGGCTGCGTGTCGTCCCAGCCTTCCAGGTCGACGCGCAGGCCGCGCTCGACGCGCTTCACCGGCTGGCCGGCGCCGCGCAGCAGCTCGGTGGCCTTGCTCGCCCACGGCGACAGCGTGCCCAGCCGCGGGGTGACGAAGCGCGAGACCGCGCCGTCGGCCAGCGGTTCCTCCCGGTCGCCGGCCTGCAGGATGCGGCGCAGCGTGGCCAGGTCCGGCGTGGCGCCGGCCTCGGGTTCGACGAAGTAGACATGCCAGGCGCCGCGGATGCGGACGGCCGGAGCAATCGACTGGAGCCTGGATTCGAGCCGCGCGCGGCGGAAGTGCGACAAGGCCGGTTGGCCTTCGAGGACGATCATGTCCGGAACCGTGGGGGCGTGCCGTCAGACGGGGCCCGCTATTGTAGCGAAGCCGGCGCAGGGCCGGCTTCGTCGGGTCAGGGAGCGGCGCCGGCGGGAGCGGCGGGGGCCCGCCTGGCGGCCAGTTCGTCCAGTTTGGCCCGCAGGGCGGCCGGCGGCAGGTAGCCGCCCAGCTGGACGCCTTCGGCCGAGAAGATGGCCGGCGTGCCGCTGACGCCGATGCGCTGGCCGACGTCGAACTCCATGGTCACCGGGTTCTTGCAGTCGCGCGACGGGATCGACTTGCCGGCCTTGGCGTCGGTCAGCGCGCGCTTGCGGTCCGGCGCGCACCAGACCGAGATCATGTCCTTGTGGTCCTGGCTGCCCAGGCCCATGCGCGGGAACGCGAGGTATTCCACCGCGATGCCCTGGCGGTTGATCTCGGCGATTTCCTCGTGCAGCTTGCGGCAGTAGCCGCACTCGATGTCGGTGAACACGGTGACCGTGTACTTGGCGTTCGGCGGCGCGAAGACGATCTTCTCGCTGTGCGGGATGGTGGCGATCAGCTGCGTGCGGTGCCGCGCCAACGCGGCGCTGTTCTGCATGACGTCTTCCTGCTGCTGCAGGTCGAGCACCGAACCCTGCATCAGGTAGCGGCCGTCATCGCTGATGTACAGCAGTTGCCCGCCGGCGATCACCTCGCGGAACCCCGGCAGCGGCGCCGCCCCCACGTAGTCGACCTTGACCCGCGGATTGAGCTGCGCCACGGCGGACCGGGCGCGCTCGTCCGGCGTCGCGCCCTGGCCCGGCCTGATCCCGGAAGCGGGAGCCGGTGCGGCGGCGGCCGCCTCCTGCTTGGCCGGCGGTTGGGGAGCCTGGGCACAGGCGGACAGGCTGAGGGCACCCAGCAGGGCGGCGGTGATCAGGCGGGGCATCAAGGGCATCCGGATAGGCCGCAGGGCGGCAGGCTGGCAGGAACAGGCGGGGATTCTGGCACAGGCCGGCGGGCAGGCGGCTTAACCGGTCCCCGCGCGCGCCGGCTCAGGCACGCGGATGGTGGCGACCATGCAGCTGTTTCAGGTGTTCGCGCGCCACCAGCGTGTAGATCTGCGTGGTCGACAGCGAGCTGTGGCCCAGCAGCAGCTGCAGCGCGCGCAGGTCGGCGCCACGGTTGAGCAGGTGGGTGGCGAAGCTGTGGCGCAGCCCGTGCGGGCTGATGCGGACCGGATCGATGCCGGCTGCCGCGGCGTAACGCTTCACCAGACCCCAGAACTGCTGCCGGCTCGGGGGTTCGGCGGTGCTGCCCAGGAACAGGAACGGCACGCTGCGCTTGCCGGCGAGCGCCGGCCGCGACTGCGCCAGGTAGGCCTCCAGCCAGTGCTGCGACTCCTCGCCCAGCGGCACCAGCCGGTCCTTGCTGCCCTTGCCGGTCACGCGCAGCACGCCCTGCCGCAGGTTCACCGCAGTAGCGGGCAGCGTAACCAGCTCGCTGACGCGCAGGCCGGCCGCGTACATCAGCTCCAGCATCGCGCGGTCGCGCAGGCCCAGCGGCGTACCGATGTCCGGTGCCGCCAGCAACGCATCGATCTCGGTTTCCGCCAGCGCCTTGGGCAGCGAGCGCGGCAGGTGCGGTGGGTCGAGCAGCGCGGTGGGATCGTCGCTGCGCAGGCCACGGCGCAGGCGATGGGCGAAGAAGGCACGCAGCGCGGACAGCAGGCGCGCAGTGCTGCGCGGCGAATAGCCCTCGCGCGTGCGCCAGGCCAGGTAGTCGAACAGGGCCGCGCGGTCGGCGCCGGCCAGGCCGCCGTCGCGACCGTTGCGCCAGCGCGCGAAGCCTTCGAGATCGCGCCGGTAGCTGTCCAGCGACGGCCGGGCGAGGCCGCTTTCTGCCCAGATCGCCTCCAGGAAGGCGGCGATGTCGGCGGCATCGGCGTCCGGAACAGGCGGCATGGCATTCGCCTGCTGGCGGCGATCGGCGGGCGTGCGGGCAGTCATGCCTTCAGCTTAGGCGATGCACCCGCTGCTTGGGTGCACCGGCTTCTTGTGCGAGCGACGTCAGTCGCGAAAGGATGTCCCGTCGGATCGGCCATCGCGACTGACGTCGCTCCCACACCACCCAGGGAGCTTGTCCAGGGTTAGCCGGTATCCTGTCGCGATGACGGATCCCGCTCCCACGCCCGAAAGACCCCGCGCACTGATCGGCTGGCGGCTGCTCGCCCTGCTCTACGATGTCTGGCCGGTGCTGGCGATGTGGCTGGCGGTCGCGATTCCGTTCGTGCTCGTCGACGTGGTGATCAGCGGCAACGTACGCCACAACATAGAACCCTACAGCCTGATGTGGTGGCTGCTCTGGGGCTGCTGCTGGGGCGTTGCCGGGTTGTACGCCACTTTCAGCTGGCTGCGCGGCGGGCAGACGCTGGGCATGCGGCCGTGGCGGCTGAAGGTGGTCGCGCCGGATGGCGGTGAGCCCACGCTGGCCGCGCTGTGGCGCCGCTACGCCCTGGCGACCCTGTCGACCCTCGCGGCGGGGTCGGGGTTCTGGTGGGCGTGGCTGGACCGCGAGCGACTGACCTTCCATGACCGATTCAGCGGCACGCGCCTGGTGCGGCTGCCGAAGCGCGCCTGAGGCGGATCAGCGGCTCCGTCGCCGGAACATCAGCCAGGAAATGCCCAGCAGGGCGAACGGCGGGATGGCGTAGGCGAGCCGGTAGTCGAGGCGGAACGCGCCGGCCAGCCGCACGAACATGGTCTGCAGCACGTAGAAGCCGACAGCGAACACGATGCCCAGGAACAGGCGCTTGCCCATGCCGCCACTGCGCAGGCTGCCGAAGGCGAACGGGATGGCGGCCAGGCACAGCGCCAGCACGTTGAGCGGATAGAACCAGCGCGCCCAGTACTGGTCCTCGTAATCGCGCGCATCCAGGCCGTTGCGCTTGCGGTAGTCGATGTTCTGGCTCAGCTCGCTGCTGGGCATGTTGCGCGCGCGCACCAGGCTGGACGACAGCACGGCCGCGTCCAGTTCCGACTCCCAGCGCTCGCCCAGCACCGTGGTCTGCACGGCCGAGCGTTCCTTGAAGGTGGTGCGGCGCACGTTCTTCAGCAACCAGTAGCCGTCCAGGTGCTCGGCGACGGCGGCGTGCGCGATGGAGGCGAGGCGTCCGTCGTCCGCCAGTTCGTACATGCGCACGTCGCGCAGCTGCAGCGACACCTTGCCGCCGCCCTGGTCCTTCTCTTCGCCACTCTGCGCGTAAAGGAAGGTGTTGCCCTCGCGCGCCCACAGGCCGGAGTAACGGTCCATCGCGACATTGCCGGTGCGCGCCGCCATCTTCAGCACGTCGGCCTGGCGCTGCCCCCAGGGACCCAGCGTTTCGCCACTGAAGATCATCAGCACGGTCAGCAGGCCCAGCGCGGCGGCGACCGACACGCTCAGGCGCAGGCGGGACAGGCCGAGCGCACGCAGGGCGGTCAGTTCCGAGCTCGCCGCCAGCTGCCCCAGCCCCAACAGCGAGCCGATCACGGCTGCGGTGGGGAACATGGTGTAGGCGCGGCGCGGCACGGTGTAGAGCACCCACGCGATGGCATGGCCGAACGTGTAGTTGCCGGTGCCCAGGTCACCGATCTCGCCGGACAGCGCCATCACCACGTCCAGGCCCACCAGCACGGCCCAGGTCAGCAGCACCGTGACCAGGACCACCTGGCCCACGTAGGTGTCGTGCAGGCGCGGCAGCAGCCTCATGCGCGCCTCCGCGGCCGCGACAGCCGGCCATCACGCAGGTAGAACCAGAGCGCTCCCGCCAGCAGCGGCAGGGTCAGCCACCACAGGCCGACCGGGCCGGGCAGCTTGCCGTCGGCCAGCAGCTGGGTGCCGTTGAACATCAGGCTGATGCCGACCAGGTACGCCAGGAACCCCAGCATCACCCGCCCGTAGCGGGTCTGCCGGGGCGAGCTGCGCGACAGCGGCAGGGTCAGCAGGGCGAAGGCGAGCGCCAGCAGCGGCGGGGTCAGTCGTGCATGGACCTGCGCATTGGCGTCCGGACGCGGGTCCGACAGCAGTTGCGGAGTCGGCAGCAGTTCGGGATCGTCCTTGTCCAGCGTGTCGGCGCGGTCCGGCAGTGCCACCTCGTTGGATTTGTAGCGGATCAGGCGGTAATCCAGGCCCGCGCCATCCGGCCCCTCGACCCGGAAGCCATCATCCAAACGCAGGTAGCGGTTGCGCTCGCCCTCGAAGAACATCTGGCCCGACTTCGCCGTCACCACGTCGATGCGGCCGTCATCCGCGCGGTGCATGAACACCTTGCTCAGGCCGGTGCCGTCGGGCGACAGCGCGCTGACGTAGACCACCGCGCCGCTGGACAGCACGGTGAACTTGCCGGCATCCAGCCCGGACACCACCAGGCTGCGGTTGGCGTGTTCCAGCATGTTCTGCGCGGTGCGCAGCGCCCACGGGCCCAGCCACAGCGAGCACAGGCCGACCACCACCACCACCGGCACCACCAGCATCAGCAGCGGCCGCAGCAGGCGGCGCGGACCGATGCCGGCCGCCGTCAGCACCGCCATCTCCGAATCGCGGTACAGGCGCGAGAACGCCAGCAGCAGACCCAGCATCAGCGCCAGCGGGATGATGTAGGGCATGTAGTTGAGGAACTGCAGGCCCAGCTGGGACAGCAGCAGGCGCGCCGGCACCTTGCCGTCGGCCACGTCGCCCAGCAGGTCCGCCATCACGCCGCCCACGCTGACCATCAGCAGGATGATCAGGGTGGCCAGGAAGCTCTGGGTGAATTCGCGGAAGAGGTAGCGGTCCAGCTTCGGCATCAGGAGGGCTTGATCTACAATCTCGGGCTTGTGCGCCGCGCCTGCGGCGGCGGTCTGTGCGGTCCGGCATGGCGTCAGCCACCTTCGTCCGGCCCGCGATTGTACGTAACTGAACCGGGAATCTGATCAATGACGCTGGAATTCACCCTGAACCACGAAGCCCCCGCCCAGGCCGGCGTCGACTGCGTCGTGGTAGGCGCCTGGGCCGACAAGAGCCTGACCACCGCCGGCCAGGCGATCGACGCGGCCAGCGGCGGCAAGCTCTCGGCGCTGCTGCAGCGGGGCGACATCGGCGGCAAGACGGGCAAGACCACCCTGCTCCACGACCTGCCGGGCGTGACCGCCCCGCGCGTGCTGGTCGTCGGCCTGGGCGAAACCGCCAAGTTCGGCGTGGCGCAGTATCTGAAAGCCGTGGGCGATGCCGCCCGCGCGCTCAAGCTGGGCCCGGTCCGCAGCGCGCTGTTCACCCTGTCCGACGTGGCGGTGAAGGACCGCGACGCGGCGTGGAAGATCCGCCAGGCTGTGATCGCCGCCGACCACGCCTGCTACCGCTACACCGCCACGCTGGGCAAGAAGAAGAACGACGATCCCGGCCTGACCGCGTTCGCCGTCAGCGGCGACGACGCGCAGGCGCTGGCGCAGGGCATCGCCATCGCCGCCGGCGTGCAGACCACGCGCGAACTCGGCAACCTGCCGCCCAACATCTGCACCCCGGCCTACCTGGCCGAGCAAGCCGAGAAGTTCGCCGCGGAGAACGGCGCCGAGGCCGAGATCCTCGACGAAACGCAGATGGACGCCCTGGGCATGGGCTCGCTGCTCGCCGTCGCCCGCGGCTCGGCCAACCGCCCGCGCCTGATCGTGCTGAAGTGGAACGGGGGCGGCGACGCCAAACCGTACGTACTGGTCGGCAAGGGCATCACCTTCGATACCGGTGGCGTGAACCTGAAGACGCAGGGCGGCATCGAGGAAATGAAGTACGACATGCTGGGCGCGGGCAGCGTCCTCGGCACCTTCGTGGCCGCCGTCAAGATGAAGCTGCCGCTGAACCTGGTGGTGATCGTGCCGGCGGTGGAGAACGCCATCGACGGCAACGCCTATCGTCCGTCCGACGTCATCACCAGCATGTCCGGCAAGACCATCGAAGTCGGCAACACCGATGCCGAAGGCCGCCTGATCCTCTGCGACGCGCTGACCTACGCCGAGCGCTTCAAGCCGGCCGCGCTGGTCGACGTGGCCACGCTCACCGGCGCCTGCATCGTTGCGCTGGGCCGCTATGCCAGCGGCCTGATGAGCAAGCACGACGACCTCAGCAACGAACTGCTGGGCGCCGGCGAGACCGTGTTCGACCGCGCCTGGCGCCTGCCGCTGTGGGACGAGTACCAGACCCAGCTGGAGTCCAGCTTCGCCGACGTCTACAACATCGGCGGCCGCTGGGCCGGTGCGATCACCGCCGGCTGCTTCCTCGCCCGCTTCACCGAAGGCCAGCGCTGGGCGCACCTGGACATCGCCGGCGTGGCCAACGACGAAGGCAAGCGCGGCATGGCCACCGGCCGCCCGGTCGGCCTGCTGAGCCAGTGGCTGCTGGACCGCGCCGGTGGCGCGGCGTGATTCGTGATCGGGTGATGGGTGATTCGCAAGAACTCCGCCATCTCCAGAATCCCGGACGCCAGGCGTTGCCCTCACCCATCACCCATCCCTAATCACCCATCACGGCTCTCATGCGCGCCGACTTCTACCTGATCGCCAAGCCGCGCTTCCTCGAGGAGCCGCTCAAGCTGGTCTGCGAACTGACCCGCAAGGCCTACGACAGCAACCAGTGGACGCTTATCCTGGCGCGCGATGCCGCGCAGGCGGAGGAACTGGACGAACTGCTGTGGGAGTTCGATCCGGACGCCTACATCCCTCACCAGATCGCCGGTGACGAAGAGGACGAGCTGACGCCCGTGCTGATCGCCACACCGGAGGTCGACGTGCCGGCGCGTGCGCTGGTGATCAACCTGCGCGACGACGCCTTCACCGGCGCCTGCGAACGCGTGCTGGAAGTCGTGCCCGCCGACCCGTCCGCGCGCGAGCCGCTGCGGGAGCGCTGGAAGCAGTACAAGGCGCGCGGCTTTGAAGTGAACAAGCACGATATGTAAGCGCCGGGATTGGTGATGGGTGATTGGTGATTCGCAACAACTAGCCCAAGATCAATCCGCTCTCGCTTCTACCGAATCACCCATCACGAATCCCGAATCCCGGCTCCCATGTCCCTCGCCTCCAGCTACGACCCCAAGTCCTTCGAATCCCGCCTGTACGCGCAGTGGGAAGCCGCCGGCTACTTCAAGCCCAGCGGCAAGGGCGAACCGTACACGGTGCTGCTGCCGCCGCCGAACGTCACCGGCACCCTGCACATGGGGCACGCGTTCCAGCACACGCTGATGGACGCGCTGGTGCGTTACCACCGCATGCGCGGCTTCGACACGCTGTGGCAGATGGGCACCGACCATGCCGGCATCGCGACGGAAATGGTCGTCAGCCGCAACCTGGCGCAGGAAGGCAAGGGCGAGACGCGCGACGTGCTGGGCCGCGACGGCTTCATCGCCAAGGTCTGGGAGTGGAAGGCGCAGTCCGGCGACACCATCGAGCGGCAGATGCGCCGCATGGGCGCGTCCGGCGACTGGTCGCGCAGCACGTTCACGATGGACGAGGACGCATCCAGGGCCGTCATCGAGGCCTTCGTGCGTTGGCACGAGCAGGGCCTGATCTACCGCGGCCAACGCCTGGTCAACTGGGACCCGGTGCTGAAGACCGCGATCTCCGACCTGGAAGTGGAGAACGTCGAGGAAGACGGCTTCCTGTGGTCGATCGCCTACAAATTGGAGGATGGCGCCAGCTACGAGCACGTCGAGCACGATGCGGATGGTAATGAGACGTTGCGCGAAACCCGCGACTACCTGGTAGTGGCCACCACGCGCCCGGAGACGCTACTTGGCGATGCCGCGGTGATGGTCCATCCCGAGGATGAGCGCTACGCTCACCTCGTCGGCAAGAAGGTGAAGCTGCCGCTTGTCGATCGTGAGCTTCCTGTTATCGCCGACGACTACGTCGACCGCGAGTTCGGCACGGGCGTGGTGAAGGTCACACCAGCGCACGACTTCAACGACTACCAGGTGGGCCTGCGCCACAACCTGCCGCTGATCAACCTGCTGACGCCGACGGCGGCGATCAACGAGAACGCACCGGAAAAATATCGCGGCCTGGACCGCTACGAAGCACGCAAGGCCGTCCTCGCGGATCTGGAAGACGCCGGCCTGCTGGTCGAAACCAAGCCGCACAAGCTGCAAGTGCCGCGCGGCGACCGCACCGGCCAGGTGATCGAGCCCTACCTGACCGACCAGTGGTTCGTGAAGATGGACGGCCTGGCCAAGCGCGGCCTGGAGCTGGTCGAGTCCGGCGAGGTGAAGTTCGTCCCGCCGAACTGGATCAATACCTATCGTCACTGGATGGAGAACATCCAGGACTGGTGCATCAGCCGCCAGCTCTGGTGGGGCCACCGCATCCCGGCGTGGTTCGATGCCGCAGGCAATTGCTACGTCGGCCGCGACGAATCCGAAGCACGCGCCAAGGCCGGCCTGTCCGCCGATGTCGCGCTGACCCAGGACAGCGACGTGCTGGAAACCTGGTTCTCCTCGCAGCTGTGGCCGTTCAGCACGATGGGCTGGCCGGATGCGGACGCGATGGCCGAACGCGGCTTCGACCGTTACCTGCCCTCGTCGGTGCTGGTCACCGGCTTCGACATCATCTTCTTCTGGGTGGCCCGCATGGTCATGGCCACCGACCATTTCACCGGCAAGGTGCCGTTCCGCGACGTCTACATGACCGGCCTGATCCGCGACAAGGACGGCCAGAAGATGTCCAAGTCGAAGGGCAACGTGCTGGACCCGCTGGACATCATCGACGGCATCTCGCTGGAAGACCTGGTGGCCAAGCGCACCGGCGGCCTGATGCAGCCGAAGATGGCCGAGAAGATCGAGAAGGCCACGCGCAAGGAATTCCCCGACGGCATCGTGCCGCACGGCGCCGACGCGCTGCGCTTCACCATCGCCGCGCTGGCCACGCACGGCCGCGACATCAAGTTCGACATGGGCCGCGCCGAGGGCTACAAGAACTTCTGCAACAAGCTGTGGAACGCCACCCGCTTCGTGCTGATGAACACCGAGGGTTTCTCCCTTCCTCCGCTTGCGGGGGAAGGTGCCCGGAGGGCGGATGGGGGCAGCGCGATGCCGAACCCGGTCACGGACGCCGAGAAGTGGATCCTCTCCCGCCTGGCCAAGGTCACCGCCGAGGCCGAAACGCAGTTCGCCGCCTACCGCTTCGACCTGCTGTCGCAGGCGCTGTACGAGTTCGCCTGGAACGAGTTCTGCGACTGGTTCGTCGAACTCGCCAAGCCTGCCCTGAGCAAGGTCGAAGGGCCTGCATTGAACGGCGACGATGCCGCGGCCGCCGACAGCACCCGCCACACGCTGCTGTACGTGCTGGAATCGCTGCTGCGCCTGCTGCACCCGCTGACCCCGTTCGTCACCGAGGAACTGTGGCAGCAGGTCGCGCCGAAGCTGGGCATCGACGGCGGCACCGTGTCGTTGCGTCCCTACCCGGTCGCCGGCGACTTCGCCGGCCAGGATTACGCGCAGGCCGATGCCGACGTGGAATGGCTGAAGACCATGGTGTCGACGCTGCGCCGCGTGCGCAGCGAGCTCAACGTCTCGCCGGGCAAGACCATCCGCCTGCTGCTGCAGGATGGCCGTGACAACGACCGCGACCGCGTCGCGCGCTTCGCCCCGTCGTTGTCGTTCCTGCTGAAGCTGGACGGCATCGCGTGGCTCGACGCCGGCGCCGATGCCCCAGCCTCCGCCGCCGCCGTGGTCGGCGAGCTGAAACTGCTGGTGCCGCTGGAAGGCCTGGTCGACCTGGATGCCGAGCGCGCGCGCCTGGACAAGGAAATCGCCCGCGTCGCCGGCGAGAAGGACAAGAGCGAAGCCAAGCTGGCCAAGTTCACCGACAAGGTGCCGCCGGCCGTGGTCGAGCAGGAGCGACAGCGCCTGGTCGATTGGAGCAGCCAGCTCGCCGCCCTGCACGCGCAGCGCGCGAAGCTCTGACGCTCACGTCATTCCGACCCGGTAGAGTCGAGCTTGCTCGACTCCGCGCAGGCGTTACCCTTCCATCGACTGACCGGAAAGCAGCGGAGCGGGCTCCGCTCTACAGCGGCGGCATCGTGCTGATGTCGTCGGCAACCAGTTCGATCGCCATCACCAGCGCGTCCTCGCGACCGTCCCGCGCCGGGTAATAGCGCGGGCGGCGGCCGATCTCGTTGAAGCCTTCGCTGTGGTACAGCGTGATGGCGCCGGGGTTGGACGGGCGCACTTCCAGGAACACGCGCTGCACGCGATGGTCGCGGGCGATCTTCACCAAGGCGCGCAGCAATTGGCGGCCCAGGCCGCGGCCCTGCCGCTCGGGCGCGATGCAGATGTTCAGCACGTGCGCCTCGTCGGCGGCGATGCTCAGCAGGCCGTAGCCGATCACCAGGCCATGCTCGGTCATCACCCACGACGGGTAGCCGGCTTTCAGGCAGTCCTTGAAGATGCCGCGCGTCCACGGGAACGGATAGGCGCGCTGTTCGATGGCCATCACCGCATCGAGGTCGCCCTCGCGCATCGGCCGCAGGCTGGACGTGGACACCGGAGAGGCCTCGACGCCCAGCAGGCTCACGGCGACGTACCGCGGCGCAACCTGCGCAAGATGGGCCACAGCGCACGCTTGGCCGCCGGGTTGCCGCGCAGTTCGCTCGATGGCGGCCACTGCGCGAACAGCTCCGCCGCGCCAGGCGCATTGGGATTGCAGCCCGAGGCCCGGATCAGCGCGAAATGCAGGCGATCGGGAAGCTTCGCGCCGCCCGTCCGCCGCGTGGGTGCGGGGCGTTCGGGCGCCGGCGCCTCGATGGCGTCGCGCGCCGGCGGACGGGCCCGGGACGGCACCGCCGCAGGTGCGCGGTCGGTCGAGGGCGGGGCATCGATGATGGGGTTGCGCGCTGCCGGCGCCTCCGCCACGGCCGGCGAACCGGCTTCGGTCGGCCAGTCGGCCGGCAGATAGACGACGTGGCCGAGCGCGCGCAGCCAACCCTGCTGCTCGGCCGACCACAGGCGGTCCGCCGACAGCGTCACGCGGCGGCGTCCTTCTGCCGGCGCATGCGCTGCCAGAGCCAGAGGCAGGGGCCTGACAGCGCGTACACCACGCCCACCGCGAACAGCGTGCGCGGCAGGTCGATGAAGAGGATCGCCAGCACCAGCGGCACCAGCGCCAGCACCACGAACGGAATACGGTCGGCCTTCGCCCCGCCCTCGCCGGTGCCCTTGAAGCTCCAGAACCGGATGCGGCTGACCATCAGCAGCGCCGCGACCAGCGTCACCGCCAGCGCCACGTAGCGCAGCTCTTCACCGCTCCAGCCCAGCTCGCCGTCGGCGAAGGCCCACACGAAGGACATCATCAGGCCGGCCGCCGCCGGACTGGCCAGGCCGATGAACCAGCGCTTGTCCACCGTGCCCACCTGGGTATTGAACCGGGCCAGCCGCAGCGCCGCACAGGCCGCGTAGAGGAACGCCACCACCCAGCCCACGCGGCCCATGACGCCGCCGTCGAACTTCAGCGCCGACAGCGACCAGTGGTACATCACCAGCGACGGCGCCAGCCCGAAGCTGACCAGGTCGGCCAGCGAGTCGTACTGCACGCCGAACTCGCTGCTGGTGCCGGTCAGGCGCGCCACCCGCCCGTCGATGCCGTCCATCAGGCCGGCCACGAACACCGCGATGGCCGCATTGACGAACTGGCCGTTGGCGGCGGCGATGATGGCGAAGAAGCCCGCGAACAGGCCGGCGGTGGTGAACAGGTTGGGCAGCAGGTAGATCCCCCGCGAGCGCGGGGGCGGCTTGATTTCGTTCATGGGTCGCAGTTTAGCCCAGCGCTCCCCCGCCCGGCTTGCCTGCGCGGCCCGGGGGTGCTGCAATCAGGCCTCCCGCGATCCGGAGCTTCCCATGCGCCTCCTGTCCTGCCTCGCCGTGCTGGCGTTCTGCCTGGCGACCGCCGCCTCCGTGCAGGCCCAGCAGGTCTACCAGTGGAAGGACAAGAACGGGGTCACCCACTACTCCGACAGCCCGCCCCCCAACCAGACCACGCAGAACCGGCGCATCAACCAGTACGGCGCCCCGGCGGCCGATACGGCGCAGCCCGCGGGCAAGCCGGTCGAGAATGCCCAATGCACGACCGCTCGGGCGAACCTTCAGATGCTGGCGGCCACCAAAGGCCCCATCCAGCAGGACACCGACGGCGACGGCAAGCCGGACGTCACCCTGGACGACGCCGGTCGCGAGAACCAGCGCAACCTGGCCGACGCCGCCGTGAAGGCCTATTGCACGCCGACCGCCGGCCGCTGATCCCTTCGCATGCGCGCATGGCTGGCGATCGCCGCAGGCATCGGGCTGGGCGTCGGCGTCGCCTGGTGGCTGGCCCGCGAGTCGCCCGAGAGCACCTCACGCAAGCAAGCGCGCGCCGAACAGGCGGCGGCCGCACAGGCCCGCGATGCGCGCCCCTCGCTCTACCGCTGGCGCGACGATGCCGGTGTGCTGCAGATCACCGAGCAGCCGCCGAAGGGCCGCCGCTACGAACGCATCGACCGCGACACGCCGGCCGGCATCCGCGTGAGCGGTGACGCCACGCCCGACGCGGATTGACCCGCCGCCGCCCCGGCTGCGGCCAAGGCTGGCAAAATAGGCGATTCGCCCTTCCCGGATCCCCCTGCCGATGCGCCTGTCGCAGTTCCATCTCCGCACCACCAAGGAAACGCCCGCCGACGCCGAACTGGTCAGCCACCAGCTGATGCTGCGCGCCGGCATGATCCGCAAGCTGGCCGCCGGCCTGTACACCTGGTCGCCGCTGGGCCTGCGCGTGCTGCGCAAGGTGGAAACCGTGGTGCGGGAGGAGATGGACCGGGCCGGCGCGATCGAGATGCTCATGCCGACCATCCAGCCGCGCGAGCTGTGGGAAGAGACGGGCCGATGGGAGAAGTTCGGCGGCCAGCTGCTGAAGATCACCGACCGCAAGGAGCAGGCCTTCTGCTACAGCCCCACGGCGGAAGAAGCGGTGACCGACTTCGCTAGGCAGGAGCTGTCCAGCTACAAGCAGCTGCCGGTCAACTTCTACCAGATTCAGACCAAGTTCCGCGACGAGATCCGTCCGCGCTTCGGCGTGATGCGCGCGCGCGAGTTCGTGATGAAGGACGCCTACTCCTTCCACCTCACCGACGAGGACCTGGTGCGCGAATACCGCAACATGCATGCGGCCTACACGCGCATCTTCACCCGCCTGGGCCTGGACTTCCGCGCGGTGCAGGCCGACAGCGGCGCCATCGGCGGTGACGCCTCGCAGGAGTTCCACGTGCTGGCCGACTCGGGCGAGGACGCCATCGCGTTCTCCACCGGCTCCGACTACGCCGCCAATGTCGAAACCGCGCAGGCCGCCGCCCCGGGCCCGCGCGCCGCCGCGTCGGAAGCGATGACCAAGGTGGCCACGCCCACGCAGAAGACCTGCGAGGACGTCGCCGCCCTGCTCGGCATTCCGCTGCAACGCACGGTCAAGTCGGTCGCCGTGATGACCGACGGGGGCTTCGTGCTGGCCCTGGTGCGCGGCGACCATGCCGTCAACGAGATCAAGCTGGGCAAGGTCGCCGGCATGGCCGACTACCGGCTGGCGACGGAGGCGGAAATCCTCGCCCATCTCGGCAGTGAGCCGGGCTTCCTCGGTCCGGTCGGCGCGAAACAGGCGATCCGCGTGGTCACCGACCGCGACGTGGCGGCGATGGCGGATTTCGTGGTCGGCGCCAACGAGTCCGGCTTCCACCTGGCCGGCGTCAACTGGGGCCGCGATCTGCCCGAGCCGGAGACCGTGGCCGATATCCGCAACGTGGTGGCCGGCGACCGGGCGGCCAACGGCGGCGAGATCCGCATCGTGCGCGGCATCGAGGTGGGCCACGTGTTCCAGCTCGGTCGCAAGTACAGCGAAGCGATGAAGTTCACCGTGCCGGACGAGACCGGCAAGGCCGCCACGCCGGCGATGGGCTGCTACGGCATCGGCGTGTCGCGCATCGTGGCCGCCGCCATCGAGCAGAACCACGACGCCAACGGCATCATCTGGCCGGCGCCGATGGCGCCGTGGGCCGTCGCCGTGTGCATGATCAATCCGAAGAACGATGCGGCGGTGAACGACGCTGCACAGCAGCTGCTGCAGGAACTGCAGGCCGCCGGGATCGACGCGGTGCTGGATGACCGCGGCCTGCGCCCCGGCGCGATGTTCGCCGACATCGAACTGATCGGCATTCCGCACCGCGTGGTGGTGTCCGAACGCGGACTCGCCGCGGGCACGTTCGAATACCGCGCGCGCCGGGCGACGGAAGCCGAGAACATCGGTCGCGACGAACTGCTGGCGCGCCTGCGGGGTTGATCGCAGCACGGATTCCGGAAAAGGGAATCGTCGCGGTTTGTGCCGCGATTATCCCGTCGATTAAGATGATTATTCGGCCAAGGACGGGCGTTTCCCTTCCTGACTGGAGATTCTGATGTCGATCGACCTGCGTAACCTGTCCGCCAAGGAGCTTGGCGCCCTGATCGAAAAAGCCAAGCAGCAGCAGAGCCGGCTGGCCAAGCGCACGCCCATCGCCACCGTGCGCAGCAAGATCACCAAGTTCGCCAAGGCCGAGGGCTACACGCTGGAGGAGCTGTTCGGTACCGGCGGTACGCGCCCGGCCAAGGCAGCGGGCAAGCCCGGCCCGCGTGCCGGCAAGAAGCTCGGCAAGGTCGCGCCGAAATACCGCAACCCGGCCAACCCGAAGGAAACCTGGACCGGCCGCGGCAAGCATCCACGCTGGATGGCGGCGCTGATCGCCAAGGGCAAGAAGGCCGACGACTTCCTGATCAAGAAGAAGTAATCGCGACCGCAGAAATCGAAAGAAGACGGGAGGCCTGGCCTCCCGTTCTTCGTTTCCGGCGCCGGGAATGCCTCAGAGATTCTTGCGCGAGGAAATCAGCAGGTTGCCGAACAGCAGGCCGGCGACCAGCGCCATCACCACGTTGGTCACGGCCAGCAGCGCCGATTGCCCCACACCCACGTCCTGCTGCTGCACCAGGGTCAGCAGCCCGCGCAGGCTGGTGCTGCCCGGCACCAGCATCAGGATGCCGGGCACGCGGATCAGGGCGCCGGGACGGTTTGCCCAACGCGCGAACGCATTGCCGGCCGCGGTCAACGTCAGCGCCGACAGGAAGATGCCGACCGGGCTGCCCCAGGTCTGGCCGGCGTAGCGCGAGATGCTGTAGCCGGCGATCGCCGCGGCCATCACCCAGAAGTAGTCGCGCCGGTGCGCCTTGAACAGCACGGCGAACGCGTAGGCGGCGAACACCATGGCGGCCCACTCCACCCATTCCGGCTGCGGCCGCGAAGCGCGCACGTCCGGATACAGACCCACCAGCTGCGCCAGCGTCACCGCGATCATGCTGCCGACCGTCAGCTTGAGTACCGTGGCCATCGCGCCGGCGAAACGCGCCACGCCCGACACCAGATGCTGGCTGGTCAGCTCGTTGACCGCATTGGTCAGCGCCATGCCGGGCAGCAGCACGATCAGCGAGGCGATGATCACCGTGTTGAGGTTCAACGGCGCGATGAAGTTGGCCACCAGGATCGCCACGAAGCCGGCGACCAGCGCCGAAATCGCATCGCTGGCCTCCTTCATCTTCGGCCGACGCGCGATCAGTTCGCCCAGCACGCCGATGATCACGCCGATCAGGCCGGCGGTGGCGATGTCCAGCCACGGCAGCCGCCACAGGCCGGCGACCGCGGCCGCGGCCAGCCCCGAGGCGAAGATCTGCATCGCCCGCCAGCGCCAGCCGGGCGTGCGGTCGAGCGCACGCAGGGCGGTATGGCCCTGGGCGATGCTCATCTCGCCGGACGACACCGCGTCGGCGATGCGGTCGGCTTCGCTGAGCTTGTGCAGGTCGGTTTCGCCGGGCGCCAGCCGGATCACCCGCGTGCTGTCGCTGGCGCCGAGCGGGCGCGACGGATCGCTGAAACTCAGGATCAGGCCGGTCGGGTTGGACCACGGCTCGCAATCCAGACCCAGGCGTTGCGACAGGCCCACAACGGTGCCTTCCAGTCGCTGCGCCGTGGTGCCGTAACTGTGCAGGCGCCCGGCGATTTCGCAGACGAACGCGATGCGCTGGGCATAGGTGGCGGTGGTCAGCAGATCGTCGGCCATCGCCACAGTATGGCCGAAGGCAGCGCGCGGCGGCTCGATGCCGTGCCGCTTACACTGTGCGCGGACGAGGCGGGCAGGGGGCAAGGTGGGGATCGGCGAAGCCATGGCGCTGGGCAGCGCGGCCGCGTGGGCGGTCGGCGTGATCCTGGCGCGCCAGCTCGGCGCCCACCTGCCGCCGCTGACGCTCAACCTGTTGAAGAACGGCCTGGTGCTGGCGGTGCTGGCGCCGGTCGCGCTGCTGGTCCACGCGGGCGACTGGCCGGCGTTGCCGACGCGTGATGTCGCCATCGTGCTGGCCAGCGGCGTCATCGGCATTGCCCTGGCGGACACGCTGTATTTCCGTGCGCTCAACGAACTCGGCGCCGGCCGCATGGGCGTCATCGGCAATCTCTACAGCCCGCTGGTGCTGCTGCTGGGGTTCGTCTTCCTCGACGAGCGCCTCGGTGGCCTGCAGTGGCTGGGCTTCGGCCTGGTGGCGCTGGGCGTGCTGCTGGTCAGTCGTCCGCCGGGGGAATGGCGCACGCATCCGCGCCACACCGCGCGCGGCGTGCTGCTGGGCCTGCTCGCCATCGCGCTGATGGCCGTGGCCATCGTGATGGTCAAGCGCACCCTGGAGACGCAGCCGCTGCTCTGGGTCACCCTGCTGCGGCTGGTGGGCGCCGTGGCCGGCCTGCTGCTGGTGTCCGCCCTGCCCGCCATGCGCCGGCGCATGCGGTTCGTCGCCGCCGAGGTACCCTGGCACCGGCTGGTGCTGGCGGCCCTGGTCGGCCAGGGCCTGTCGATGGTGCTGTGGCTGGGCGGCTACAAGTACACCAGCGCCTCGGTGGCCGCGATCCTCAACGAGAGCGCGTCGGTGTTCCTGGTGGTGCTGGCGGCGCTGTGGCTGCGCGAGCCGCTGGGCCGCCGAGCCATTGTCGGCGTGCTCCTCACGTTCGGTGGGATAGCCTGTATGCTCCTCGGCCGAGCGACGCCATGACCCCCACCCTTGCCCGCCCGCAGTACGAAGCCGACCCCGGCGACCCCCAGCGCGTGACGCTGGCGGGCGACTGGACGCTGGCCAGTGCGTTGACCGTGGCGGAGCAGCTGAAAACCGTGCCCGAGGGCGTCACCCGGCTCGATGCCAGCGCGATCGACCGCATCGACTCGGCCGGCGTGCTGCAGCTGCTGCGCTTCGCCAAGCGGCGCGGGATGGACCCGTCGGCCATCGAGTTCCGACCCGATCACCAGGCGCTGGTCAGCACCATCGAGGACGTCGCCGACGACCGCCCGCCGCGCAAGCGGGACTACGGCTTCCTGGCGGCGCTGTCCCGCCTCGGCTACCGGGTGCACGAGAACAAGCAGGAGGTCATCGCCCTGCTCAGCTTCACCGGCGAGAACCTGGTCAAGCTGGTGCGGATGGTCAAGGAGCCGCGCCGCTTCCGTCCCACCGCGACCGTGGCCCACATGGAGGCGGTGGGCCTGGACGCCGTGCCACTGGTGATCCTGCTGTCGTACATGGTGGGCGCGGTGATCGCCTTCCTAGGCTCCACCGTGCTGCGCGATTTCGGCGCGGAGATCTACGTGGTGGAACTGGTCAGCATCGCCTTCCTGCGCGAGTTCGCGGTGCTGATGACCGCCATCGTGCTGGCGGGCCGCACCGCGTCGGCCTTCACCGCGCAGATCGGTGCGATGAAGAGCCGCGAGGAGATCGACGCGATCCGCACGCTGGGGCTGGATCCGATCGACCTGTTGGTCATCCCGCGGCTGATCGCGCTGCTGGTGATGCTGCCGCTGCTGACCTTCATCTCGATGATGGCTGGCCTGGCCGGCGGCGTCACCGTGGGCGCGTTCGACCTGGGCATCCCGCCGCAGATGTACATCGCGCGCATGCACGACACCATCGAGGTGACGCACTTCCTGGTCGGCATGTCGAAGGCGCCGGTGTTCGCGCTGGTGATCGGCCTGATCGGCTGCCTGGAAGGCCTGCAGGTGGAAGGCACGGCGCAGTCGGTCGGCGAGCGCACCACCTCCAGCGTGGTCCAGACCATTTCGCTGGTCATCATCATCGACGCGCTGGCCGCGTTGTGGTTCATGCACATGGACTGGTGACGGCGCATGCCCGATGAATCTCCCATCATCCACGTGCGCGGCCTGGTCAACCGCTTCGGCGAACAGACCGTGCACGAAGGCCTCGACCTGGACGTGCGTCGCGGCGAGATCCTGGGCGTGGTCGGCGGTTCCGGCACCGGCAAGTCGGTGCTGATGCGCTCGATCCTCGGTCTGCGGCAGCCCAACGAAGGGCAGATCACCGTGCTGGGTGAAGATGCCCGTTCGGAAGATCCGGCCGCGCGCCAGCACATCGAGCGCAACACCGGCGTGCTGTTCCAGGATGGCGCGCTGTTCTCGTCGCTGACCGTGGGCGAAAACGTGCAGGTACCGCTGAAGGAACACCACCCCGAGCTGCCGGACAGCTGGCGCTACGAACTGGCGCTGCTGAAGGTCAAGCTGGCGGGCCTGCCTGCCGATGCGCTCAACAAACTGCCTTCGCAGCTGTCCGGCGGCATGCGCAAGCGCGCGGGCCTGGCGCGCGCGCTGGCGCTCGATCCGCCCCTGCTGTTCCTCGACGAGCCCACCGCCGGCCTGGACCCGATCGGTGCGGCCGCGTTCGACCGGCTGATCAAGACGCTGCAGGAAGCGCTGGGCCTGACCGTCTTCCTGATCACCCACGACCTGGACACGCTGTATGCGATCTGCGACCGCGTCGCGGTGCTGGCCGACCAGAAGGTGGTGACGGTGGCGCCCCTGCAGGAGGTGGAACGGTTCGACCACCCCTGGGTGCAGGAATATTTCCACGGTCCCCGCGCGCGTGCCGCGCGCGACGGACAGCAGGCCCCCGGGCCTTCCCTTTCGCAAACGGCGGTCTGATCCATGGAAACACGCGCCAACTACGTGCTCATCGGGGCTTTCACCCTCATCATCGCCGCCGCGCTGCTGCTGTTCGGCCTGTGGGCGGCGAAGTACTCCTCCGAGCGCACCTGGCAGGAATACCAGGTGGTGTTCCGTGAGGCGGTGACCGGCCTGTCGGTCGGCAGCCCCGTGCAGTACAACGGCATCGCGGTGGGCTCGATCACCAAGCTGTCGCTGGCGCCGAACGATCCGCGCCAGGTGATCGCGCGCATCCGCGTGGAGTCGTACACGCCGGTCAAGACCGACACCCGCGCCAAGCTGGCCATCACCAGCCTGACCGGCCCGACCATCATCCAGCTCAGCGGCGGCACGCCGCAGGCGCCGTCGCTGACCAGCGTGGATTCGCGCGAGGCGCCGGTCATCCAGACGGCGCCGTCGGCGCTGCAGAACATCACCGACACCGCCAACCGCATCGTCGAGCGCCTGGACCAGATGCTCAGCGACAAGAATGTCGCCAGCATCACCGCCACGCTGGAGAACCTGGAAGCGATGAGCACGTCGCTGGCCAGCCGCGAGGATGGCGTCGAAGCCCTGATCGTCAGCGCGCGCGACGCCGCGCAGAACCTGGACCGGACCCTCACCACCACCAACGGCGCCATCGAGCGGCTGGACAAGAACCTGGTGCAGGAACTGCCGGGCATCCTGGACAAGCTGGAGACCACGCTGGGCAAGCTGGATTCGGCGGCCGGCAATGCCGACGCGATCCTCGGCGAGAACCGCGCCGCCATCAACAGCTTCGCCAGCGACGGCCTGGGCCAGCTGGGCCCCACCCTCACCGAACTGCGCGGCCTGGTGCGCGACCTGCGCCGGGTCAGCGACCGTCTCGAAGGCAATCCCGCGCGCTACCTGCTCGGCCGCGACGCACCCAAGGAGTTCGACCCGAAATGAAGCCGCAGCGCCTCACCTTCGCCCTCCCCTGCCTGCTTGCGCTGGCCGGCTGCTCGATCCTGGGCAGTGAACAGCGCGACCCGGTCACCATCTACGCGCCGGATGTCCGGGTGGCGCCGCAGGCCGGCTGGCCGCAGGTGGACTGGACCCTGATCGTCGCCAAGCCGACGGCCGCGCGCGTGATCGACAGTCCCCGCATCAGCGTGCGGCCGTCGCCCGGCGAGCTGCAGGTCTACCGCGGCGTCTCCTGGGCGTTGCCGGCGACCGACATGCTGCAGGATGCGGTACAGCGCACGCTGGAGGATTCGGGGCGCATCCCCGCCGTGGCCAGTGCCGATGCCGGCATCCTCGGCGAGTACAAGCTGGTGATGGACCTGCGCCGTTTCGAAGCCGACTACGCCGGCGGCGCGTTGCCGTCCGCCGTGGTCGAAGTGAACGCCAAACTGGTCAACAACCGCGGGCAGCGCGTCGTCGCGTCGCGCACGTTCCTGCAGCAGAAGCCGGCGGACAGCGTCGACGTGGCACAGGTGGCGATCGCTTTCGAGGACGCGCTGGAAGCGGCGACCGCCGACATCGCGGGCTGGGTACTGGTATCCGGCAACAGCGACCCCAACCCTGCACGATGAACCGGGTGGCGCGTCAGCGACGGCGCGCCGGATCGATCCAGCGGAACGTCAGGTTGATGCGTGGCCCCACCGGTCGGGCCGTGCGCGGGAGCGCGTGGCGGTAATGCCGCTGCGTATCGCCCGCCATCACCAGCAGGCTGCCGTGCGGCAACGTCAACGCTGAACGCAGCGCCGGATCCTGCCGGTGCTTGAGCAGGAAGCGGCGCGCGGCGCCCAGGCTGACGGAAGCGATCACCGGCCGCGGTCCGAGTTCGGGCTCGTCGTCGCTGTGCCAGCCCATCGCGTCGCGGCCGTCGCGGTACAGGTTCGCCAGTACGCTGTTGAAGGGGGTATCGAGTTCATCCTGCAGCCGCAGCCGCAGACCGGACAAAGCGGCCGTCCACGGATGCGGCGTGAAGTCCGTACCCGAGTAGCGGTACACCGCCTCCGCATCGCCGACCCACGCGCTCAGCCTGGGCGAATCGACCACGCGGCCGAACATCCGGATGCGGTGCACGCTCCACGGCAGCGACGACCGCAACGCATCGAGCAGCGCATCGGCCTCCGCACCGGCCAGCCACGCGGGCCGATAGTCCAGATGCGCGCCCGGAAGCGACGTGTTGTGTCCATTCGCAGCGAGCGGCAGGGGTATGGTCATGCCGGCGATGCTCGCGGATTTGCCCCATCCCGCGCAAACCCCGAAAATGCCCGGAGCCTAACGCCATGCTGGAGCAAGCCCGATGTCCGATGTCGAACGCGATGTGATGGAGTACGACGTCGTCACCGTCGGCGCGGGGCCGTCGGGCCTGGCGTTCGCGATCCGGCTCAAGCAGCTGAATCCCGAGATCTCGGTCTGCGTGATCGAGAAGGCCAGCGCCATCGGGGCGCACATCCTCTCCGGCGCGGTGATCGAACCGCAGCCGCTCGACGCACTGCTGCCCGGCTGGCGCGACAACCCGCCGCCGGTCTGCGTGCCCGCCGCGGACGACGAGTTCTGGTACTTCAGCAAGGACGGCGGCCGCAAGTTCCCGATCGTGCCGCCCGGCATGCGCAACCATGGCAACTTCATCGTCTCGCTCGGCGCGATGTGCGCGTGGCTGGCGCCGCAGGCCGAAGCGCTGGGCGTGGAGATCTATCCGGGCTTCGCCGCTGCGGAAACGCTGCATGACGACGACGGCAAGGTCGTCGGCGTGCGCATCGGCGATATGGGCATCGCGAAGGACGGCAACCACAAGCCTGGCTACACGCAGGGCATCGACATCCGCGCCAAGGTCACCGTGCTGGCCGAAGGCGCGCGCGGCCACCTGACCAAGCGACTGGTGAAGCGCTTCGCCCTGGACAAGGACAGCGACCCGCAGGCGTATTCGATCGGCATCAAGGAACTGTGGCAGGTGCCGGAAGGCCGCGTCACGCCCGGCAAGATCGTGCACACGCTGGGTTGGCCGGCCAGCAACGACATCTACGGCGGCAGCTTCCTGTACCACCTGGAGAACAACCAGATCGCGCTCGGCTATGTCAGCGGCCTGGATTACAAGGATCCGGAGTACAAGCCGTGGGAGGCCTTCCAGCAATGGAAGAACCATCCGCTGATCAAGCCGCTGCTCGAAGGCGGCAGCATACTGTCCGCCGGCGCACGCGCCATCGTCACCGGCGGCTGGCAGTCGCTGCCCAAGGTCGAGATGCCGGGTGCATTGCTGATCGGCGACACCGCCGGCCTGCTCAACGTGCCGAAGATCAAGGGCACGCACCAGGCGATCCGCAGCGGCATGCTGGCCGCCGAACACCTGGTGGCATCGCAGCTTGCGCCGGAAGGCTTCGACGCCAAACTGCGCGCTTCCGACGCGATGGCGGAGCTGAAGTCGGTGCGCAACATCAAGCCGGGTTTCAAGAAGGGCCTGTGGTTCGGCATGGCCAACGCCGCGTGGGAAACCCTCACCGGCGGCCTGTCGCCGTGGACGCTGAAGGTGAAGCCGGACTGGTCCTCGCTCGACAAGGTCGGCGAGCACGAAGCCCCCAGGCGCGACTACGTGGACCGCACGCTGGCCCCGCGCGACCGCCTGCAGGGCGTCTACTACGCCGCCACCGAGCACGACGAAGACCAGCCGGTGCACCTGCGCGTGCACGACACCTCCGTCTGCATTACCCGCTGTACCGCCGAATACGACAACCCCTGCACGCGCTTCTGCCCGGCAGGGGTCTACGAAATCGTCGACGACGGCGAAGGCAAGCGCCTGCAGATCAACGCCGCCAACTGCGTCCACTGCAAGACCTGCGACATCAAGGACCCCTACCAGATCATCGAATGGGTGACGCCGGAAGGCGGCGCGGGACCGAATTACCAGAATCTGTAGAAGTTACGGCTGCGGCTGCACGCTTATTGATGCGGCGAGACGCGCATCTCAATTCGTTCACGTTCGTGGCAGAAAATGCCACCCATGCGCCTAGGCGAAACATCATGCGCTGCGACGATCAGGAAATGGGGGGAGTGGCGAATCCCCCCCGATGAGTTCAGAGCTTCGGCGACCACACTGTCGCCACCGGATCGATCAGCGAAGTGTTTGCTGACCGAGCGGCGCCCCAAGAAATTGACTGTCCGGTCGACACATTATACCAAAACAAGTCGGTCCTGCCGTCGCCGTTGTAGTCGCCGGACGTAACCACCTGCCAACTGGTCTGAACAGTCGCCTCCGCGAACGAGCCAGCATAGCCACCCGATGGCCAAACTACCGTCTGACCCGAAGCTGCATGGACCCAGAAGACGTCCGCCCTGCCATCACCGTCAAAGTCGCCTGTAGCCGCTGCACGCCAATTCTGATCAGGAATCGTCATCTGAATGACTGACCCGGCGATAGCGCCTGACGGCCAGATCAAATTTTCGCCTGTGGACACATTGCGCCAGAACAAATCATCACGGCCATCACCGTTGAAATCGCCCACTCCGACAACGCGCCAGTTGGCATTCACGGTGGTTCCGGTCACAGTGGTGCTCGGATCGGCAGACAACCAAACTATGTTCTGCCCGGTGGTGGAGTGACGCCAAAACAGATCAGACTTGCCGTCACCATTGAAGTCACCGACAGCCGCAACCCGCCAATTAGTGTCGGGAATAGCGGTTACAGCCCGAGAATTAGTAGCCGTAGCCGACGCCCAGACAATATTCTGGCCATTCGTCGCATGTCGCCAGAAAACATCCCATCGCCCGTCACCATCAAAATCTCCTGAACCGACAATCTGCCAGTTTTGGTCAGGTACGACTGCAGTGTAATAGCTGTCGATCCGGCTGCCAGACCGCCAGATTACGTTCTCTCCATTAAACGAATTGCGCCAAAATATATCGGAGCGCCCGTCGCCATTAAAATCACGCTTGGTGCCGCCAACGAACGGCACTACGGTTGCCCGGAACGCTGCAACAACTGGAATCGTCTCGTTCAAGCTGCGCGCATTATCCTCACTGTTCGCGACACCGCAGGCAAGGTTGCCTGCCGCACCGCAGGTGCTCTTGAGCGGCGTGGAAAAGATGCGGTGGGCAGTCTGGCCGGTATCTCCATACGCCATGACGGTATAGAAATTGCCGGCCGTCGTCCCCGTCTTGTAACCGAACGAGTAAGGGAAGCGGCCGTACTGCAGTGCACCGCCGGTCGTCGTCGAGTTGGCGCGGTCGTGCGCCGACCCCATCAAGTGCGCAGCCTCGTGCACGAGCGTCTCTTCAGCACAGTAATACGTCTTGCCGTCCGTGCCGGTGTCGAACCCATCGCTGATGACCGCGTAGCCCCAGGGAGCATCCGCCGACGTGATGGCCGTCTGATTCGCGCCGTTCAACCAGGCGATACCGCAACCTTCGTTCTCCGGGGTGTTGAACTTGCGCACCAACACGGCGATGTCGGCACCGTACTGGTCTCGCGCGGTGCGCAGCGGCGCGAGGCTGGCCGGAACGGTAACTGGAGAGCTGCCCGTGCTGCCGGTCAATTCCTGCAGCGCCGTCTGGTTGGTGTTGGTGTTGGTGTAGTTGACCTGCAGCGCATGGACGATGCGCAGATAACCGTTGACGTCGCTGTTGGCGAACGCCTGGTTGCCGATCTGCACCAGGAAGACGAGACGCGTGGAGGCGCCTGACGCCCCGCCGTTCGCGGTGGCGAACTCCGGGGTGTAGCCGATCGCGACATCAATGGTATTCGCGGCACTCGGCGGTGCGGCCTGCGCGACAGCCGTCGCGCCTTGGCTGACCTGAGCAGACTGGCTGACTGCCGCGCTCATCGACGAGCGCAACGTGGCCGCCTCCGGAATCATCATGTCCACGTGGCCCTTCGTCGCGGACACCACCTTCGACGGATCGGTCTGCACGGCGAACACGCGACCGTTGCGCGTCTGCAGGCTCAGGGCAGGCTTGCCGTTGGCCTGGGGAATCGAACCGAACACCGCCTTTTCGCCGAAGGTGATGATGGCTTCCTGCATCGGGTCGCCGCCGACCACACGGCCGATCCACGTCCAGTTGCCGTCGATCTCTTCGGCATGGCGCTCGTAGCGCAGCTTGACCTGGCTGCCGTCCGGCGACGGCACCGTCATTTCACCGGTCGCGACGGCCTTGAAGGCGTGCGCCTCGCTGATGGCGGTCGGGAACCAGGTGTAGGCGCCTTCCTGCTTGGTGGGCTTGGCCTGGTTCGGATAGGAAAGCAACGCGCCGCGGTCCGGCGCGTTGGCGATCGACGCACCGATGGCGCGGGCCAACGGCAACGATGCAGGCAGGCTGCTACCCGCCTTGCTGGCGGCAACGCCGCGCATGCCCGCGATACCCGATTCCGGGCTTTCTCCACTGCACCCGGCCAAAACCAACATCAAGGCGCAAGCGCCGACCCGGAGTTTCATACGTACGCCTCTGAGGAAAAACGGATAGAGCCCCTGAGCTGACACTATAGCCCAGCCGCTGGGCCACAAATAGCCAACAGGTTCCCTTCTCCGCGTTATCGGCCCAAAAACGTACAGCTGAAAGTCAGACGTGCGGCGCGGCGCAAACCAACCGGACTTCCGTCACGCCTTGATGTGATCATCCGCCCTTGAACGGCACGCCCGTCTTCGCCGCCAGCTCTGTTTCGGTCACGCCTTCGGCCATCTCCACCAGCGCCAGGCCCTCGGGAGTGACATCGAACACGGCCAGGTCGGTGATGATCCGGTCGACCACGCCCACCCCTGTCAGCGGCAGGTCGCACTGGGGAAGGATCTTGTGGCTGCCGTCCTTCGCCACGTGCTCCATCAGCACGACGATGCGCTTGACGCCGGCCACCAGGTCCATCGCGCCGCCCATGCCCTTGACCATCTTGCCCGGGACCATCCAGTTGGCCAGGTCGCCCTTGTCGGTGACCTGCATGGCGCCGAGCACGGCCAGGTCGATGTGGCCACCGCGGATCATGGCGAAGGAATCGTGGCTGCCGAAGTAGCTGGCGCCCGCCCGGGCGGTGACGGTCTGCTTGCCGGCGTTGATCAGGTCGGCGTCCACCTCGTCCTGGGTCGGGAACGGGCCGATGCCCAGCAGGCCATTTTCGGACTGCAGCCACACGTCCATGCCCGCCGGAATGTGGTTGGCGACCAGCGTCGGCAGACCGATGCCCAGGTTGACGTAGGCGCCATCGGTCAGTTCGCGGGCGGCGCGCTGCGCCATCTCATCGCGGGTCCAGGGCATCACTTGTCTCCTTGGCGGACGGTGCGCTGCTCGATGCGCTTCTCGGGGGTGGGGTTATGGACGATGCGGTCCACGTAGATGCCCGGCAGATGGGCGTGGTCGGGATCGATCTCGCCGACCTCCACGACCTCCTCCACCTCGGCGATGCAGACCCTGCCGGCCATGGCGCAGGCCGGGTTGAAGTTGCGCGCCGTCTTGCGGAACACCAGGTTGCCGGCCTTGTCGGCCTTCCATGCCTTGACCAGCGAGACATCGGCGCTGAGGGCGGTTTCCATCACGTACCAGTGATCGCCGAACTGGCGCGTCTCCTTGCCTTCGGCCACCACCGTGCCGTAACCGGTCCGGGTGAAGAACGCGGGGATGCCGGCACCGCCAGCCCGCAGGCGCTCGGCCAGCGTGCCCTGCGGGTTGAACTCCAGCTCCAGTTCGCCGGACAGGAACTGCCGCTCGAACTCCTTGTTCTCGCCCACGTAGGACGAAATCATCTTCCTGATCTGGCGGGTTTCCAGCAGCAGGCCCAGGCCGAAGCCGTCGACGCCGGCATTGTTGGAGATCGCGGTCAGTCCCTTCACGCCGCTGTCGCGCAGCGCACCGATCAGCGCTTCGGGAATGCCGCACAGGCCGAAGCCGCCGACCGCCAGCGTCTGGCCATCGGCCACGACGCCTTTCAGCGCTTCCGCCGCACTGGGATAGAGCTTCTGCTTGCCTCCGGAGCCGGGGTTACCCGCCATGGCGCGATCCATTCGATGAGGAAAGCCCGCATTCTACCCAGCGCTGCCGGGCCGACACAGGTACTTTCGGGCAATGGGAGTCCGGCGCGGGACGTGCGCGTACACTTGCCCACCTATGAAGACCCTCGCCCTCGTCACCGCCGTGGCCGCCTCCGGCCACGACGACGACCTCGCGCCGCTGCTGGATGCCTGCGCGGACGCCGACCTGCACGCCCGGGCCGTGGCCTGGGACGATCCGACGGTGAGCTGGTCGCGCTTCGACGCGGCGCTCCTGCGCTCACCCTGGGATTACACCGAGCGCCTGCCGGAGTTCCTGGCGTGGTGCGCCCAGGTCGATCGGGTGACGCCACTGCTCAACCCGCTCAACGTGGTGCGCTGGAACACCGACAAACACTATCTGGCCGACCTGGCCACCGTGGGCATTCCGGTCGTCCCCACCCATTTCGTGGAGCCGGATGCCGAACCGATGGAGGCGCTGGCGACCTTCCTGGCCGCGTTCGACGCGCCCGAATTCGTGGTCAAGCCCACGGTCAGCGCCGGCGCCCGCGACACCCAGCGCTACGCGCGCCACCAGCAGTTCGTGGCCGGCAACCACATCGGCCGCCTGCTGGAGCAGGAGCGCAGCGTGATGCTGCAACCCTATGTGGCCTCCGTCGATCGCCACGGCGAGACCGCGCTGCTGTACTTCGATGGCCGGTTCAGCCACGCCGCCCGAAAGGGCGCACAGTTGCCGCCGGGCGAAGGTGCCCGACAGGCGCCCATGGCCTTGGGCGATATCGTCGCCAGCACCGCCTCACCCGGTGAACAGGCACTGGCGGAGCGGATCCTCGCCGCGGCCATGCGGCTGCGCCAGCTCGACGACCCGCCGCTGTATGCGCGTATCGACCTGCTGGCCGGCGCCGACGGCCTACCGCAACTGCTGGAACTGGAGCTGACCGAGCCCTCGCTGTTCTTCGCCCAGGCCCCCGGCAGCGCCGCCCGTTTCGCCGCCGTCCTGGCATCGCGGCTGGCGGACGACACCGTACGGGCTCGCACGGCCACCGCCTGACGGCTAAAATCCCGGGTCTGCCCTCGGCCAGCCGCCGCGGCCGAACCTCTCCGTCGCATACAGGAATCCCCGCAGGATGAAGATTCTCGTCGCCTACAAGCGCGTGGTGGACTACAACGTCCGCATCCAGGTCAAGCCGGACGGGTCCGGCGTGGTCACCGACGGCGTCAAGCTGTCGCCCAACCCCTTCGACGAGATCGCGCTGGAAGAAGCGCTGCGGCTGCGCGACAAGGGCATCGCCACCGAAGTCGTGGTCGCCACCATCGCCCCCGCCGACGCCCAGGCCCACCTGCGCAACGGCCTGGCCATGGGCGCCAACCGCGCCATCCACGTGGTCACCGACCAGGCCATCCAGCCGCTGACCGCCGCCCGCACCCTGCTGAAGCTGGTCGAGAAGGAATCGCCGGATCTGGTGATCCTCGGCAAGCAGGCCATCGACGACGACGCCAACCAGACCGGCCAGATGCTGGCCACGCTGTGGGGCCGCCCGCAGGCCACCTTCGCCGGCAAGCTGGACATCGCCGACGGCAAGGCCACGGTGGTGCGCGAAGTCGACGCCGGGCTGGAGACGCTGGAAGTCGACCTGCCGGCCGTGGTCACCACCGACCTGCGCCTCAACGAGCCGCGCTTCATCAAGCTGCCCGACATCATGAAGGCCAAGAGCAAGCCGCTGGAAACCCTGCCGCTGGCCGACCTGGGCGTCGACGCCGCCGACACGCACAAGACCACCCACTACGCCCCGCCGGCCAAGCGCAGCAAGGGCGTCATGGTGAAGGACGCGGCCGAACTGGTCGCCGCACTCAAGCAGAAAGGGTTGCTGTAATGAGCAAGGTTCTCGTCATCGCCGAACACCTGGACGGCAAGCTCAACGCCTCCACCGCCAAGACCGTCAGCGCCGCCGCGGCGTTGAAGGCCGACACCCTCGACGTGGTGGTGCTGGCCCCCGATCCGACGGCCATCGCCGCCGAAGCCGCGCAGATCGTCGGCGTCGCGAAAGTACTGACTGTCGCCAACGCCGCCAATGCGAACGCCATCGCCCAGGTGCTCGCCCCGCAGATCGCCAAGCTGGCTGCGGGCTACACGCACGTGTTCGCCCCGTCCACCACCTTCGGCAAGGACCTGATGCCGTGCGTGGCCGCGCTGCTCGGCGTGAACCAGGTGTCCGACCTGATGGCCGTGGAAGGCCCGCACACCTTCAAGCGCCCGATCTACGCCGGCAACGCGATCATCACCGTCGAAACCCCCGCCGACCAGACCGTCGTCGCCACCGTGCGCACGGCCTCCTGGCCGGAAGCCGCCAAGGGCGGCAGCGCAGCGGTCGAGAGCGTCAGCGTTGACGCCCCCCTGCCGACGCACACGCGCTACCTCGGCCTGGCCGCCGGCAAATCCGACCGCCCCGACCTGCAGAGCGCCAAGCGCGTCGTCTCCGGCGGCCGCGGCGTGGGCTCGGCCGAGAACTTCAAGGTCATCTACGCCCTGGCCGACAAGCTCGGCGCCGCCGTCGGCGCCTCGCGCGCTGCGGTCGATGCCGGCTACGTGCCGAACGAACTGCAGGTCGGCCAGACCGGCAAGATCATCGCCCCCGAGCTGTACATCGCCGTCGGCATCTCCGGCGCCATCCAGCACCTGACCGGCATCAAGGACGCCGGCACGATCGTGGCGATCAACAAGGACCCGGAGTCCCCGATCTTCGAGATCGCGGATATCGGACTGGTGGGGGATTTGTTCGCGCTGCTGCCGGAATTGGAGTCGGCTCTGGACTGACGACGAGGATTTTGGCGAACAGTCTTAGTACCTAGGCCGTTCGGGCAAGTCAAGACTTGTCAGAAAGTTTGTTTAGCAGTCCATACATGGAAGACGATCATTGCAACCGACCATGCATAACCTCTCACCAACCAACCCTGCACCAACCAGATACTCTGTAGTGGTGCCCGTCTACAGGGGCGGAAAATCCATAGGTGAGCTGCGCAAACGCCTCGCCGAGGCGCTTGAGTCCCTTGGGCATGCATACGAGATCATTTTCGTCGATGACCGTGGCAGCCAGGACAATTGGCCTGTGATCAAACAGTTGTGCGAAGCCAATACGCCATCGGTGCGCGGCATCCGGCTAAGTCGCAACTTCGGACAGCACGCAGCCACGTTGTGCGGAATCTCCCATGCGCGGGGCGAATGGATCGTCACTATCGATGAGGACCTGGAGCAACCACCCGAAGCAGTCCCTTCGATGCTGGAAAAGGCGGAAGAAGGCCACCATGTGGTCTACGGCGTGAACGAAGAGCGGTCGCATGCATGGTGGCGGAACCTGACTTCAGAACTGGGACGCAGCCTGTTCAAGTTTGCGATCCCCAGCTTGAATCGCGAATACACATCGTTCCGGGTCATCCATCGCGCCGTGGCGAAAGATCTTGAGCGCTTCCAGTCGCCATTTACTTTTATCGATGGATACATTTCTTGGATTACGCATAACTACGCTACTGTCGTCGTCCCGCACGATCCCAGGCTCCACGGAAAGAGCAGCTATAGCGTGAGGATGCTGGTTGCCCACATGGTCAACATCTTCGTGACGTTCTCGGATCTCCCGCTACGCGTTGCGACATGGCTCGGCCTCAGCGCATCGCTCGGCGGCGCCGTGTGGGGGGTTTCGATCCTGATCGCCAAACTTACGGGTGCACTAAGCGTAAGTGGGTACGCCTCCATAATGGCGGGAATGACGTTCCTTGGTGGTTTGCAGCTACTGATCCTTGGGGTCTTCGGGGAGTACCTCGCACGCATTAATTTCAAGACCGCTTCGATGCCGCTTTTTCTCATTGAGCAGGAGATAGGAGATTGAAGCCGCTACTGATAATCGGAGGATCCTCATTCGGACGCCTAATCAAAGTATTGGCAGAGGAGGTTGGCCGCAAGGTAGCAGGGCACGTCGATGACTTACATACTGGCGATTGGATCGTAGGCCGCAGCGACGATCTTGGCTCGCGCTTTACGCCTAGTGATGTGGACTTAGCCATGGCAATCGGGTACAGGCACATCGATGCGAGGATGACGATGTTCCGCCGGTTGACCGCGATGGGGTTCGACTTCCCAAACCTAACGCACCCATCTGCGAGGATCAGCCCTCACGCGTCGGTAGGTGCGGGCAGTCTGGTGATGGCCAACGCGGACATCGACGCCTTCAGTCGTGTCGGTGAACTTTGCGTCCTGTGGCCCAATGTAACGGTCAGCCACGACAACACTATCGGCGAAGGAACTTTCATCAGTCCCGCTGCTACACTTTGCGGCTTCGTGTCCATTGGGGCGATCAGCTTCATCGGCGCCAGTGCCACCATCGTCGACAATTGCGTGCTAGCGCCCCGTTCATTCGTAAAGGCCGCGAGTCGTTACAACAACAGAATTGCGAGAACATGAGCACTCAGAAGCGGGTTGCCGTACTGCAGTCCAGCTATATCCCATGGAAGGGATACTTCGACATTATTCACGATGTCGACGCATTCATTTTTTACGACGACGTCCAGTTCACCTACCAAGACTGGCGCTCGCGCAATCGTGTGATTGCAAACGGCGCACCAACTTGGCTGACTGTACCGACAGGCAGCAACATCAAACGCCTGATCAATGAAGTGGAGCTGACCGACTCAGCATGGCAGAAGAAACACTGGTCGACCATTCGCCACGCCTACACCAAATCCCGCCATTTCCGCGAGTACTCGTCGCTCGTCGAAGATCTTTACCTGGGTACCGCTTGGAGATCTCTCTCCGAGATGAATCAGACATTCACCCGAAGCATTGCGGAAACCTTGGGCATTCAAACCGAGTTTCGCGATTCGTCGGAGTTCAGCGCTAGTGGAGAGAAGCTGGATCGTCTGATTGATCTCCTGGTTAAGGCGGGTGCAACCCACTATCTATCGGGTCCGGCCGCCCGCTCGTACATAGACCCGCAACGTTTCGAGGAGGTTGGGATCCAGCTTGAATACAAGGACTACTCGGGTTATCCCGAGTACAAACAACTTTCCCATGAGTTCGAGCACGCAGTAAGCGTACTGGATATGCTCTTCAATGTCGGTGCGGACGCGCCGAAGTACATCTGGGGATGGCGCGATCGAGGAACGTCGACCTCCAGCACCTGAACTCGCACGCAGCGGGTCAATCTATCCCCACACCTCAGAGCTAAACGGGCTTATGGCTTACATCTTCATCCTGCTGACCATTTTGTTGACGGCATACGGTCAACTTATGCTGAAGTGGCAAGTCAGTCTGCATCCTCATGTCCTAAGCACCCCTTTCTCGTTTTCAGCACTTACGTCCTTGTTGTTGAAACCCTGGGTCATCAGCGCATTCATCGCAGCATTCGGGGCGTCGCTATGCTGGATGGCTGCCATCAGTCGATTGCCTCTCAGCAAGGCTTATCCGTTCACCGCACTCAGTTTTCCGCTCATCGCCGTCCTGGCTGCTTGGTTGTTCCGCGAGTCGCTTGACTCGTACAAGCTTGTCGGCACAGCCTTCATAATCATCGGCGTTATCGTACTGTCCCGCTCGGGAGTCTCCTGATATGGCGCAGAAAACCGACGGGATTCACGCGATCCTTTCATTACCGGCGATTTACGATTTCGTACAGACCGCACTGGGCGCAAGCAAGTCGAGACGCAAGCTGGTCCGCGACCATATCCGTCCGGAGCCGGGGGACGTGCTTCTGGACATCGGCTGCGGCACGGGCGAACTCCTGCCGTTTCTTCCTGCAAGCATCAAGTACCACGGCTTCGACTTGTCGCAGTCTTATATTGAGGCGGCTCGCCGACGCTATGCAGGGCGCGGCATCTTCGATTGCATGGATATTGCGGAATACATCCCAACGCCTGGAAGCCCGCCTGCCGATATAGTCCTTGCCATCGGTGTACTGCACCACCTCGACGATGACTTGGCTATCAAACTCCTGCGTACCGCCCGCGACCAACTGCGATTAGGTGGACGGTTCGTCTCGCTGGACGGCACGCTGGTCCGTGGCCAGTCCCGGATTGCTCGCAAGCTGGTGCTTCAGGATCGCGGCAAGAACATCCGCACACCTGAGGCCTACGCAAGTCTGGCGCGCAATGTTTTCGGCAATGTCCAACCGCGCGTGCGTACGGACATGATCTACGTACCCTATACGCATTGCATTCTTGAATGCACCCACTGAAGCAGGTAGGAGACTCCGTTTGATCCCCTTCAACAAGCCTTTCATGACAGGCGGCGAACTGGTCAACATCGCCGAAGCCCACCGAGCTGGACACCTGTCAGGGGATGGCCCCTTCACCAGACAGTGCCACAACGAGCTACAGCGCATCTGCGCCACTCCCAAGGCGCTACTAACGCATTCGTGTACTGCCGCGCTTGAGATGGCGGCGTTGCTCCTCGATCTCGAGGCTGGCGATGAAGTGATCATGCCGTCCTACACGTTCGTGTCCACCGCGAGCGCCTTCGTGCTCCGCGGCGCGGTGCCTGTCTTCGTGGACATACGCGAAGACACCCTCAATATAGATGAGCGTTTGATCGAAGCGGCTATCGGCCCGCGAACCAAGGCCATCTGCGTCGTCCACTATGCTGGCGTTGCCTGCGAGATGGATGTCATCATGGAAATCGCGCGCCGCCATGGACTTAAGGTCGTCGAAGACGCTGCGCAAGCGATCATGTCTACTTACAAGGGGAAGCCTCTCGGCGCGATCGGCGACCTCGGTGCGCTGAGTTTTCACGAGACCAAGAACATCATTTCCGGAGAAGGGGGTGCGCTCCTGTGCCGCGATCCGGAAGTCGGCGAGCGCGCCGAGATTATCCGCGAAAAGGGCACCAACCGTAGCCGCTTCTTCCGCGGGCAAGTTGACAAGTACACGTGGGTCGATATCGGCTCCTCCTTCTTGCCTGGCGAGATTACTGCCGCATTCTTGGCAGCGCAGATAAAAGACTGCGAAAGCATTACCGCGCGACGCCTCGCAATCTGGGACCGCTACCATGTATGGGCAGAGCAACATGAGGAACGGCTACGACTGCGCCGCCCCATCGTTCCGTCGGATAGAACCCACAATGCGCACATGTACTACCTTCTGCTCCCCTCGCTTGAGCAACGCACCCGCTTTATTCAGGAGATGAGAGCAGAAGGCGTGCAGACGGTGTTCCACTACATCCCGTTGCATTCCTCTCCCGCAGGCCTCTCGCATTGCAGGACTCCAATGGAAATGCACGTCACCGATTCGATCAGTGATCGCTTGGTGCGGATGCCTCTTTGGGTAGGCGTAGAGGAGCATTTGCCGGCGATCTTCGCTGCGGCCGATAGAGCGCTGGCGGGCTGATCATATGAGTGCACGCGCCGTTCGGAGAAAGGCCGATTGGCAGAGCGCCGCCATCTTGGCGTTAGCGGCGATCTCGTTCGCGAACGCGGCGATGTACATCTCGTATGCCAGCATTCCATTCGTCACTTCCGATGGCTGGTACTTTGTCGATTCTTTCCTCAATAAGTACTACAACGGAGGGGTGACGTTACAGGATCTGTACATGAAGCGGAGCGCGGACGACCATGCGCAACCGCTGCAGAAGCTGCTGTTGATATGGAACGCTGACCATTTCGACCTCGATTTCGTGGTCGAGTCGTACATCGGCCTGGGAATCGCTGCATTAGCGTGGCTACTCATGTTCATGGCAGCTCGGCATGACAACCGGATGGCCGGCCTCGGGTACTGGTGGGTATTGCCGATGGCCGCTAGTGCTGCGAGTTTCGTCTCACTGAGCGGCGGCATGGTTTTCAACTGGTCCTTGGTGACGCTCGGCTATCTCGGTCCGCTCGCCGTGGTGCTGATGGCGCTGTCCGCCTGGCATGCCGTAGATCGCAATCGTTGGTGGCCGTTCCTGCTGACAGTGCCCTTGGTCGTATTTTCTCTAGACACCTCAGCGTTGATTTGCGCGATCGCTACGGGCGGCGCGCTTCTGTTGCGAGAGCTGAGGATGCGCGGCGCCGGCTGGCGGCGCACGGTTGCGGCGCTGGCGGTATTGGCGATAACTGTCAGCGCCTATCGCTACATCAGTCGCGCCTACCTGTATCCCAATGCCGCCGCTGGCGCTGAGATAGCGAGTATATCCGCGCTGCTTGAGCTAGGCTGGGCTAAGCTTTCGAATATGGTGCTCGCAATCGCGGCTTTGACGATAGCCGACAAGCAAGGCGCGCTCACTCGCCTGTTCGCCAATCCCGATGTCCCACACCAACTGCTGGGAATCATGGTGATCGCGGCGCACGCCTGGTTTTGGTGGAGAGCGGCTCGAGATCGATGGAATCAGACCCAGTTTCTGGCTGTCTGCTTGATGCTTTTCTGCTACGGAGCGATCGCCGGCATCGTGCTAGGGCGAGTGCCCATTTTCGGGCCGGACTACGTGTTCCAGCAGCGCTATCTGATGATGTACCAGTTGGGAACGGTTGCCATCGCGTTGATGGCGGCAGGTAGCCGCTGGCGCGACTGGACCGCGATGCAGCGGCGAACCGTCGGTGCGGCAGCGCTAAGCCTGATGGTCCTGCAGCTACCGCTGTCGTCAACGACCTGGGAGGAAGCACCTTATGTGCAAGCCTATGGCAACAATCTGGGTCGCCAGATTCTGCTGCTCGGTATCGATCCGAGCATGCGCTTGGCCTCATGTGCTCCCACGCTCGTCGTCTGCACCGCGAGCCGCGAGGAGCAAGTTCGCTCTATCGAACTGCTGCGCAAGCACAGATTGAATGCCTTCTCGGAGCCTATGCTGGAACGCTATTCCCTACAGCCGCTCAAGCGCTATCCGGGTCCCGCCGAGGTCGTTCCCGCCCCGTGATTGGGGCGTAGCGCACACCCGAGTCGCGCCTGTACGCGTTGGAACAACAGCTCCCGATCGTTCACCGCGTCCTGCACCACGATGCGATCGCCCGGCCCAACTGCCACCGGCAGCGGCGACTGGCCCGACGCGGAGCCGTCGGCGATGCCCGTGCGGCTACCGTCGGAACGCTCGAGAATCACTCTCACCCGAAGGCTTGGGGCCGCGGCCGGCACCTGCCACCGCAGCTCTGCGGCTTGGCCGCCATCCGCGCAAGCGATGGTGGGCGCAGAGGAAAGGCAAATAGGGCAATTCTCTCCCGCTCCGCTCTCGTCTAGGATTTGATAGGCGACGCTGGGGGCAGCCGGCTGACGCTGGCAGGCGGTCGCCAGCAAGATGGTCCCTAGAATCGCCGCTGCTTTACCCGTGCCCATGCTGAACTCCCGACAAGCTGGTCCGGCCCCTCAGCGCGCCATGGAGGCCGAAAAGTGGATATCATAGCGTCCCGAAGCCGCCTGATTGGCAGGGCCGTCGGAGCCGCACGGCTTCCCCTCTGTTTCCCTTGTTCGCCCTAATGAGAACTATGAGCATCATTCGCAAGAAGCATTGGATGTTCGTCGCCGGCGCCGCCGGCACCCTAGCATTGGCCGCCTGTTCCCCGTCGCCGAGCGCTTCTAACGATGCCGCTCCCGCCGCCGTGGAGACTGCTCCGACCGAGCCGGCCGCTCCAGCGGTTCCCGAAGTCAAACCTCTGGAAGCGCTCGCCGGCCTGACGATCGTCGGTTTCGGCCCGACCGCGACGAAATCATCGAGCGCGCCGGACGCACGACTGGATGTGTGGGCGACGGCCGACCGCTCGCTGGACGGTTACTCCGCATCGCTATGGCTGAACGGGCAAGGGCTAGAGAACACCGCTATTTCCGGTGCGACGGTTACCGGCACAATCCCGGCCGCTTTGCTCGCCACCCCGGGTACCTATCCGCTTGAGATCCGTATCGGCGAGGGCGGCCGCGATCTCACCAGCACCAAGGTGGACTTCGTCGTCGAGTAGTTCTCGGCGAGCAAGTTTGCCCAAAAGGAGGCCGAAAGGCCTCCTTTTTTTCTTCGTTTCTGCGCAAGGCGCTATTCGGTGCTTGGCGCTCGGCGAGGAACTGCCGTCCACCGTGCGTGCCGCGTATGCGAGCGGCTAGAATGCGCCCATACTTTTTGGGACACGCGGACCGCGAAGAATGACTGAACGACGCTTCAAAGTATTGATTGCCTTTGGAACACGCCCGGAAGCCATCAAAATGGCGCCGGTGGTGGAGGCTTTCAAGCGTGACGGTTCGATGGACATCGTCGTGGCGGTGACGGCCCAGCATCGGCATATGCTGGATCAGGTACTAGAATTGTTCTCGATCGTGCCGGACGAAGACCTAGACCTGATGCAGCCCGGGCAGACCTTGGCTGATCTCTTCTCACGCATCTTGACAGGCATGAACGAGGTGATCGCCCGCCACCGTCCCGACATCGTACTGGTGCACGGCGACACGTCCACCACCTTGGCTACCGCCCTTGCGGCGTTCTACAACAAGGTCCGGGTCGGTCACGTGGAGGCGGGCCTGCGCACTGGCGATCTCTGGGCGCCTTGGCCGGAGGAGGCGAACAGACGGTTGACCGCGCCGCTGAGCAGCCTGCACTTCGCGCCGACTGCACAATCACATGCGAATCTTCTCGCCGAGGGCGTGGAAGACGGCGATATCGAAGTCACCGGCAATACTGTCATCGATGCGCTCCTCAAGGTCGTGGAACGGATCGAGCAGGACGCTTCGCTGGCCGAAGGTCTAGCGCATCGGTTCCCATTCTTGGATCCGGATCGCCGACTCGTCCTGGTTACCGGCCACCGCCGTGAGAACTTCGGCACCGGTTTTGAGCAGATCTGCGTTGCGCTGAAGACGCTGGCCGAGCGCGGCGACATCCAGGTCGTCTATCCCGTCCACTTGAATCCGAACGTCCAAGAGCCGGTGAACCGCCTACTGGCCGGGGTCGAGAATATCGTGTTGATCGAACCCCAGGACTACTTGCCGTTCGTCTACCTGATGTCGCGCTCGAGCTTGATCATCACAGATTCCGGCGGCGTCCAGGAAGAAGCACCGTCGTTAGGAAAACCAGTATTGGTGATGCGCGACACCACGGAGCGTCCAGAGGCCGTGGAAGCTGGCACCGTCCGGTTGGTAGGCACCGACGCAGCGCGCATCGTGGCCGAAGCTGGCCGTCTGCTGGACGATCCAAGCGCTTACGCGGACATGGCCCGGGCGCACAACCCGTACGGCGACGGGCAGGCTTCAGTCCGGATCGCACGCCGCGTTCGTGACCTGCGAACCAGCCACTAGTTGTGTAAACCCACCACGTTGTTCAGTGGGATTAGGGTGATGGGTGGCCTGTAGCCAAGACTGGCATGTGGTCGATGCCATTTGTAGTGATGAAGCCAGCCCTGCAGCGCGTGGGCTCGCTGTCCGGAGTTGGGTAGGAGCGTAGGCCCATTCGTACAGGCTAGTCTGCACCAGCCGCTCAGCCTTGCCGTTGGTGCGTGGGGTGTATAGGCGCGTGCGCAGGTGACGCATGCCCAACCGACGGACCAGGCGCCGGAAGCTGCGCGATCTGTAGCAGGCGCCGTTGTCGGTCAGGACGCGCTCGAATTGCACGCCCAAGCGCCGGTAGTAGCGCACCGTCCGCAACAGCGCCCTGTACGCGCTGCTCTCGCGCTCGTCCGGCTCGATGGAGCCGAACGCCCAGCGGGAGTGGTCATCGATGGCCAGATGGACGTACTCCCAGCCGCTGCCATCGGAGTTGAATTGGCGATTGCCGGTGACACGATGCCCCGGCTGACGGAAACGAGCGAGCTTCTTGATATCCAGATGCAGCAGCTGGCCGGGCAGGCGTATTCGTAGCGGTTCTCCGGCGCTGTCGGCTGCAATTCGGCCAAGCGGTGCAGGCCGGCGCGACGCAGCAGCCGGGCAATGGTGCTCGGGGCCACAGGCAGTTGCCCGGCGATCTGCCGTGAGCGGTACCGCTCGATGACGTGCTGCACAATCTCCTGTGGCGTGGCATGCGGGCAGGAATGTGGCCGAGAGGACCGGTCGACCAAGCCTTACGGACCTTGCTCCTTGAACCGTCTGAGCCACTTGTAGGCCGTGCGGACGATGACACCGGCCGCATGCGCTGCTTCTTCGATTGCAAACGCCCTGAACAAGGATGCAGTCCACGAGCAGGGCTCGACCGCGCGGGCTCAAACGGGCATGTTTATGCAGGTTCATCCGGGGCTCCTGGGGCTGGGTTGGCTTCGCAACCCCCATCTTCCAGAGATGCCCCGGATGAACAAGCTACCGAGAGATCACACCTAGTCTCAGCTCGGCCTGCGCTCGCGGTACACGTGGGGAACCCAGGGTCCCCACTTGGCCTCGTAGATCTTCTTGTTCTTTTCGAACAGCTCCTGTTTAGCATCGGCCTTGAGTTGGTTGAAGCTGGCCGACAGGTGGTGGTGCACGAACACATCGTCGGCGCAGAGGATTTCAAAACCGCACAGCGCAAGCCGCCGGCAGTAGTCGTCGTCTTCGAAGAAGCCGACACCGAAATCCTCGTCCATTGGGCCGACAGCCTCGTAAGCACGCCGCGTCAACATAACGCAGAAGAAGGCGGCCACGCCCATCGGAAACGCGTGGCCCGGATGGCGGCGCGTATAGTTACCCGCGCTCGCGATCATCTCTTCCATGCTCGCGTAGTGGATCTCGATACGTGCCTCGTTACCGATATTATTCGTCACCGGACCGATCAGCCCTGCTTGCGGGTTGCGCCGCAGATGCCGGACCAGGCCGCGCACCCAGCCGGGGGTGACATAGGTGTCGTTGTTAAGTACGACCAGATACTCACCGGTCGCCGCACGCAAGCCAACGTTGTTACCAGCCGAAAAACCTAGATTGGTAGCGTTGCCGATGAAGCGGCGATTGGCGCCTTCGGCCTCCCACTGTCTGAGGAAATCTTGAGTGCCGTCGGTTGAGGCGTTGTCAACCGCGATGACCTCTAGGTTTGGGTAGTCGCTGTACAAATCCAGGCTGTCCAAGCAGGCCCGGGTGAAATCCAGGTTGTTAAAGCATAGAACAACGACGCTGACTTTCGGCTCTTCGATGGCGTCCATCGCGCGATCCAGATCGGCCGCGCGATGGGCCCACGTCTGTTGGCGAGCGAATGCCTGCCGAGCCTGCACCGCGGAGGCTGCCGAGGCCGATGGCTCCAACGCATGCGTCACCGCTCGCGAGAACTCGATCGGCTCATCGGCCAGCGACACCAGTCCATTGAACTGGGCCATCTCTGGCAGGTCGACAGACACGACGGGCTTGCCAGCGCTAAGGTATTCATAGACCTTGACGGGATTAGTGGCCAAGGTCAGGGGAATGATCAGGAACGGCAGCAGACAGACGTCGAAGGCATGCACCCAGTACGGCAGCTCCGCGTACGGCACTTCGCCCACGAACCGAACGTTCGGCAATCCCTTAAGACGCTCTTCTGCTCCGGCGGTATCCCGACCTACCAGCACCACCAGATCCCGCGGATGGTCGCTGGCCACCTGCCGAATCAGCTCGACATCGAACCACTCCGCAATCGCCCCGTAGTAGCCGATGATCCGGCGCCCGTCGGGATCGACGAACACCTTGGCGGGACGATCGCAGAAATGCTCGTACTCAGTTGCATTGCGGATCATCGCGATATTCGCCGACTTATCGCACATCTCGTCGTACAGCCATTGCGAAGTGACGATCAGGAGATCCGACGCAGTGACCAGAGTGCGCTCGCCGGCCAAGACGCTCTCCGCGTTGTTTTCGAAGCCGCCGTGGTGGTCCATGCAGTCGTACACGAGGCGCATGTTCGGAAGGCTTTGTGCCGGCTCAATCCAAAACGGATGCTGGACTAGCGACATCGAACTGGTGGTAGCCGTCCATCCGAGCAGGCTGGCCAAGCTGGCTTGGATAGCGGCGACCTGCTCGGCGCTGGCCACGTCAAAGTAGATCTGGGGTGCTCCCGGGACATTCAAGTTGACTTGAAACAGCCGGCCTTCCGTATCCAGTGCCTCGACTGAAAAGCCCGCGTCCCTGGAGTCGACGAAATTGTTGGAAATGTAGAAGACCCGGTGTCCCTTGCCCGCCAGCGCGGCGGCGAGGTGTTGCGGGCGCTGCATGCGGAAGTGCCAGTCGATCACCGACCAGACGAACACGTCTTCGAGACCGTCTTCGGCCGGCGCCAGTGGCGGACGCTTGACCTCGACTCCCAAGGTGGCGATGGCCGACGTGTAGTTGGAACGGATCATGCCCAGCAGCCGCGCTTTATCGGCCGGATCAAGGCGGCCCGTACGCGCCGAGCGTCTGATCAGATTCCAAGCACGACGCAGCCGGCTCGAAGCCGTGGGCGAGCCGGGGGCGTGGCCGTCCGAGGGCGGATTCCCGGATAAGACGGACCGGACGTGGCGCCACGTCGCGCGCGGCTGCACGAGGATTCGCTTAATCGCGCGCATCGGCCGTGTTAGTGCCCAAGACGTGCTGCCGTAGACATCGACCAACTCCTGCTCGAGTTCCAGCACGCGCTGGTGCAGTTCGATGATGTCGCGCCCCATCTCCGCCTGCGTGTCGAGCTCGCTGGAAATACGGACAAGGTCCTGGCGGACTGTGGATTCCATTTCCTGCAGCGCTCGTTCCATCTTTGCTTCCATTCCCGTGATTGCTTCGTTCATCGCCAGCCGGTCGTCGCCGCGAGCCGCTTCGGCGGCGGCTGCTTGTTGCGCGAGGGCCCGGTGGATATCCGCAAGACTCTGGAGCGTGGCTTCACCCTGGGCTGCGGCCTCGGCATAGCAGCCGTTGAGCCGATCCACCTCGGCGACCAAAGCTTCGCGTACGCCCTTCAACAACTCCGCTGACATGCCGCGTAATGCCTGGTCCGTTCGGCTAGCCTCCTCGTGCCGGTGCGTCGCTATCCGGTCGACGATCTCCCGCAACTGTTCGGCCATTGCCTCGCCACCGGAGGCCAGCCGCCGGTCCAACAGCTCCGCCGTCCTCGCCTCGGAGTCGAGCATCCATTCGCGCAACTGCCGCGCGATCAGTTCTTGCTGGCGCCCGTCGGCAATCGCCTCGGCCAGGCCGCGGAGCGCGGAGCGGGCCTCGCCTGCCTGCCGCTCGATCATCTCGCGGGTCGCGCTTGCCTGCTGTTCGACGACCGCACGGGTGTTCGCCAGCGAATGCACAGCGTAGGCCGCCACCAGGGGGCTGCCTTCCAAGGAGGGCGCGGCCACCACGCGCGACAGCGTATCCATGACCTCACGCGACCAGAACGCCGACGCTCGCGAGTGTGGATGCGCCGCGCGCAGCTGTTGCATGTAGGTTTCGACGGTCTCCGAACGCACCGGCGTAAGGTGTCGCGCCTCGGCGGTGAAATCCGCCCACAGCACCGCGGCATCGCGCTCCGACTCAATGCGTGCGGCTAGCGACGCGGTGCCATCGGCGTCGATCCGTTCGAGCTGTTCTGTCAACATCAGATTGCTGATGTTGGCTAGGCCACGCCCGGAAAGATTAGCCCAAGATGCCGCCGCATACAGGTCCGCATCGAGCACGCCCTTGATGCCGTCGTATCCGACCAGCACGACCGGCACGCCGGCGATCAGCCCCTCCAATGCGACGCGGCCCATGCCGGCCACGCCCGCATACGACGGCATCAAGGCCGCCGCCTCCGGATGCGCACCCAACAATCGAACGTCGCCGCGATCGATAAGCTCGGACAGCGCTGCCTGTACATGGTCTCGGCTGGGGCCGTCTCCGCAAATATCCACGCCCGCAATGCCGGCATCCATCGCCGCGCGGGCGAATTGGATAATGCCGCCCGACTTTGCCTGGTCCAGCCGACCCACGGCGAGCCATCGTCCGCCCTGCGGCGGCGTGGCGAGGATGGAGGAGCTCGAGCGTGGCGCCGTCGCATTGAGTACGATGCTTAGCCGATCCTCTTCGACGAAAGGCCGGGCCAACGCCGCGACTTCGGCCGACACGGCGAATACCCGGCTGGCGGCAGGCAGGACCAGGGACCCGAGCATGAAGTCGTATGCCGCGCCGTAGCTCCCGGAAATCGAGTTTGGGCCGTGCAGCGTCGCTATGCACGGGATGCCCATCGAAGAGGCGACCGCAACGGCGGGGAACAGCGACGTAAACGGATGCGCGTGGATAAGCGAGACATCATGGCGTCGCGCAATCTCGACCATGCGGTCCACGCATCCAAGGAACTCTTCGATGCTCGCCCCAGGACCCAGTCCAAGATCGCTGACTACGGTGGTCAATCCGGACGGGAGCATAGCCGCCGAAAAAGAGGGGCCACAGATCAGATGCACGCGCCAACCTTGGGCCAATACCTGTGCGACCTGGCTGCGGATGTAGGTCTCCACGCCGCCGATCTCAAACGTCTCGGCAACGATCATCAGCGACTTTTCCATGGAATCTCCGGCGCTCATCGCTTCTCGAGAAACCGCCTCATGACAACTTCTTGAAGGTAACGTCGACCGGGAGCGCTGCGATCCCCGTTCCCTTGGCCCGCGGCGAGCGCACCTTGAGTATGACTACGTCGGTCCTGCGATCGAGGTAGGCCATGTCTGCGTGGCTGATCGCCTCGGCCAGTGCCAATGTAACGAAATACGTTCCTTCGCACAGCGTGAGGTCTATAGCGAACTTGACCTCGCATACGTCTCCGGCAGCGACATGTCGCAGGTTCGCCTCGTGATACATGGTGCTGCTGCCGAATGCGGAAACTCCCTCCACCGTACGCAGCAGCACGCCGAACTGCATTTCCTCGATCGCGTCGAAGGCCTTAATGCGCGCGCTCAGGATTACCTTCTCGCCGCTCATGAACACTTCGCAAGGCTCGCCGGCGTCATCCGTCGCGGACCATCCCTCGATGCATGCGCGCAGTTGGCCCCTTGCTTCGGCAGCGCTGGGCGGAACCACTCCCGCGCCCGGCGTCTCAGCGAGGTCTGGCTGCGCCGACCCGCCATCGTTCTCATCTTCGCTACCCGTCCCCGCAGGTTCGGTGCCGATGGCGACGTTCGGCGGCAGCGGCGCGGCAGCTTCGGCGGCCTCTGAGTTGACATACCGCAGATACGCCTTCTCGTCCGAGTACAGCAAGGCGTGGTATTGGTCGATAATCGCATTGGCCTCGCCGATGCCATGCAGCCGCCCCTTGTGAAGCAGCACGGCACGTTGGCAGAACTTCTCGACGGTCGAGGTGGCGTGGGTAACGAGCAAGATCGCGCAGCCCCGTGCTCGGAGTCCTTCGATATAATCATAGCATTTGCGCTGGAACTTCTCGTCTCCGACCGACAACGCTTCATCCACGATCAGCACCTGCGGATCGACGCAGGCCTGGACCGCGAACGCAAGCCGCACGTACATGCCGCTGGAGTAGGTGCGGACCGGCTGTTCCATATGCTCACCGATGTCAGCGAAGGTCTCGATTTCCGCGAACTTCTCCTCCATACGTTCCCGCGAGAATCCTAGCACCGCGCCATTTAGGAAGACGTTCTCGCGACCGGTGAAGTCCGGATTGAAGCCAGACCCCAGCTCCAGCAGAGCCGCCAGCAAGCCGTTCACGCGGACCTCGCCGGACGTGGGCGTTAGTGTCCCGGCGATGATCTGAAGCAAGGTGCTCTTGCCGCCGCCGTTGCGGCCCAGGATACCGACCGTCTCGCCTGGGGCGACGTCGAATGAAACATCGTTGAGCGCCCAGAACTCGCGGTAGTACTTGCGTCCCTTTGGGGCAAAGAATTGGCGCAGCCTGTCGCGCGGCGTATCGTACATCTCGAAGCACTTCGAAATGTTGCTGATCGAGATAGCCGGCTCAAAGGACATCGGCAAACCCCCTGCGGGTCTTCTGGAACCAGACAAACCCCAGCCACGCCACCAGCAGGCCCACCACCATCGAAATCAACCATGTCGACCAGTCCAAGCCCCTGCCCCACATCAAAATGTCGCGGACCTGCTCGACGGTTGAGGTCAGCGGGCTGATGTTCATGAATGGCCGGTACTGCTCCGGCATAACAGAAATCGGGTAGAAGATTGGCGACAGATACATCAACACCAGGGTCACCACACCGATCACCTGCGCGACATCGCGTAGGTAGACACCCAGCGATGCCAGCATCCAAGAGAAGCCCAGCGTCATTAGGATCAAGGGCAACACAGCTACCGGCAACAATGCCACGGTCGGCGAAGGAATTCCGACGAAGACCGCATAGAACACTAGCCAGACCACGAAGCTGACGAGAAGGTGGAACAGACTGGACCCCAACGATATGATCGGCAGGATTTCCAAAGGGAACACAACTTTCTTCACATAACCGACGTTGCCGGTGATGAGCAACGGTGCGCGGTTACAGCATTCAGCGAACATGTTGAACACCATCAGTCCTGCGAAAAGGACCAACGCGAATTCCGTCTTGGAACCATCCCCACCGCTCCAACGCGCGTTGAACACGTAGCTGAAGACGAAGGTATAGACGGCCAGCATCAGGATCGGATTGAAGAATGACCAGAGCAATCCCATCACCGAACCGCGATAGCGACCAATGACTTCGCGCACGACGAGCCCACGTAGCAGGTCCCGGTTGTGCGCTAGGGTCCACCCTAATGCGATAGGCGACATCGAGTAACGCCGGCAACCGCGGTTCAAGCGCGCCCCGCCCTTAACACTGCTGCGCCTTCGCGGGTTCCGACTTCCATAGAGCCTCCTCTAAGTCAGCGCGCAGATCCCCCAAGGCCTCTCCCCCCACACTCAACCGCACCAGCCCATCACTGATACCCAACTTCTCCCGCCGCTCCACCGGCACCGACGCATGTGTCATCACAGCCGGATGATTCACGAGGCTTTCCACGCCGCCGAGTGATTCCGCGAGCGTGAACAGGCGAGTGTTCTCGCAGAACTTCCTTGCCGCGTCGAAACCGCCCTTCAGCACGATGGAAATGATCCCGCCGTAGCCCTGCATCTGTCGGCTGGCAAGCGCATGCTGGGGGTGCGACGTGAGCCCCGGATAGATGACCTTCTCGATCGCCGGATGCGTTTCCAGCCACTGCGCCAGCGCCAGTGCATTGTCGCAATGCGCCTTCATGCGCAGGTGCAGCGTCTTCAGGCCGCGTAGGGCGAGGAAGCTGTCGAACGGTCCCTGCACGGCCCCGATGGAGTTCTGCAGGAAGGCCATCTGTTCGGCCAGCTCGGCGTCGTCGCCGACCACCACCATGCCGCCGACCATGTCGGAGTGGCCGTTGAGGTACTTGGTGGCCGAGTGCATCACGATGTCGGCGCCGAGTTGCAGCGGGCGCTGCAGCATCGGCGAGGCGAAGGTGTTGTCGACCACCACGCGCAGACCGCGCCTGTGCGCGATCTCGCAGACGGCGGCGATGTCGACGATCTTCAGCATGGGGTTGGTCGGGGTTTCCACCCAGACCAGTCGCGTTTCCGGACGGATCGAGGACTCGAACGCGGCCAGGTCGGTCAGGTCGACGAAGCTGAAATCCAGCGCGGCGGTACGCTTGCGCACGCGCTCGAACAGGCGGTAGCTGCCGCCGTACAGGTCGTCCATGGCGATGACGTGGCTGCCGCTGTCCAGCAGTTCCAGCACGGTCGAGGTCGCGGCCATGCCGGAGGCGAAGGCGAAACCGCGGGTGCCGCCTTCCAGTGCGGCGACGCAGCGCTCGTAGGCGAAACGGGTGGGATTGTGGGTCCGGGAATACTCGAAACCCTGGTGCACGCCGGGACTGCTCTGCGCATACGTGGACGTCGCGTAGATCGGCGGCATGACCGCGCCCGTGCTGGGGTCCGGGGATTGCCCGCCGTGGATGGCCAGCGTCCCCAGGGCGAGGTCGCCGGGCTCCCCGCTGCCGGGGGTGGATGAGTGCGCCATGTTCATGTTCCTTCAAACAGCCGGGCATTCTACCAGCCGGGCCTTAACGTGCCGTCCATGCCAGCCCTCGCCCGCGCCAAGGGCACGGGCCGGTGGGGTCTACTGTGCGCGGCGTCGCAGGTAGTTGAGCAGGTCGATGCGGGTGATCAGTCCCAGGAACACGTCGCCGTCCGTGATGATGGCCACCTGACCGCGGTCGAATACCGGCAGCAGGGCCTCGATGGGCGAACGCACGTCCAGGCGGTCCAGCTTGCTCACCATGGCGGTGGAGACCGGGTCGCGGAAGCGGGCCTCGTCGCCGTAGACATGCAGCAGCACGTCGCTCTCGTCGACGATACCGGCCAGTCTGTCGCCCTCCATGACGGGCAGCTGCGAGACGTCGTACAGCTTCATGCGCTGGTAGGCGGTGGTCAGCAGGTCGGTCGGACTGACCACGACCGTGTCCCGCTGGCTGTACGGGCGCAGGATCAGGTCGCGCAGGTCGCCGTACTGGGGACGCTCGATGAAGCCGTTGTCCAGCATCCAGTAGTCGTTGTACATCTTCGACAGGTACTTGTTGCCGGTGTCGCAGACGAACACGAGCACCCGCTTCGGCGTGGTCTGCTCGCGGCAGTACTTCAGTGCGGCCGCCAGCAGGGTGCCGGTGGACGAGCCCCCCAGGATGCCCTCCTTCGCCAGCAGTTCGCGCGCCGTGTGGAAGCTCTCCGCGTCGCTGATCGCATAGGCCTTCCTGACCCGTGTGAAATCCGAGATCTGCGGCAGGAAGTCCTCGCCGATACCCTCGACCAGCCAACTGCCGGACTTGGTGCTCAGCGTGCCCTCGTTGATGTACTGCGTCAGGATCGATCCGACCGGATCGGCCAGCACCATCTCGGTCTGCGGCGAGTGTTCGGCGAAACAGCGCGACAGGCCGGTCATGGTGCCGGAGCTGCCGCAACCGAACACGATGGCGTCCAGCTGCCCGTCCATCTGCCGCAGGATCTCCGGTCCGGTGCCGAATTCATGCGCCGCCGGGTTGTCGGGATTGCCGAACTGATTGATGAAGTAGGCCCCGGGCGTTTCGCGTGCGATGCGCTCGGCCAGGTCCTGGTAATACTCGGGGTGCCCCTTGGCGACGTCCGAGCGGGTCAGGATGACCTCGGCGCCCATGGCCTTGAGGTTGAAGATCTTCTCCCGGCTCATCTTGTCCGGGACCACCAGCATCAGCTTGTAGCCCTTCTGCTGCGCGACCAGGGCCAGACCGATGCCGGTGTTGCCGGCCGTGCCTTCCACCAGCGTGGCGCCCGGCTTCAGGTCGCCGCGCTTTTCGGCCGCCTCGATCATCGACATGCCGATGCGGTCCTTGATGGATCCGCCGGGATTGGCGCTCTCGAGCTTCAGGTAGAGGGTGCAGAGCCCGGTGTCGAGGCGCCTGGCCTGGACGATCGGCGTGTCGCCGATCAGCTCGAGTACGGAAGAGTGGATCGCCATGCGGCCGTGCATCCGGTGCGGTACGGGCCCGGATTATCGCATTGGGTGACGCGGACGGCGACGGCCGACGAGGAGGCCGCCGCCGCCCGCGACGAGAAAGTCAGGGGAGGGTCAGTGGGGTTTGGCGTCGTAGATCCGGAGCAATCGCTCCTTGGCGTGCAGCTTTTCGCGCTTCATCTGGCCGAGCAGCGTGTCGTCGATGGGCAGTACGCCGAGTTCGGCGTCGGTGACCTTCTTGTCGAGCTCGCGATGGCGCTGGTACAGCTGCTTGAACTCCGGATCGGCCTTGATGAGTGCATCGATGTCGGCCTGCGGTTGACCTTCGAACATGATCGTTACCTCCTTCAGCGGAAACACGAACGCCCCGGCCTTCACAGGCACGGGGCGTTGGCTTGGGAGCGGAGCATCTGGCCGGTGGTGCGGGTACGCCCCGCCGGAATGGCCCCAACGGCATGCTTGCCGGCGGCGGTCTCCTGGGCGGTGGGTACGGGCGTCATCGGGTCGATTCTCCGGTGAGCCAAGCGGCGGGAGCCGCTTGGGTATACGACCCTACTCCTGCACTCTCAGCCCGACAAGGGCTGGGACAAGCGATTGATTTGCAAAGGAAACCTGCGATCGGCGAACATTCAGGCAAACGGCCCGAAACCCGCCTGACTCCGTGCAACCCATTGATTTACATGATGAAATCAATGCGTGATGACGACTTCCAGCGCGCGCGCTTTGGTTCCGGCGCCCTTGCCGGCACTCTGCAGGCGCGAGCGGGAAACGCCCGCCGCCGTCAGCGCATCACGCAGGGCATCTGCCCGGCGCTGGCCCGGCGTCTGCTTGTCGCCATAACCCTCGATCCTGGCACGCGCCTTGGGATTGGCCTGCAGGTAGGCCGCGAGCGCGCTTGTGCTGGACGTGCCGCTGCTCGACAGCTTGGCGGAGTTGCCGGCGAACACGTCCGCTCCCAGCGTGAATACCTCGCCCCGCGCCTCGAACTTCGAGGCCGGCAGTTTGGCGCCGGAGACCAGCTCCGCCTCCTCGCGCGCCAGCTTCAGCTCGCGCTGGCGCGCCGCGCTCAGGCGGTTGGCCTGCTGGCCGGCCACCGTGTCCAGCGTGGTTTCCGCTTCCTGGCGCGCCAGCGCCTCAGCTTCCGCCGCCAGGCGCAGGCGCTCGGCTTCCTCGGCCTGGATCTGCGCCTGCACGCGCAGGCGTTCGGCCTCGCGACGGGCGCGCTCGGCTTCACGGCGGCTGGCCTCCACCAGCAACTCACTACGGGTGCGATCCAGCCGGTCGGCCTCGCGGCGGGCGGCCTGCGCGCGCGCGGCGGTTTCGGCGATCTCGACGCGGCGCTCGGCGATGTACTGCGCCGTCTCGCGCTGGCTGCGGCGGGCCTTGTCGAAGGCGGCGATGGCGTTCTGCGCCTGCAGCTTCTCGTACGCGGCCACGTCGGCGAGCACCGGATCCGCCTGCAGCGCGGCCAGCCGCTGGTTCAACTGCACGATGACCGGATTGTCGGCCGCACCGGCCGGCAAGGCGGCGAGTGCGAAGACGAGCCCTGCCATCGCCAGCTGCATGCGCTTGCGGACACCGCTCATCGCTTGCCCTCCGCGCCGAGCTGCTGCTGCAGGTCCGCGATCTCCGCCCGGCGCTGCGCCACCTCGGCCGAGGCCACGGCCTCCTGGCTGCGCGCGCGGGCCAGATCGGCGTCCACCGCCGCCCGTTGCGCGAGATCCAGTGCCTTCTTCTTGTCGCGTGACGCGTGCGCCGCCTGGGCCTGCGCCAGCGTCTGCCGTGCGATGGCCAGTGGCTCCGGCGCGTACTGGTCGGCATCGGCCTGGTCCGCGCGCTGCACAGCCTGCACCGCCGCTTCCAGTTCGGGCGTCGGCACGCTCTGCGCGTACGCCGGCGCACCCAACAAGGACAATGCCGCTACTGCGGCGGCCATCACATGCAGGGGCCGTCGGAAGTGTGAGAAGCTAGCTGTCATTGGGGTGCCGTGTCGTTGAGGGGTACGCGCGGCCATTGTCGGAAGCCTTTGGCGCCGTTGCAACGTCGCCGCGCATCGTGGGGAGCTTTGCATATGGACATCGGCTATTTCCTGAAGCTGATGACCGAGAAGAACGCCTCGGACATGTTTCTCACGACCGGGGCGCCGGTCTACATCAAGATCGAGGGCAAGCTCTACCCGCTGGGCAACACCGGGCTGCCGCCCGGGATGGTCAAGAAGATCGCCTATTCGCTGATGGACGAAGGCCAGGTGCCGGTGTTCGAGCGCGAACTCGAGCTCAACATGGCCATCGCCCTGCAGGATGCCGGCCGCTTCCGCGTCAACGTGTTCAAGCAGCGCGGCGAAGTGGGCATGGTCATCCGTGCCATCCGCAGCGTCATCCCGACCATCGAGGAACTGAACCTGCCGCCGGTGCTGAAGGACATCATCATGACTCCGCGCGGGCTGGTGCTGATCGTCGGCTCCACGGGTTCGGGCAAGTCGACCTCGCTGGCCTCGATGATCGACTACCGCAACACCACCAGCACCGGCCACATCCTCACCATCGAGGACCCGATCGAATACCTGCACAAGCACAAGCAGTCGATCGTCAACCAGCGCGAGGTGGGCCTGGATACGCACGCCTTCCACAACGCACTGAAGAATGCGATGCGCGAGGCGCCCGACGTCATCCTGATCGGCGAGATCCTCGACGCCACCACGATGGAGGCCGCCATCGCCTTCGCCGAGACCGGCCACCTGTGCCTGGCGACGCTGCACTCGAACAATGCCGACCAGACCATCGAGCGCATCCTCAACTTCTTCCCCGAAAGCGCCCACAAGAACGTGCTGATGAACCTAGCGCTCAACCTGCGGGCGGTGGTCTCGCAGCGGCTGGTCAAGGGCGTCGACGGCCGTCGCATGCCGGCGTCGGAAGTCCTGATCAACACCCCGATGATCCGCGACCTGCTGCGCCGCGGGCAGGTGCACGAGATCAAGGCCGCCATGGAGGAGTCGCTGGAGGAAGGCATGGAGACCTTCGACCAGTGCCTGTTCCGCATGGTCAAGGAAGGCCAGATCGAGCAGGAGGAAGCGCTGCGCGCGGCCGACTCGCGCGACGGCCTGGCGCTGAAGTTCCGCCTGTCCGAAGGCAGCAAGGGCGAGCACGACCCGTATGCGGACTACGACAGCGGTGGCAGCAGTTCGCCGCGCATCACGCACGGCTTCGGCTGAACGGGGCGATCACTGCTGGAAAGGCCGGAACGGGCGGGGAAACCCGCCCGTTTTCATGTCGGCGGGTGGCTCAGGCGTTGGCGTCGGGCTGGTTCTCGGGCCGCGCCTGATCGAACGCGGGCAGGGCCAGGCAGGCCTGTTCGATGCGGACGAGGGTCGGGAACGCGCCCATGTCCACGCCGAACCGGCGTGCATTGAAGACCTGCGGCACCAGACAGCAGTCGGCCAGGCCCGGCGTCGCACCGTGGCAGAAGGTGCCGGTGGCCGCGTCCTCGGCCAGCAGCGTTTCCATGGCCGTGAACCCGTCGATGACCCAGTGCTTGATCCAGTCGTCGCGCTCGGATTGGGGCACGTTCCACGTGCCTTCGAAGTACTGCAGCACGCGCAGGTTGTTCAGCGGATGGATGTCGCAGGCAACCATCTGCGCCAGCGCCCGCACGCGCGCCCGGTCGCGGGCCGTCATCGGCAACAGGCGTGGCGACGGCCAGGCCTCGTCGAGGTATTCCAGGATCGCCAGCGATTGCCGGATGACGCGCACGCCATGCTGCAGCGTGGGCACCATGTGCTGGGGGTTCTTGGCGACATAGTCCGGCGCGTGCTGTTGCCCACCGTCGCGGACCAGATGCACGGGCACGGTCTCGTAGGCCAGCCCTTTCAGGTTCAGGCCGATGCGCACGCGGTAGGCGGCGCTGGAGCGCCAGTAGGAATACAGCTTGAGTTGCTCAGCCATGCAAGCCGCTCCCCGCGGTTTGCGCCTTCAAGTGCCCGGAATCCGCGTCCATGCCCTGCTCCCTTCCCGCAGTCACACTGGGCCCGGGCACGCCTTCAAGGCAAGGGTTGCGGCTCGATCCGCTGCTCGATCGCACCGAAAATGGAATGGCCGTCACGATTCTTCATTTCGATGCGGACCACGTCACCAAAGCTCATGAACGGCGTGGACGGCTTGCCGTCGCGCAGCGCCTCCACCGTGCGCTGCTCGGCGAAGCACGACGCGCCCAGGGACGTGTCTTCGTTGGCGATGGTGCCCGAACCGACGATGGTGCCGGCCGACAGCGGCCGCGTCTTCGCTGCGTGCGCGACCAGCTGGGCGAAGTCGAACTGCATGTCCACGCCGGCCTCCGGCGCACCGAACCAGGCGCCGTTGATGTGGGTGACCAGCGGGAGGTGCACCTTGTTGTCGCGCCAGGCGTCATCCAGTTCGTCCGGCGTCACGAACACCGGCGACAGCGCCGAGCGCGGCTTGGACTGAAGGAAGCCGAACCCCTTGGCCAGCTCGCCCGGGATCAGGTTACGCAGCGAGACGTCGTTGACCAGGCCGATCAGCTGGATGTGGCCGGCGGCCTGCGCAGGCGTCACCGCCATCGGCACGTCATCGGTGATCACGACGATCTCGGCTTCCAGGTCGATGCCGTACTCCTCGCTGACCACCCTGACCGGATCGCGCGGGCCATAGAAGGCGGCGCTGGTGGCCTGGTACATCAGCGGATCGGTGTAGAAACTCTCCGGCACCTCGGCCCCGCGTGCGCGGCGCACGCGCTCCACATGCGGCAGGTAGGCACTGCCGTCGACGAATTCGTAGGCGCGCGGCAGCGGTGCGGCGAGCGCCTGCATGTCCAGGTCGAACGCGCCATCCGCATCGCCGGCATTCAGCGACTCGTACAGCGCGTTGAGGCGCGGCGCGATGTTGCTCCAGTCCTCCAGCGCACGCTGCAGCGTCGGCGCGATACCGGTGGCGCGCACGCCACGGGACAGATCACGCGACACCACGATCAGCGTGCCGTCGCGACCACCTTCCTTCAGGGAACCCAGCTTCATCGGAACTCCAGATGCCGGCGCCCACGCGCCATGGTTTCAATTGTAATCAAATCGTCGGCGTGGTCAGCCTGCCGTCGCATCGCCCTGGAACCCGTCCCGCCGGAACGTCAGCACCAGCGTATCGCGGTGGCCATGCGCGTCCAGCGGCTGGATGGGGGTGGATTCGTGGATCACCCGCTCGTCATCCAGGAACAGCAAGGACCACGGCGCCTCCAGCGTGAAGCGCTGGCCATCCGGCCCGGCCGCCGCGAACACCCGGGTCTCGCCGCCCTTGATGCCGGCGCGCCCCAACAGCAGGACGGCGACGAAATCCACGCCATCGCGATGCGCACCCTCCGGTGTCGGCCGACCGATGCCGTCGGTGGTATCGATGCGGAACTGGTGCGCTTCGACATACCAGGCGCGTTCGCCCTTCAGCGCGGAGCACCAGCGCCCCAGCCCCTGCAACAGTTGCCGCCACGCCGGGGCGCCGGCCACGCCGGCTTCGATCGGCTCGAACCAGCGCTGCATGCCGCCGTGCAGGGCGTTGTAGTCCAGCGACTGCCAGTGCGCGCGGTGCGGCGCCTGTTGCAGGCGATCGGCCTCGACCACGAAGCAGGCATGCCGTCGGCGCCGGTAGCGCCCGCCATCCTTGAGATAGCCATCGACTTCCAGCCGGTCCCAGCTCGGCGACAGCGCGTCCAGCGCCTCGAGGTCCACGCCCAGCGCCTCCGCCATCGCGCGCGGCTCGAGGACGACGTAGCCCCGCTCCTGCATGCGGCGCAGCGCCTCGTCTGGCGGGCAGAACGGCGGTTGGAACATTGCGACCATGCAAACCCCCTCAACGCAAAAACCCGCCAGAGGCGGGCTTTTGCGGATGTCCAATGGACGTCGAGTTGGCAGCCCCGGATGGATTCGAACCACCGAATGCCTGAGTCAGAGTCAGGTGCCTTACCGCTTGGCGACGGGGCTGTGTAACCAGTGACGCGTAGTGTAGCGCGTCTGTTAGCGCTTGGAGAACTGCGTGGCGCGACGCGCCTTGTGCAGGCCGACCTTCTTGCGCTCGACTTCACGGGCGTCGCGGGTCACGAAGCCTGCCTTACGCAGTTCCGACTTCAGCGTTTCGTCGTATTCCACCAGCGCGCGGGCGATGCCCAGGCGAATGGCGCCGGCCTGGCCGGTGATGCCGCCACCGGTGGTGGTCACGGTGATGTCGAAGGTTTCGGTGTTCTTGGTCAGCTCCAGCGGCTGGCGCACGATCATGCGGCCGGTCTCGCGGCCGAAGAACTCGTCCAGCGGACGACCATTGACCGTGATGTTGCCGGAACCCTTGCGCAGGAACACGCGGGCGGTGGAGGACTTGCGACGGCCGGTGCCGTAGTTCTGAGTGATAGCCATGATTAGATGTCCAGGACCTGCGGCTGCTGTGCGGCGTGCGGATGATTCGGGCCGGCGTAAACCTTGAGCTTGCGATACATGTCGCGGCCCAGCGGGCCCTTCGGCAGCATGCCCTTCACGGCGGTTTCGATGACGCGTTCCGGGTGGCGCTCCAGCGCCTGCGCCAGGGTCTCGGTCTTCAGGTTGCCGATGTAGCCGGTGAAGCGGTGATACTTCTTGTCGGCCAGCTTGTTGCCGGTCACATGGATCTTCTCGGCGTTGATCACCACCAGGTAATCGCCGGTATCGACGTGCGGGGTGTAGACCGGCTTGTGCTTGCCGCGGAGGCGACGTGCCAGCTCGGTGGACAGGCGACCGAGGGTCTTGCCTGCTGCGTCGACGACGTACCAGTCGCGCTGGACGGTCTCGGACTTGGCGGTAAAGGTGCTCATGTGAATCTCGTTGTCTGGTCGGGCGGATTCCGCGGTTTCCCGGGCGGAACTTTGCCACGCGTTGTGAAGGGTGAAGCGCAAGACGCGGGATTGTACGCAGCACGGCGGCGGCGCGCAACCCCGACCGGACGGCGCGGGGGAGGGTCGGCGGGGCAGACGCAAGCTCAGCCAGGCGGCACAATGACCTTATGAACATGCGGACCTTCTCGCCCCTCGATCACTGGCTGGTGGAGGCCCAGCGCGGCCTGGACACCGTCTTCGGCAACCCGCCCGCCCGGCGCGCCAACCCGGCCGGCGACACCCCCGAGGTCGCCCTCGACCCCGTCGAGCAGCGCCATGCCGCCGGCCTGATGCGCATCAACCACGTGGGCGAGGTCTGCGCCCAGGGCCTTTACTTCGGCCAGGCCGCCGCGGCCCGCGACCCCGCCACCCGGGCCCACCTGCTCGATGCCGCCCAGGAAGAGACCGACCACCTGGCATGGTGCGCGGACCGCCTGCGCGAGCTGGACAGCCGGCCCAGTCTGTTCAACCCGCTGTGGTACGCCGGCAGCTATGCGCTGGGCGCGCTCGCCGGCCTGCGCGGGGACGGCTGGAGCCTCGGCTTCGTGGTGGAGACGGAGCGCCAGGTCGAAGCCCACCTGGACGAGCATCTGGAAACCCTGCCGGCGGCCGACCTGCGCAGCCGCGACATCCTGACCGTGATGAAGGCCGACGAAGCCCGCCACGCCGAGCATGCCGAAGCGGCGGGTGCCAGGCTTCTGCCCGCACCGATCCCGACACTGATGGCCGCCGCCTCCAAACTGATGAAGGCCGTCGCCTATCGGCTGTGATCCGGTAGAGCGGAGCTCGCTCCGCTGCTTCCGGGTTTGGGCTTCGCACGCCGCACGATGCGGAGCGGCGCAAGCTCGGCTCTATCTACCGGATGCCCTGAAGACCCGGGGCGGTGATGGACGCATTCGGTCGTGCGCAGGGCACACGCTACGACGCGAGCTTCAGGCCGATGATGCCGGCCACGATCAGGCCGATGCAGACCAGGCGCGCGGCCGTGGCGGGCTCGTGGAACAACCACATGCCGACAAAGGCCGTGCCGACCGCGCCGATTCCCACCCAGATGGCATAGCCCGTCCCGAGCGGAATGTGCTTGAGCGCCACCGCCAGCAGCCAGAAGCTGGCCGCCGCCGCAACGGCGGTTATCACGCTGGACACCAAGCGCGTGAAACCCTCCGAATACTTCAGGCCGACGGCCCACACCACCTCCAGCAGCCCCGCCAGCACCAGCCAGACCCATGCCATACGTCACCTCCTCAGGTTGTTTGCCCGGGCCATAACGCAAAACGGCCCGGAACTCACGTTCCGGACCGCCGTCGGTCCTGATGCGCGGCTCGCGCCGCGGGCGGGTCGTCCCGCCATGTGTAGTGGACAGACTAGCGCAGTTCATCCGAACCGGATGTAACCCGCGCCCGCCGCCAACCCCTCATTCCGGCAGGTTGCGCCCGTGGTACAGCTCTTCGATCTCCCGCTTCAGGCGCGCCTCGATCTTCATGCGCTCCTTGAACGACAGGTTCTTGGCCTTTTCCTCGAACAGGTAGTTGTCCAGGTCGAACTCCTTCAGGTGCATCTTCGTGTGGAAGATGTTTTCCTGGTAGACGTTCACGTCGAGCATCTCGTAGCGCGACTTGATGTTCTTGGCCAGGAAGTCCTGGATCGAATTGATCTTGTGGTCGATGTAGTGCTTCTTGCCCTTCACGTCACGGGTGAAGCCGCGCACCCGGTAATCCATGATGACGATGTCGGATTCCAGGCTTTCGATCAGGTAGTTCAGGGCCTTCAGCGGCGAAATCACGCCGCAGGTGGCCACGTCGATGTCCGCGCGGAAGGTCGCAATGCCGTTGTCCGGATGGGTTTCCGGGTACGTGTGCACCGTGATGTGCGACTTGTCCATATGCGCGACCACCGCATCGGAGATGATCTCCTTGCCCGCATCCTTCTTGTCGATCACCGGCTCCTCGGAAATGAGGATCGTCACCGACGCACCCTGCGGGTCGTAGTCCTGGCGGGCCACGTTCAGGATGTTGGCGCCAATGATCTCCGCCACATCCGTCAGGATCTGGGTCAGGCGATCGGCGTTGTATTCCTCGTCGATGTACTCGATGTAGCGGCGGCGCTCGTCTTCGGACGAGGCATAGCACACGTCGTAGATGTTGAAGCTCAGCGCCTTGGTCAGGTTGTTGAAGCCTTGCAGACGCAGGCGAGGCAGGGGTTTTACCACGGCGGTGGTCCCTCGTGGGGGAGGCGGATGAGGGGGCGGATTATGCGCCATACGGGGTGACAGTGAAATGTCCGGCCCCCGCCCGTCGGCATACCGTCACATACTGGCCCGGCGCTTGCATGGCCTGCGTTTGCCGTCGGCTACGTATTCGGACTAAGCTTCCTGAATTACACGCCGTGACCACCATGAGCCCAGGCATCCCCCTAGTAGCCCCCGCTCGTACCGCCGCCAGCCCGCTGACGCCGGACAACGCCACGCTTGAGCGCTTCCTGGCCCACAGCCACCGGCGCCGATATCCGGCCCGCGCCGACGTGTTCCGACCGGGCGATCCGGCGGGCACGCTCTATTACGTGGTCAGCGGCTCGGTCAGCATCATCACCGAGGAAGACGACGACCGCGAACTGGTCCTCGGCTATTTCGGCTCCGGCGAATTCGTCGGCGAAATGGGCCTGTTCATCGAATCCGACCGCCGCGAGGTGATCCTGCGCACCCGCACCCAGTGCGAGCTCGCGGAAGTCAGCTACGAGCGCCTGCACCAGCTGTTCCTGGGCACGCTGTCCGCTGACGCTCCGAAGCTGCTGTACGCCATCGGCGCGCAGCTGTCCCGGCGTCTGCTGGACACCAGCCGCAAGGCCAGTCGCCTGGCGTTCCTGGACGTCACCGACCGCATCATCCGCACCCTGCACGACCTGGCCCGCGAGCCCGAGGCGATGAGCCATCCGCAGGGCACCCAGCTGCGCGTGTCCCGGCAGGAGCTCGCACGCCTGGTGGGCTGTTCGCGCGAAATGGCCGGCCGCGTGCTGAAGAAACTGCAGGCCGACGGCGCACTGCACGCACGCGGCAAGACCGTCGTGCTGTACGGCACCCGCTGACCTCAACCGCCCAGGCAGGCCGCCGAGCGGCCGCCTGCCCGCTATGTACCGTGCCAGGTCTGCGGACTTCCCGGCCAGGCCCTGCACCGGAAGTGGAACCCTCCTGCCTCCTGCCTCGTGCCCGCGCTCCGCGCACGAGGCCTGCGACAGGCGGCACTCGCTCTGCATGAAATCTCTGGGCGGGCGTGTGGCAGGATTCAGGGCACGCTCGCCCCCCTGCCCTTCTTCCAGGTTAACGCTCAGCGCGCGATATCGAGCGGCGCCTGCGTCCGTTGTTCAACGGTCGGGCCCGCAGTGCGTTGCGGCGACCCCAGCCCCTGCTGGTGCGCATCCACGCGGGCATGCCACGCCTGACCGATGGCGGACGCCTGCAAGTCCTGTTGCGCCGTCTGCAACGCCGCCGGGTTTCCATCACGCGCTGCCGCCAGCAGACGTTCGATCTCCGGGCTCGGCTGCCACGCACCGGACACCGTCGAGGTGACCGAAGACACGGGCAGCGCGGGCGGCGTGCTGGCCGGACGATCACGCGCCTCCCGTGCTGCCGGCTCACCCGGCGCCAGCGGTCCCCGAACGCGGTCGATACCGTCCAGCACCAGGCCCAACGGGCCTCGCGACGCCAGCGTGACGCCACGACGCAGATCGCCTACGTCGTCCCGGTAGTCGGCAATGATGCCGCGATGATCCTCGGCAAGCCGTCGCGCCTGCGGGTCGGCAAGCGCGGAGCGGTCGGCACGGCCTTCGCCATCTACCGGCAGGAAGTTGTGCATGCTGTGCGAGTCGGCGGACACCACCGATGCGGTCAGCGGCATGTCCCGCTGCAGCAGGTCGCGCAGCATGTTGTCGTGATAGCCGGTGCGATGGAGGGTCTCGATCTCCTGCGCGGTGGCGTAGACGCGCAACTGCCCGTAGTGGGGACTGGCGGAACTCACCGCGTCGACGGCCATGACGTGATTGGTCACGCGATCGCCGCCTTCCGGAATGCGCAGGTCCAGGCTGGCCGCGCCATAGGCATTGAAGGTGTCTCCCCTCAGGTCGAAGTAGTGCGCCGACACCTGCGCCAGCGTGCCGCCGAGAGAGTGCCCGGTCACGGTCACCTCCGGTGCCGTCCTGCCCGGCTCGCGGCCCTGCCGTTCCGCGTACTCGATCGCGCGACGCGTCAGCTCCACCGCATCCCCGGCCTGGCTGTTGGTGCGCGCGAACACCATGCCGCCGTCGGCGATCACACCGTCGAGGAACGCCTCACGGCCGAACTCGGTGCCGCGATGGGCCGCGACCACCGCGCCACTGGTTTCATGCTGGTAGATGGTGCCCTGGTACCCGGTGCGAGGATTGTCCACATGGTCGATCACGCGGTAGCGCTCGCCTCCGATCACCACGTCCTTGTTGAGCAGATCCTGCATCTGCCCGCCACGGTCGTAGCTGTGGTCCGCAAGATAGGCGTACTGCTGCGGGGTGAGTCCCATGGTCACGCCTCCTTCGCAGTCAACACGATGCTGAAGAACGCATCACGCTGGTCGGCCGGTACCTTCTGCAGATCCGGCTGGCCGTAGTCGGGGTAGCTGTCCGCACCCGGCTCGCGCGGATAACGCGCCTTCCAGTAGTGGATCGTCTTGGGCGCGCCCTTCGGCACCTCGTCGCCATTGAGCTTGGCCACGAACCGGGTATCGCCCTCCGCGCCCGGAGCGCGCAGCTGCACCTGGGCCTGCACCAGCTGCCAGCGGCATACGCCGCGCCCGTGATAATCGGCGTCCAGCATGCCGTCGACATGGAACACGCCGGCGTACTCGCTGTCGGAGACGCGCTGCAGGCGCACCGGGATGTCGTGCGTCGGCACGGCCGAGGTATGACCTCCCGGATTATCCTTCGGTGGCGGCAGGCACTCGGGATTGGCGACGTCGTACTGTGCCGCGCTGGAGGCGATCTCCAGGGGGCCGGGAGCCCCCTCGATGCGTAGCGTCAGACGATAGGCCTGGCGCGGAGCGGGATTCTCGGTGAAGGTCGGCGAACTGGTCTGACTGTTCATGGCACCGCTGCAGGCTGTGGGGGAAACAAGAAGGAGAAGGAAGGCCGTCGTCAACGCCTTACTTCGTCCATCCGGCAAGTGATTCATCTTCATTCTCCTCGAATCGCATCGACGACTGACGCCGCCCTAGCGTTACCGGCTGCACGCCCAGATGGAACCAGAGCGGCGTCCGCATCCACCTTGACCATGGAAAACCGCACTGAGGGAGGGGCGCAGGCGTCCACGCTGTCCGGCGCCCCACCCGACTCAACGGGCCTGACCCGTCGGGTCGCGGCCCGTGACGGACGGTTCGATCGTGGGCGATTCCTTCCGCCACGCTTCGGCGGCAGGTGTTTTCAGGTATTCGTCCAGCGCCTGCCGCATGGCACGGTCGTCGCCGCCATGCATCGCCGCGAACATGCGATCCACGAACGAGCGCTGTGCGTCCTCGCTGCGCGCCTGCGGCACGACGCCCGCCGCCGCGGGATCGCGCGCCGTCCCGTGCGTGGCGGCGCTCAAGGCCTCGCGGGAGCGATCGCCGTACTCGCCATCCACCTTCAGACCACGATCGGCCTGGAACGCACGCAGCGCGTGCTCCGTCTGCGGCCCGAACCTGCCCGAGATCGTCTCCAGCGGCCTGCCATCGGCGCCCCGGTAACCGAGCTGGTTGAGCTGCTGTTGCAGTTCGCGCACCGCGGCCCCCGACGCGCCGTCGCGCAGCACCTCGGTCGCGGTCGGACGCGCGGGTATGGCGGCATCGCGCTCGGCACCGCGCAACAGCGGCAAGGGATCGACCTGACGTCCATTGCGCCACATCTCGAAATGCAGATGGGTATCGCCCTGGGCCGGCGTATTGCCGGTGCGGCCGATGGTGCCGATCTGTTGCCCGGCCTCCACGCGCTGCCCGTTGCGCACACCGAATTCATCGAGATGGAAGTACTTGGTGAGCGAACCATCGTCGTGCCGCACATGCACGGTATTCCCGGCCGCCTCGTTGTTCGGACGCACCACCACGGTACCGCCCGCGACGGCCACCACCGGATCGCCGACATTGCCCTCGATGTCGATGCCGCCATGGCGCCGCCCACCGCTGCGTGGCGTACCGAACTCGCCCCGGCCCTCGCGCGGCTTGTCGGCCTGGTTGATCTCGTGGTTGCCGGGCGTCGGCCATACCAATCCGCCTTCGCGCGTTTGCGCTTCCACAGGTTGGGCGCGGTTGCGCTCCCGTTCCGGCAACGCGAGCTGCTGCGCGATGGCGTCGCGCGTGCACGCATCGGCGTTGCCGGTGGCTTCCAGCTGATTTGCCGTCTGGAAGGCGCGGACGGCCTCCTGCGTCCTGCCGCCGTAGATACCCGAGCGCGTCTCCAGTTCCGCGCCCTGGCCATCACGGAATCCAAGCTGGTTCAGCGACGTCTGCAAGGCGCGCACCTCTTCGCCCCGCTCGCCGCTCTGCAGCACGCCATCGGCCAGCGGTGAAGCACGCTCGCGCACGGCCGCATCGGGCTGGCTGGCGTGGATGCCGCGATCGGGAATGCTGATGGCAGCGTACTTGCCATTCCAGTACTGCGAAAAGGCCGTGGCCAGTTCACGATCGTCCAGCCCACGCAGCTCGTCGGTCGTATGGCCCGTCAGCCGCTCGACATCGCGCGCACTGATGTTGTTGAGAATGTTGCGACGCGTATCGTCGCGAGTGAACTCACCCGTGGCGATCGCACTCTGGATGGAGGCGTAGCCTGCCGCGCCCTGCTGGTGGGCCAGATACAGGTCTAGGCCGCTGGGCGCTTCCTGCCCGGACAGGAAATCATGTCCGCTGCGCGATTGACGACGCGTGATGTCGGCGAGATTGTCGCGATAAAGCTCCGCTGCAGCGCGTGTGCTCTCCGCTGGATCGAACTCGCGACCAGCGATGCCGTACTGGGCCGCAGTGCCCGGCATGAACTGGAACAACCCCTTTGCACCACTGGGGTTGCTCGCATCGGGGTTGAAGCGGCCGCCCGTCTCGATGTAGGCGAATCGCAAGAAATCTTCGCGCGGGATCCCGCTTTCCTGCGCTTGCCTCTCGATGATGTCGAGAATTTGCTCACGTGTGTACTGACTGGCCATCGTTGGCTCCTTTGCTGAGGTACGCGACCCAGGGTCGCTGGACGTCAACCGGACCCCTCCATGGGCCTGCTACAAGTCGGTCAACTATGAGTCGGCTTACTTTTCGTAGCGTTGTTTCACTTCGTCGAAGGTATAGACCACAGTGTCTGCTTCCGTCATCTCGCGAACCTTTCCGGGCGCGGCGATGGTGGTTCCCTTCGAGATAACCTTGAGATCAGGGAGGCCCGCACCCGCCTGCTCGAATGCGAGCGTCCCACTGCTTGCGGCACAAGTCATCACCTCTCCGCCATCGCACGCATCACTGTTGTCGTAGCTGACGGGGATGCTCCCGAGGTAGCCCCATTGCCTGAATTCAAGTGCGTCCACGTTGTCAGGATCGAACAGAAGCAAGGCAAACATGCGCACGTCCGTGCCGTTCACGAAATCCCAGGTCGGTACGGCCAGCAGATAACGGCCATCGCCGGTGGTGAAAGACTGAGCCTTTCGCGACTCATCGATCTGCTCCGCCCGCCCCATCCTGCCGAACTCGCCGACATAACCGTCCGTGTCGGGCTTGGACCACTGGGACTTGCCATCTTTCTCGACGCGCGTGAACGTCGCCTGCGAGATGGCGACATGCTCGGGATCCATCATCCCGTTGTCGCCCTCTGGACCCTCGCCCACGCTTCTGGTGCCGAAGCCGGTGAAGTAGTGCTTTCCGTTCAACTCGAACGCGTGGCCGTACCAGTAGCTGACGGTGGCGCCGCCGTCGACCTTGTAGCTGACGGCGCCATCACCGTCGCGCTGGTAGATGAAGTACAACACGCTGTCCGCCGAGGGCGGTTTCAGCTCCGACATGTCGTGCCCCTTTTTCTCTGCTTGGACATCCTGATTGGCCGCGTCTGCCACGCGTGCGGTCTGCGTGTCGCACCCGCCACCAAGCAGCGCTGTCACGACGAGAAGGGATTGGAGGACGTGCTTCATGAATTTCGGCCTCGTATGCGATGCCTCGGCATCATTATCTGAATCGACAATACTCAACCCATGACACTGATCGAAGCAAGCTTATCAACTCCGAAAGGGCTCCACATCGATCACTCGTGGATCAGAACCGGGGCAGTGCAGTTCGTGTAGTTCACTTGGCAGGAGCTTCCTCCATTCTTGCTCGAGCAAATCTCAAGGGCCCTCCTGGAAGCGTCGTCAATGGTCGGCGCAGACTGAACTACAGACATTGGCGAGTTGACGGCATCAACCGGATCAGCCACCGCCGCACAACTATTCTTGTAAGTAAAGATCAACTTGCATTCCGAGCCACCGATCGCCTTGCACTTTCCCACCGCTTCGCGGCGAGCGTCCCTGCGACTGAAGTGCCCCGTTGATGTGCCGACTTTCCCGGCAGCGGTATCCTCTGCCAACGCCCCCCATGTCGCCTTCCAACGCGTATAGACCTTTCCTGCAGGAAGATCCCACCCGCCTCCTCCGCTCCCACCCGGACCGCAACGTGGATCGCCAGGTCCTACGCCCTGTGGACACGCGGTCTGCGCATAAGAAGCGACCGACAGCACTAGCAAGGCAAGAAAGACTGTTGCGCGCATCATGGTTTTTCAGAAAAAGCAATTGGATGTAGGGGCGACACTAGAGTACGGCGAATGATTCATCGGCATGACCGTGAGATCGATAGTCCAATCTTGAACAAGGAAGCCCCCAGCGATGCCCATCCATACTTGTTCTTGGTAGATCGAGATTGATTGCCTGAGAGGCTCACTTGTATACATGCGACTTGCGCAAACGCAGCCACTGGCACTGATGGGAGCACATCGCGTTCTGCAATCGAAACAGACATGCCTTGATTTGCTTTCACCCTCGGGGGGTCTGGTGTCAATGGAAGCGAGTCGGTCAGCCAGGAGATCGTGCATATCGATCACTCATGAATCAGGACCGGTGCGGTGCACTGCTGGTAACCTATTTGACAGGTACGACCTCCATTTCTACGTGAGCAGCCCTCGATAGCGAGCTTGGATGCGACCTCGATAGTCGGCGCGCTCTGATAGGTCGGTGCTGATGGCACCTTGAGATCATCAACCACTTCAGCCACCACCGCGCAACTGTTTTTGTGGGTGAAGATGAACTTGCATTCCAAGCCCCCCATCGCCTTGCATTTCGCGACCGCCTCTCGACGTGCGTCTCCGCGACTGAAGTGGCCCGTGGATGTACCGACGTTTCCGGAGTTCGTATCCTCTGCCAAAGCGCCCCATGTTGCCTTCCACCGCGTGTAAATCTTTCCTGCAGGAAGATCCCACCCACCCCCTCCCGACCCGCCGGGCCCGCAGCGAGGATCGCCCGGCCCTACGCCCTGTGGACACGCGGTCTGCGCGCAGGAAACCATCGATAGCATAAGCAAGATTGCAAAGATCATTGCGCGCGTCATGAATGATCCTCAGATGTACCGTCTATGTGTTGGGGAGGAAGGAACATCGCCGTGCGATTGCGTAGGCGCCTGTGACTGCCCGCCACTGCTCGCAACGACATAGCCAGGCCCTGCTGGGCAGGGCTGTTGCGACCCCTGGAAAAGCAAGCACGGCATCAACTCGCAAGCACTCCCACAGACAGCATCGCAGACATTAGGAAGAGCCTTTGCGATGAGCATGATCAAGATGCTTTCCAAACAGCTAAGTCACATCGCGATGTCGGCAAAGTTCTCACAGCCGAGCCGGGAAGGCCGGTTGCAATTCCAATTATCGATACTCCAACACGGGACCTGTACAGTTGGAGTAGACGATCTTGCACTGGTGCCCATTGTTACCACGGGCGCAAGCTTCAAGCACAGGCATACTCGCCTCCTCTACGCTGGGCCCACTCCCTTGAATTGACGCCATCGGCTGTAGATCCTCGACAGGCTCGGCAACTACGGCACATTGATTCTCATACGTCAGCGTGACCTTGCAGTTTCTCCCACCCAAGGAGGCACACTTAGCCATCGCCGCCTTACTGGCGGCTCGGCGACTGAACTGACCTGTTGAAGTTCCAATCACAGAATGCGCCGGATCTGACGCAAACGCACCCCATGTCAGCTTCCAGCGCTGTGTCGGCGCCGACGGTGGAGGTGCGACCCACCCTCCACCACTTGGACCGCAAGCAGGGCTGCCTGGCGCCACACCCTGGGGGCAGGCTGTTTGCGCATTGGCTGCGGATGCCCCGCCGAGTAGAAGAAACAACAGTACTTCTTTTGATTTCATGGCAAACCTCACAAAGCTAGTCGATAGAACTTCTATGGCTATGAACGGTCTTTGGAGTCTGCTGGACAGAGCTATTCGCTGCCGGCGCCGGCGCGTATGCTGAATACCCAGGCTGGCCTGGTGCACCAGGCTGAGTTTGTTGATTGAATGCACTGTACGGAGTGAACTGCCCCAACGTGCCTTGGAATAGCATCGCCGCCATCGGCGGGGCGCTTACGATGAGCGCGGTCAAGATCAAACCGAGCCCACCTTGCTGCATGGCCATGTTGGTAACGTTCTCTCCGCCAAAGCCCAACGCACTGGTAACCCAGAATGCGGTTCCAACCGCAATGACCATGTCCAAGGCAAGCGTGACCATCACGGTCAGCAATGCCATCGAGAACAACGTCCCTATCCCGTACATGAGCCACTTCTGGAAGAGTGACTTGGTTTGCTCGAACAGAAGACAGAGAATGAAGATAGGTCCCATGGCGACAACCAGGCCGATCGCGACTTTGTTCAGCATCATGGCCACTGCCGCCATGATGGCAGGCGCTCCCAATCCTATGCCCGTGAAAAGCAGCGCCCTTTCTTTCTGCTTTTCGGTCACCATGTCGTGATTGCTGTCGACCGTGTCAATGGCGGACAGCGCAACCTGCATGATGGCCAGCGTCCGGTCGATGTCGCCATAGGCACCACCCTCATCCGGTTCGCCCGTCATCGTTTCATTGATGGTCTTCGTCAGCCCGTCCGTCAGCGACTCATAGATCGGACCCCAGGAAACGGCGGCACCCAGTGCGATGCCCACGATGAAGGTTGCCCGAAGCGAGCTGACTACCAGGGCCAGCATGGATTCCCGGGACTGCCCGGTAACGATTCGATATCCCTGGATCATGATCCACAGCGTGAGGAGTACCGTCCCGATTCCACCCACCACCCGCATGACTCTTCGACCAAGATTTGGCAGGTATTCGTTGATGAGCTCGTCATCGATGAAATCGTTGATCTCATGGAAGAAGACCATGTTGGGTAATGATGCATGGAGGGGCAGCCATCCTGCAGCCGCCTCCATGATCGGGAGCGCTCCGACGTCCATTTATGTGAGGGCCTGTGCTTGAGGGTTGATCACGATCCAGCTTGTCATGGTGACGCAGACGCTATCGCTCGCGACTACGCGCAACTTGCAGGGCACCCTTCAGGGCCCCGTACTGGACGACGTCACCCAGCAAGCCCCGTCCCTTGCCGTTGAACGCGGCCTGACCCAGCCACACCTGCTCCGTGTTCAAGGCTTTCAGACTTGCGTCATAGGCATCCAACAGGGTATTCGCGTTCTGGATGTCAAGAGCAACGTACGCCTCCAGTTGAGCGATGTTGGCTTTCACCCGTTCCAGCGCGCCCGGCTGGTCCGCAGGTACGGCAGCAGCCTGCTTCTTGAGCTCCTCCATTTGCCGATCCCTGACGTCAAGATTCTTCAGCACTCTCACCATCACGTTGTAACGCGTATTCTCTGTCTGGATGATCGCGACACAGTTCTTGAACTGACGATCGGCAATACTCTTGAGCTGTGCTGGGCCGGTACGCAGGCCACTTCCGGTACCGCAACGCTCCGCCACATAGTCGTTCAGGCCTCGCTCCGACAATGTCTCGCGGTAGCCCAATCCACCGTTGAAAGATGGGCCGTTCACATACTTCTGTTCGAGCTCGCGGATCTGCGTGCGGTACTGGTCCATCTGCCTCTGAAGCTCCTGATACATCTGCCTGTACTGCTCGATCCACGCGAACTTGTTGATGCCGATGTGTACGCCATCCACCACGGGAAGTCCCGACGCCTGTGTGGCACCCCACGGGACGAGCAGGATCAACGCCATGACCGAAGCGAGGCGACGCTTCGGCGGGAAGGTAAAGGGGGTTGAGTTGACGTGAGACATATCCATCTCTCCTTGTACCGAGCGGGTCACGGCGACCTCGCCTGCCGGTATGCTTGCCGGTTGACTTACTGGGTATAGGCGCGCCTGCTGCTTCCATTTTTTTCCTGGGGCGAGCGGGAGGAGGCCATACGACCCGACCCCTTCCGCTCCTCCTGGAAGCGCGGCAGCCACTGCTCGGGCAGCAGGTCGGCCTTGTCGATACCGAGACGTTCGGCCTCTTCGTCGACGATCCGATGCATGATCTCGATGTTGTCGGTGCTGGCCGAGATCACGGCCAGCGCATCGTCCATACCGCGCAGGTTGAGCTGGCATACGGTCGATGCGTGGCCCTGCTTGACCAGGAAGCAGCGCGACCGCTCATCCAGGCTCTTGATCACCTCGAACTCGGCGTCGGTCAGTTTCAGGCCTTCGATGTAGTCCTCGCGTGCCGCATTTGGGTTGGGCAGCAGGATGAGCGTGGCGGTCTGCTCGATCAGCGCCGCCGAGATGTCGCTGGCCAGCGCGTCCTCGGGGCTCTGGGTGGCGAAGATGCCCAGGCCGTTCTGCTTGCGGATGGTCTTCTGCTTGTTCTTGGCGAAATCCTTGAGCGCGCCGCCGCCGTCGAGGATCTTCCAGAATTCGTCCATCACGTAGATCAGCGGCCGGCCGTCGATCAGTTCCTCCAGCCGGTGCAGCAGGTAGTTGATCACCGGCACGCGGATCTCGGCGTTCTCGATCACGTCGGTGTAGTCGAACCCGATGATGCTGGCGCGCCCCAGATCGATGGTGTCCACCGGATTGTCGAAGACCCAGCCCAGCACGTTCCCGGCCGTCCACTTGCGCAGGCGCGCGTAAAGGCCGTCGTCGCCCATGTTGGGCAGACTCTTCTGGAAATTCGTCATCGACCGCAGGTGCAACGGCATGTCGAGCATGGATTCCACCGCACGGAAGATGTCCTCGTCCTCGCGCGCGGTGTAATGCGTCTTTGCCGCCAGCACCTTGACCAGCCCGGCGAGGAACTGCACGTTGCCGTCCGTGCGCTCGCACTGGAACGGGTTGAAGCCGGTGGGCTGCCCGTTCTCCAGCGCCAGGTAGTTGCCGCCACAGGCGCGTACGAAGATCTCCGCGCCGCGATCCTTGTCGAAGAAGAAGATCGTCGGCACCGGATCGAACTTCTGCACCTGGCTGAGCAGGAAGTTGATCAGCGCGGTCTTGCCGGTACCCGACTTGCCGATGACCATGGTGTTGGCGATGGCTTTCTCGCCCAGCGAGTTCTCGGCCGGATGCGTGGCGTGGAAGTTGAAGTAGTACGGCTGGCCGTTGGTGGTCTGCAGCACGGTCACACATTCGCCCCACGGGTTGTTGTCGCGTTTGCCGGTGGCGAAGTTGTGCAGCGGCGACAGGCCGAGGAAGTTCAGCGAACTGACATTGGCCAGGCGGGTCCGGTAGCGCCAGTTGCCAGGCAGCTGCGAGTAGAAGGACGAGCACACGGCCAGGTCCTCCTTGGCCGACACGAAGCCGGCATTGGAGAGCTCGGCGCGCGCGACCGCCACGTTCTGCGACAGGCGCTGCTGGTCTTCGGCGTAGAGCGTCAGGATGAAGTGGTATTCGCCCAGCACGAAATTGCCCGAGGCGACCTGGTCCATGGCGTGGTCGAGCTCCACGATCTGGCTGACCGCCTTGTCGCCGGACGAGATCATCATGCCCTTCGTGCGGTCCAGCACCTTCAACGCGTCCTGACGGCCCATCGGGCTGAACGAATGGGTGATGATGTACTCGAAGTCGAGGTACTTCAGGCCATTCAGGATGCCGGGCCACGTTGCGTCCGTGTATTCCTTGATGTTGAGGATCGCGCCGAAGTGGTTCTTGCCATCCGGTGCACTGACCACGAAGTCGCCGGTCTTCGACGAGAACATGTGGCGGCTCACGGCCAGGTAGTCGTAGACCGGCGCGCGCAGCACCGGCACCGGCTCGGAAATGCGATTGAGCAGGAAGCCGAAGAACTCCAGCGTCTCGGAGAACACACCCCCACGCTCCGCCTCGTACAGGCCCAGCCTGACCGGAGCGTAGTCCTTGAGGACCGCCTCCACGTTGCCCGCCAGTTCCATCAGCTTGGCCACGGCCTGGTCCTGCTCGGCCTGGAGGCGCGACACGTTGGCCGATTTCTCGACGAACTTCTTCCCCATCACGACCGGGCGGTAGATCATGGTGAGATACAGCTCGTTCTGCATGATCTTCTGCGCGGACAGCGCATCGAAGTAGTCGTCCGACAACGTCTGGTTGAAGACCTGGTCGAACTTGGCCGTCGAACGAACGCTTCCGCGTCGCCGCAGGTCGTGGACCCAGAACGCGACATTGACGAAATCCGGCGCGCGCAGCGTCTGCAGCATGCGATTGAAACTGTTGTGGCGGTGCTCCAGCTCCCATTCCTCGCGCCCGACGAAGGGCAGCCCCTCCAGCCGCCAGGCCAGCAGAAAATCGCCGCCCGTCGTCTTGACCACGTGCGGCGACACGTGGGCAGAAAAGGGAATGAACTCGGCGATGGCCAGGTCGGGCGCGAGCATGGGATCAGTCCGGAATCGAGTCGTCGAAACGCTTGCGGTAGGCATTGGGCGTGAACACCCACATCCCTTCGTGGTGCCGGAGGTTCCGGACCTTGGTCCGGAACTGCCACCGCAGCCCCAGCAGCCGGAAGATCATCTCGTCGCGGCGTGCCATCTGCCGCATGATGAAGATGACCACCGGCAGCAGGGCCAGGAAAAACATGTTGAAGTAGAACGTGAGCAACAGGCAGCCGCCCGCCCCGATCGCGAAGGGTACGTAAGGTACCCCCATGAACATGGGGGGGCGGGTACAGCCCCTGAACAGCACGTTCTTATGCATACTGGCTCAGCATCTGGGCGACCACCATCGCCGTCGAGGTCACGTCGGCGGGCAGCAGCATCTTGGCGATCTGGGCCGCAGCACCGATCAGGAAACCACCGATCAGTACCGGCGCCACGTCACCGATTCGCTTGTGATTGAAGGCGATCTGATAGCCGGCGAAGATCACCGCGATGGTCACGATTGCGATCGACGCGACATTCAACAGGCCGTTGATGTTCTCGAAGAACTTGGTGACCCGGCCCGTGGCGCCGGTCGCATCCTGGGCGAATGCCAGTTCAGGAAATGCGAGCGCCGCTACGGCGATGGATGCGATGGCCAAGGCGGCGAAGACCTGCTTTGCGTGGATCATGTGCGTCTGGTTCATGGTGTACCCCAAGTGGTGATGATGACGATGGGTGGCACTTTCGCGTGCCGAAATGCCATCCGTGGCGGGTGCTGCTAGAAGACGAAAGCGTCATCCCTCCCGGATGCCTGCACGACCTGCGGCGCTTGCGGCGCCGCGGTGGTGTTCTGGTGATATGGCTGTACCGTGACCGGCACCTCGGCGGATGCCTGGGCGATGGCGGGCGCGGCCATGGGCGCAGCGGGTGCCGGCACCGCGCGCACCGCCGCTGGCGCCGGCCGAACCTGGGCCGCGGCGAAATTGGCTGTGGCCTGCGCGCCGGGCCGCTCGGCCTTCGCCTCTGCGATGCGGCGCGCCACCAGGGACGACGCTGCGCCGGTGGCCACGGTGCGCACGGCCGAAGCACGCCGTTTGGCCGTGCCGCGTCTGTCGATCACCGGAATGGCCGCCGCCGTGTCGCTGCCCGCTTGCCGCTGCCAGGACGCGAACACCTTCTGGACATAGCCATGCCGGTAACCGGTGGTGAAATTGCCGGAGTAGTAGCAGCTGAAGGCCTTGCCCCAGTCGCTGCCCGAGCGCGAGTAGCACTCTGCCAGGATGCGCGAGCCCGCCTGCAGGTTGGGGCAGACAGCGAATGCCTTCTCGTAGCTGTCCAACCCCTGCCGTGCCAGGTTGTGGCGATTCACCTGCGCCAGCCCCAGCGAGAAGTTGTAGCCACGCTCTTCCAGCATGCGCGCGGTCGACAGCGCTTCGGGAAGATTGCGCGGCTGCCGGGCCAGCCGCCCGCCGACCACGCCGATCGCATAAGGGTTGAACGAGGACTCGACCTTCACGACGTGCTCCATCACCGTCGGAGGAACCGCCAGTCCAGTGCATCCCATCAGCTCCATGCCCGGCAGCATCAGCGGATCCTCCCCGAACCAGGAGATGTGCGATGGCCCTGCGACGAATGCGTGAGGATCATGTGTTTCCCTGCCTGTCAGGACGCGAGCGCGCGCGCGGGATCGAAATCGATGCCGGTGATGTAGCGTCGCCCCGCGTGCGCCTTGATGTGCACCACGATGTCGATGGTCATCTTCAGCAGGCGCTTGATCACCTCGAACTCCAGCCCAGCCCCCTCGGCCGAGGCCTTGACCATCAGCGCCAGCTGGTCCCAGGTCTGCGCCGTGCTGCCCGCATGGCAGCTGGTGATGGAGCCAGGGTGGCCCGAGGCGCAGTTGCGGATGAAGTAGAACGATTCGTCGCCGCGCAGCTCCGCCAGGATGATGCGGTCCGGCTTCATGCGCAGGCAGGCTTCCATGCAGTTCTTCGCCGTGATGTTGCTGGCGCTCTGGCCACCCTTGGAGTACAGCAGATGCACGACATTGGGCTGGCGGATGAACAGCTCGCGCGCATCCTCGATCGTCACCAGCCGCTCCTGGTCGGGAATGTGGTTGACCAGGGACTTCATGAAGGTGGTCTTGCCGCTGCCGGTGGCGCCCGCCACCACGATGTTCTTGTGGTAGAGCACCGCCTTGCGGAAGAACTCGGCGTAATGGCGGCTGCGGCGCAGCTCGAGCAGTTCCTGGTCGTGGTCGCCGAGCACCTGCTGTTGCTCGAGTATCTCGTCGAAGAAGCCGTCCTGCTCGTACTGCTCCAGCGACTTGCTGAACTTCGCCGGCAGGCGGATGGTGATGGACACCTTGCCGGCGTCGCAGGCCGGCGGGATGACGAACTGGGCACGCTGCCCGGTGGGGAACGTCAGCGACACCATCGGATCGATGTCGGTGATGCGCTGACCGGTATTGCTCTCGTTGACGACGGAGGTGCAGAACTGTCGGGCGCGCTCGAAGGTGAGCGTCGGCACATCGGCCTTCAGCCAGCCCTCGCGCGCCGTTTCCAGGTAGATCTCGCCCGGGCGGTTGATGCATATCTCGGTGACGTCGGAGGAATGCATATGCTCGCCGATGCCGAGCACCTGGTACTGGTAGTCCAGGAACTCGTTGGAGACGCGGGCAAGGGGCTCGTTCTGGGTGTCCATGCCGGCAGGCCGTCAGCGCATCACTGCGGAGAAGTCGACGTCGCGGGCGACATAGACGTTGACGATGGTGCCCTGGTTGATGGTCACCGTCGGCGGACGCGCCATGTTGCGGTCGAGCGCCATGTTGGCCAGTCGCTCCATGGTCCGCGCCGTGTTGCTCTCGTAGGGATTCTGGTAGATCGCGCCGTTGACAATGGCCGTCTCCTGTGGCCCGTTCTTCGCACCGGCGTACTTGAAGGCATCGCTGAGCATGCTGATCAGCAGTGCGGACGAAATTCGCTGCGCCCAGTGCGCGGAGTAATGGCCGGGATTGCCGGCCGCTCCCAGCATGTCCGTGCCGGGGCTGCGCATGTTCACATCCATGCCGGTGGGGGTGGTGATGCGGTCCCAGACGATGGCGGCGCGCTCGCCGATGATGGCGTCGGACGTGTAGCTGCCCATCACCTTGGAACCCCGCGGCAGCAGCAGCCGCTTGCCGTTGACCGAATAGACCGGCTCCGTGACCACGCACGACGTGTAGCCGGGCACATCGGTGATGACGCGCGACTCCAGCACGCAACGGATGTAGGTCCCCCGCAGCAGCAGCGTGTTGGGGTTGTAGAGAGGTTTGGCACTGGTCGTGTCGTCCGCCGGAGCCGTGCCCGCCGCGGGCGACTCCCCACCCGACTGCATCATCAGGCGCGTGTAATCGTCCGGCGACATCACACTAGGCACCGCATCGGTTTGTGCCGTTGAAGAACGGGCATTGCCGGCAAAATCCATCATCCGACGCTCCCTGAGCGTCAGTTCCATCCGCTCCATGGAGGGCGTGGAGGGAAACGCAGGGACGGGCGTTGGGGAGTACTCGCTGACCAACGGAAGCGGCGGCAACTCCGGCTCTGCGACGACTGCGGGTTGTTCCGGAGGGAGTTCGGGAAGATCCTTGGGAGCCGCAGGAATGACCAGTTGTTCGCTGCGGGAACTCGTCTGGACTTCGTCGCTCCCGTCCGACACGGCGCTACGGAATATCCAGAAAGCCACGAAAAGCAGCAACAGGACGATCCCCGCCAGGAACATCAATGCCTTGCGGTTGAGCCGCTGCACATCGGAGGAGCGCAGGTAGGGCGCATTGGCGTCAAGATCCGGATCGGCCGCCGGTGCCGCCCGCTGGTACGGGTTCTGCGGAACGACCCGTTCCGAGCCTTCTTCCGGATGGTCGTGTGGCGTCTGGGTCGTCATTCCGGGCTCCTGCGCAGGCCCACCACATTGTTGCCATGGCGGATGACCAAGTAGGGATAGGTGCCGTGCACGACAATGGTGTCGTCCTGTACGGTCGAGTTCACGACGAACTCGTCGCCGTCCTCGCTGTCGCGCGCGAACACGACGGGGAAGTTGCCGCTCGGGAACCGCGTGCGGTCGCCCATCCGGATGTACGTGAAGCGGCGGTCGTCGTACACCGTCGTCGGCACCAGCCAGGCCGGGCCGCGCTTGCGCTGGGCATACTCGTAATTGAAATGATAGGCCCGGTCCGACTGCACGTCCGTGCTCAGTTCGGCGTCGGGTTCCTGCGGCCGGACCGACATTCCAGCAAAACTCGTATCGCCGGGATAGGTGAAGGTGATGCGGTACTGCACGCCGGCGGCTCGTGCCTGGTCGAGCACGCGCCAGTCGGTGGCGACGACCTTCAACTCGAAGATGTAGGAATGCGCGGCGGTGCGCACCAGCAGGTTGGTGTCCACATCGACGTTCTTCGGCTTCAGGTAGAAGACGTTGCCGCGCCGGCTGATGTCCCAGCCACCGCTGAAGCCGGTGCTGAAGTCGAGGATCTCCTCATGGGGCGACAACTCGATCTGCGTGGTGATGCCCAGGCCAGTGCGGACCGGATACACCTTGTCGGGCGCATACGTGTACTCCTCGATCACCTGAGCCGCGGCAGGCATGGCTCCCAGCAGCAGGCCTGCGACGACCACACGCAGCAGGACATCCTTCAACCTCATCGTTGGGGTACTCCGGTTCCGGTCTGTGTCTCCGACTGCTCCGCGGGCAGCGGCGCCGTCGATACTTCGTTCTCGCCCTGCGTAGCCGAGGGATCCCCCGTTGCAGGGGCGGCGGCGCTGCCGGGAACGGCTGCCGTCACGGGATATGCGGGGACGGCGGGCGCCGCGGCGGGCGGCGCGGGGAACTCGCGCTCCGGCAACGCGGCAGAAGCGAAGTCGTCGTCCACGCGATAGTTGGTCACGCGGAAGCCCAGCGGGTTGAGCAGCCGGTCCTCTTCGTTCAGGCGCAGATCGGGGTTGTAGGTGAACTCCATGGTCGCGATCTTGCTGTCCAGCGGTTGCGAGGCACCGCGCCCCTTGTCGTACACGCTGCGCTGGAACCGCACCGTCGCGCCGGTCGGCCGGCGCCCGTCGCCGCCGCCTATCAGCACGATGCTCAGGATGCGCGTGCGTACCGCACGCCCACTGCCGTACAGACGGAACGGCCGGTCAGGATTGCTCTCCGCATGCAGCGCGGTGTAGGCCGGCGCGACCGCGGGCCCCGCCATCGACAGCGTGGTGCGCCAGTTACGCTGGCCGATCAAGCCCGAATCGTAGGATTCGCGTGCGAGTACGAACTGCGCGACGTTGCTCTTGTTGATGGCTTCCTCGGTCGTGACATCGCGATCCTGGAAGTTGCCCGACAGGCGCGCGACGCTCGCCGTGCCGGTGTAGGGATCGGCCATCACCAGGTACGGCACCTTCTCCTTGAGCGGAAGGAACAGGAAATAGCCGCCGGCCAGGATCAGCGACATCACGATGGCGGACCAGGCGACCAGCCATGCGCGCCGCTCGCTCTTGCGTGCGCGCTCGGCCAGCGTCAGCTCGAAGCTGACGCCCTGCGCCACCGCGCGATCGATATCGGGAGACGACGTCTTCTTCCTGAACATGCGCAGTCCGCCGCCCTATTCGTCCATTGCGGCCGCGGGGGCCACGCCGGCGACCGGCACCGATGCCTGGCTCACGATGATCCGCGGGCGTTCGACGACGATCTGTACGCCCTGCTCCGCATACGCGGCGGAAAGGGAAGCGGCTGCATCTTCCAGGCTGCTGGTGCGGATCTGCGCGACGGGTGCATGCAGGGTGTAGTCGTTGGGATGCAGGTAGGCCAGCGTCAGGCGCGCGTCCTTGGCCCACCGGTCCAGCATCGTCCTGAGCGTGCCATCCGCCGGCGACGCCTGATAGACATAGGCCTGCTGCAGCGGAATGGCCTGCGGAACCTCCGCGAAGCGATTCACCGGCCGCCAGCGCCCCTTTACGTCCGAGGCCTGCGGGGTGGCGCATCCCGCGAGCACGACCGGCACCATCACGAACAGCGACATCACCCTCTTGCGAAGAACGGCATTCCGGATCACGCATCCACCTTTCTGCAATCGTCGGCAACAGACATCCGATGCGCAGTCCCGGCAGGACGCGTCACGGCACTGATGAATGTCTCCGGGTGGCAATGCGCGCCCGCACGCGCCGGGAATCCACGATCTTCCCGTAGCGATCGCCTTGCGCAGCCACTGGCATGCGCACTGCCCCCTGTACTCGCATCCATGCGTTCCACTCTCCTGCGATGTCCATGCAGGCGTTCATGCACGCCGCACGTTGAATCCGCTTACTGCATCACGACAGTCGCGCCGAACATAGCCACGCGCTTTTGTGTCGTCAACAGAAACAAAAACGTAAATACATGTACGAGAGTATTCACCGACATAAACGAGATCTCGGAAACCCTATAAAACAAGGCATTTATTGCATTCGGATGAAAACCTGTATGCAGGTTCGATCATGAAGGTGAAGGCATTTGTGAAACACGGAAATGCGTCACACGCAATGTGAAAGTGATCTTCACCGCGGTGAACAATTCAGACGACGCGCTATATGCGTGGCACTCCCGGCGCACTCTCGGGAAAAACATCGACCAGCGGATCGGTGCTTGAAAGAAAAACATGTCTTGCAGCATGCTGGTGGAAAGGTGGCATCAACATCTCGCGTGACAAGGGACGCCATGGAACCGTCGAAGATGGAAGAGTTCGTCGCCAATGCGGCATTGCTGGCGGCGCACCTGACAGAGCAGTGCAACAAGGCCGCGAGCGCACAGCAGGCATCGGCGCAGGAACTCCAAGCGTCCGCCATCGTGGTCAGGAAGACGATCGAGGAAGGCAAGCGCGAGATGAGCGACCAGGCGCGCGCTGCCGTGCACGAGGCCCTGGCGCATGGGATTCCCGCCGCGACGCACAGCATCGGCGAAACGGCGACGCGACTGCGCCAGGTAGCCGACCACCTGCAGCGGGAGCAGGCGCAGTTGTCGCAGCGTGCGCGCTTCCTCGGCTGGAAATCGCTGGGCGTGCTGTCGGCGGCCTGCCTGCTGCTGGTGGCGGGCAGCGGATACGCGGCGTGGCACAACGTGCAGCGGGCCGATCGCGCCGCCGTGGACGCGGAGGTGCTGGAGGCCTTGCAGCAGGTGACCATCACATCCTGCGGCGGGCAGCCGTGCATCAAGCTGCAGGATGGCCTGCCACGGTGGCAGAAGAACGACCAGTACGTGCTGATCGACACGTCGGCAAAGCAGGACGCAGCGGCCGCCGGCGCGGACTGAGGCGCGGCATTCATCATGGAGCGACGACAGGGGGTCGTGTGGGCAATACACGTGGTGTGATCATCCTGGCGCTCGCCGGCCTGGCGGCCGTGGGCGCCCTCTACCTTTCCGGCTACCTGGCGCTGCTGTTCCTCGGCCTCGACGGCAGCCAGGTCGGATGGGGCACGTACGTCGACTATCTGAAGCATCTCGACCATCCGCGCGTGCAACCCTATGCGTGGCGCATCAAGGCCGCGGGCGCTGTCGGCGGCGGGCTGATGCTGATGGTATGGGTCGCACTGGCGGTGATGGTCTACAAGCTGCGCAGCTATCGGAACCTGCATGGTCGCGCGCGCTTCGCCCGCATGATCGACTTGGCCAGCAAGGGCTTCCTGTCCGGCAAGGACAACGGCATCGTGGTGGGCCGGATGAACGGCAAGCTGTTGCGCCTGCCGGGCCAGCAGTTCGTGATCCTGGCGGCGCCGACGCGCTCCGGCAAGGGCGTCGGCGTGGTCATCCCCAACCTTCTGGACTATCGCGAGTCGGCGGTGGTGCTGGACATCAAGCAGGAGAACTTCGACCTGACCTCAGGCTGGCGCCGATCGATCGGCCACGAGGTGTACCTGTTCAATCCGTTCGCCGAAGACCGCCGCACGCATCGCTGGAATCCGATGACCTACGTCTCGCCGGACCCGGCATTCCGGGTGTCCGACCTGCAGAGCATCGCCGCGATGCTGTATCCGGACGGCGACGACAAGGACAAGTTCTGGATCAGTCAGGCGCGCAACGCCTTCCTTGCGTTCACCCTGTACCTCTTCGAACGGCGCGACCACGACCGGAACGCGGAACTGCCCACGCTGGGCGCCGTGCTGCGGCTGGCGTCGGGCGATGGCGGCGAGCTCAAGCCGTATCTGCAGAGGCTGGTGGAGGCGCCCTTCCTCAGCGGTCAGGCGCGCACTGCGTTTGCCGGCCTGTTGTCGCAGGCCGACGTGACCTTCGCGTCCATCATCGGTTCCTTCCGGGAGCCGCTGAATCCCTGGCTGAACCCGGTGCTCGATGCGGCCACCAGCGCCGACGATTTCCGTCTGGACGACGTTCGCCGCAGGCGCATGACGATCTACGTGGGCATCCAGCCGAACAAGCTGGCCGAAAGCCGGCTGATCGTGAACCTGTTCTTCAGCCAGCTCATCAACGTCAACACCAAGGTGCTGCCGCAGAACGATCCGACGCTGAAGCACCAGTGCCTGCTGCTGATGGACGAGTTCACCGCCATCGGCCGTGTCGACATCATCGCCAAGGCGGTGGCCTACATGGCCGGCTACAACCTGCGCCTGTTACCGATCATACAGTCGATGGCGCAGCTGGACGCCGTCTACGGCAAGGAGCTGTCGCGCACCATCATCACCAACCACGCGCTGCAGATCATCTATGCGCCGCGCGAGCAGCAGGATGCCAACGACTACTCGGAAATGCTCGGCTACACCACCATCAAGCGCCGCGCCCGCACGCGCTCGCACGGCCAGGGCCGCAACGTGTCCGACAACGAGGTGCTGGAGAAGCGCGCCCTGATGCTGCCGCAGGAGCTGAAGGCGATGGGGCCGGAGAAGGAGATCGTGCTGTACGAAGGCCTCGCCCATCCCATCCTGTGCCGCAAGGTGCGCTACTACCAGGACAGTTACTTCACCAGGCGGCTGCTGCCGAAGGTCGAGGTGCAGCCGTTGCCACTTGAAGCATCGCACGCTCACAGGAATGACGTCCGCGTCCGGGTGGCCGATGACGAGCGCACCCGCGCGTCGCTGTCGGCGGGATGACCTCTATCGCCCCGATGCATCGCATGGAAACGTACGTGACCGTCACGGATGACAAGGTGGCCAGCACCGAGTCCGGGTTGAGATTCCGCTACGATGCGCTGCACGCGCTGCAGCTGCTTCGCGACCTGGCCATCGTCAACGAGCGCACCGTCCGCGAGCTGGGCCCCCTGCCGCCCGGTGGCGTGCCGGTGCAGGCCAAGCGCAAACCCCATCGCGTGCATCCGCCCGCATCCCTTGCCGTCCAGGATGATGAAATGAACCCACTCCAGCGGATCATGACCACCTCCACGTTGGTGGCAGGCGCGTTGGCAGCCTGCGGCGAAGCCCGCCCGTCCGGGAAGTTTCCGGAGCCTGCACCCGCGTCGGCAGCGACAGACTCCGCGCCAACGGCACCGACGCCGTCACCAACACCGGTCCTCTCTCCTCCCGAAACCGCATCGGCCGCGCCAACGGAACCTGGGACTGACGAAGCCACCGTCGAAATCGAACGCGGCCCGCCCATTCCATCCGCCACGCTCCGGAAGCAGGTACTGGCGCTGCTGGACGCCCTGCAGACGCTGGAAGACATGGAACACACGCATCTGGAGTCGATCTTCAAGGTCCGCCTGGTGAAGAACCCGAGGGTGCGCGATGGTTATGAGTACTTCGGCATCACGACCGAGGGATGGACTTATTACATAGAGACCGTCCGTCTGCATGCACTGAGCGATCCTCCGACGATCATGATCGCGCTCAGCAATGGCGTCGAGCCGTGGACCAACCAGAAAGCCACCTACTGCACGATGGATTTCGAGGAGCTTGCCAACGACATCGTCGCCCTGGGATACCAACGTGCAGCGACGCGCTCCACCACCGGCAACAAGCCTTCCTGGGGGTTTGGCCGAGACGTTCCGAAGCACCGGACGGGTTTCGGTGTAGGGGTCTACCTCTACTATCTGGATGAGGGCACCGAGGCGGAACGGGCGTGCGCCAGCTGGCTGCGAATCTCGGGAGGTCCGCGCAATGACTAGCTTGCCTCCACACTTGCAACGTCTGACCGATGGGCTTCCCGCGGACAAACGCCCCTGCATAGACGAAGCCATCGCTACCGCACCTTATCTCCAGGAGCGGATGACACAAGCCATCGAGGTGGGGCGACTCGAGCATATCCGCCTCACGCCCCCCGGCGCGAACGAGGGCGGGCATTACGACAGCAGCGAGAAGGCTGTCTACCTCAGCATGGATACCTTCACGAGGCCAGACCTGCAGGAGCGCCGGGATCGAATCGACGTCATCACCAGCACGCTGGGTCATGAAACAGGGCATGCCTTGAACGCGGTGGAGTCCAGAAAGACCCTGCATTTCGTCGCCGCCCAGATCACGGAGGAGATACGCGCCGCCGGCCCCGGGGGCAGCGCCGATGTGACGCCCCATTTTTCCCTGTACCAGCGCGCCGTCCGCCGCGACGAAGCGATCGCCGAAATCGAAGGCTGGAATGCGCTGGCCAGCCGCATTCAGTACACCAATGATGGTGAAATCTCGCGCGAAGAAATGCTGAGGCGTGCAGTTCCCACCACCGGATGCGTCGTGCGAGACAGCGCTGTCCCCCAACTCGCCCGCGGCATCATCCTCGACCAGGACATGCGCATGGCCGACACGCGCCTGCCCAAGGCCGGCTCCATCAATGTCGAACCGGTGGCGCAGTGCCATTTCGACCAATCCGCCAGAACGCTGGGGGCGCAGGGCAAGGCCGACTACCGCAACTATTACGGCGCCTATCTGATCGAACAGGTTGGCCAAGACACGGCACACTGGATCCGACCGCCGACGATCAAACTCGACATGGCCCGACTGGGGCTGGACCCCGCGCAACTGGAAAGCACCGGTCTCAATCTTGGCGGCCGGAATCTCGGCCTGATCGACACCAGCGACGGCCAACGGCTCATCACCCTGCGTCATTCGGACGATGGCCGGAAGCAGAGTCCCGACAGCACCGCCGCGGCGCATGACCGAGAAGTGCGGGACGACGAATGGATTTCCCGTCGCGCACGCTCCGGGGATGACACTGTCCTCCAAGGCGGGGAACCGGTAACCGCTTCCGCCACGCCGACCACGCCCCGCGATCCGACCCACCCGCAGCACGCTCTCTACGACGCCCTGAAGCGGCATCTGCCCGACTACACCAGCGAAGCCCGCCTGTCGCAGTTCACCGAGGCCTGCCACACGGCGGGCATCACGTCGCGCAGCCTGGCGACGATCCAGGTCGAAGGCACACAGGCGCACTTTTCAACGCGGGAAGGCTGGCCACGTGTCGAGCTCGACCTGGAGCAGGCGCCTGTCGCAAGACCTACCGACCTGCCGCGTCGCGACATGCCTGCCGCGCCGCCGCCGGAGCGTGGCATGCCGCCCCACGCCGCGCCGCCCCCGCATTCGCAGGGACCCGCGCACTGACGACAGGCCGCCGCGCGGCGAAGGACCCGAGGCACCACCCCATTGACCGGATCGCGGCGGCGCCCTACAACAGGCGCCACGCTTTCCCATGTCGCAGGCTCCCGCATGCAATGCCCCAAGTGCCAAGGCACGATGGAACGGATCACGGTTCCGCAAGCCCACGTCCATCGCTGCACGCAGTGCAAGGGACTGTGGTTCGAGATGGTGGATCACGAAACGCTGAAGGATCACGCGGAAGAGATCGATGTCGGCGACCCGACGCTGGGCGAGCAGTACAACCGGATCGACCGGATCACCTGCCCGGCCTGCATCGGCGACCGCCCCCTGATCCGCATGGTGGATCCCTTGCAGCCGCATATCTGGTTCGAGAGTTGCAAGGGTTGCTACGGCCGCTTCTACGACGCGGGCGAATACCGGGATTTCGCGGAGATCGAACTCTCCGATCTGGTCAAGGACTGGAACGCGCCGGAACGGATCTGACGCATACCGCACGGCGCTTGATCGCGGAAGGCGTACGACGGCGGGCCTGGGCCCGCCCTACGCGCTGGCGCCGCCGCGATCCTTGCAGCCCCAGTTGAGGATCGGCGTGCCCGGCGGCAGGACGCGACGGAACATCGCCACCCGCGTAGTCTTCGGGTTCACGACGACGGGCGCGCGCGCCGCCTTCAGCAACGGCAGATCGGCACTGCTGTCCGAATACGCCACGGCGACCTCGCCGTAACCGCGCTCGCGCAGCATGCGCATTTTCTCTTCGTTGTGGCAGTGGCGCGTGGCCACCACCGCGCCCAGGCGCGGACCCACGGCGGTGCCGATGACCGGCACATCCTCGTGGGCGACGAAGCTCAGGATCGCACGTGCCAGTTCCGGCGGCGCGCCGGTCGCCACCACCACGTTGTCGCCGCGCGCACGATGCTCGCGGAACACCTCCAGCGCGTGAGGCAACAGGCGCTGCTGCACGTCCTCGCGATGACCCGCCACGTACTGATCGATCAGCGCATCGAAACTGCGCCGGCCGTGCAGGCCGAAGGTGCCGATCCAGATGTAACCGGAAATGCCGCGTCGCCGGGTCGGCAGGAACGCCACCATCGGCCCGAGAATGACCGACGCCGCCGCCGCGACCGCGAGGCGCAGGGGGTTGCGCCGGATCAGCCACTTGACCAGATGGCCGCCGGAATCGCCGTCGTAGAGTGTGTGATCGAAATCGAAGACGACCACCGGGGCATCAGCGCGCGGCGTCGGATAGGGAGCGTCCGTCATGCCGCGAAGAATAGCTGACGCAGCGCTTCGCCGGGTTCCTCGGCGCGCATGAACGTCTCGCCGACCAGGAAGGCGTTCACTCCCGCGGCGCGCATCGTCGCCACATCGTCGGGCACCACGATCCCGCTCTCGGTCACCAGCAGGCGATCCTTCGGCACGGCGTCCTTCATTTCCAGCGTGGCCTGCAGCGAGACCTCGAACGTGCGCAGGTTGCGGTTGTTGATGCCGACCAGCGGCACCGGTACCTGCAGCGCACGCTCCAGTTCGTCGATGTCGTGCACTTCCACCAGCACGTCCATGCCCAGTTGCATGGCCAGGCCGGACAGGTCGACCAGCTGGCCGTCGTCCAATGCGGCCACGATCAGCAATATGCAGTCCGCGCCGAGCACGCGCGCCTCGTACACCTGGTAAGGATCCACCGTGAAATCCTTGCGCAGCACCGGCAGCGTGCAGGCTTCGCGCGCCTGCTTGAGGTACTCATCCGAACCCTGGAAGAAGTCCACGTCGGTCAGCACCGACAGGCAGGCCGCGCCGCCGAACTCGTAGCTCACCGCGATGTCGGCGGGACGGAAATCCGGTCGGATCACGCCCTTGGACGGACTGGCCTTCTTGACCTCGGCGATCACCGCCGGGTCGCCCTGCGCGATCATCGCGTTGAGCGCGTCGGCGAAGCCGCGCGTGGGCAGCGTATCGGCCGCGCGCGCGCGCAGGTCGGCCAGCGGCACGCGGGCGCTGCGTTCGGCGATCTCGTCCGCCTTGCGGGCGAGGATGGTGGTCAGGATGTCGCTCATGGGGCCCTTCCGGCCGGCGGTGTCGTCCGCGCGGGGCGGTATTCTCGCATTTATCCGCGGGGTGACGCCGCGCGGTCCCAGCCGTAGGCCCGTTCCACCTTCGCTACCCGCAGCTCGAAGTGGTCGTACCAGTCCCGCCGTCCCTGTTCGCGCGCCGCCGCATGCTCGGCATGCTGGCGCCAGGCAAGGATCGCGGCCTCGCTCTCCCAGTACGCCACGGTGATGCCGAAGCCATCCGCACCGCGCGCGGCTTCCATGCCCAGGAAGCCCGGCTGCTGCGCGGCCAGTTCGACCATGCGCTCGGCCATCGCGCCGTAGCCGGCATCGTCGTGCGTATTGCGCTGCGAGGAAAAGATCACCGCGTAATACGGCGGCTTGGGGAGTACCGCGAATCCGTCTCCCGCCATGTCATGCCCCCGCGTTCTGACGGCCCAGCGCCTGCGTCGTGGCCACGAACTGCTGCAGCCTCTCCAGCGCCTTGCCGCTGGCAATCGCCTCACGCGAGCGGGCGATGCCATCCTCGATGCTCTCTGCCACACCGGCCACGTACAGCGCCGCACCAGCGTTCAGCACCACGATCTCGCGTGCCGGACCCGGCCGGTTGTCCAGCACGCCCAACAGCATGGCCTTCGATTCGGCCGCATCGGCGACGCGCAGGTTGCGGCTGGCGGCCATCGCGATGCCGAAATCCTCGGGGTGCAGTTCGTACTCTCGCACCTGCCCGTCGCGCAGTTCGCCGACCAGCGTGCCGGCGCCCAGCGACAACTCGTCCATGCCGTCGCGCCCCCACACCACCAGCGCACGCTCCGCACCCAGTTCCTGCAGTACGCGCGCCTGGATGCCGACGAGGTCCGGGTGGAACACGCCCATCAGGATGCTCGGCGCACCGGCCGGATTGGTCAGCGGGCCCAGGATATTGAAGATGGTACGCACGCCCATCTCGCGTCGCACCGGTGCGACGACCTTCATGGCCGGATGATGGACCGGGGCGAACATGAAGCCGATGCCCGACTGCGCGATCGACTGAGCCACCTGCTCCGGCTGCAGTTCGATGTTCACCCCGAGCGCTTCCAGCACGTCGGCGCTGCCGGACTTCGACGACACGCTGCGGTTGCCGTGCTTGGCGATCCGCGCGCCGGCCGCCGCCGCGACGAACATCGAGCAGGTGGAGATGTTGAAGGTGTGCGAGCCGTCGCCGCCGGTGCCGACGATATCGACCAGGTGCGTGCGCTCGGCGACATCGACGATGCGTGAGAACTCCCGCATCACCGTGGCGGCGCCCGCGATCTCACCGACGGTCTCCTTCTTCACGCGCAGGCCGGTCAGGATGGCGGCTGTCATCGTCGGCGACACGTCGCCACGCATGATCTGGCGCATCAGGTCGACCATCTCGTCGTGGAAGATTTCGCGATGCTCGATGGTGCGTTGCAGGGCTTCTTGGGGGGTCAGTGGCATATTCAGTTACTCGTGGGAGCGACGTGAGTCGCGACCTGGCTGGCTGGACTCGTCGGTTCGCGACTCACGTCGCTCCCACGCGCATCGGTCTCATCGTTCCAGGAAATTCTTCAGCAGCGCATGGCCATGTTCGGTCAGGATCGACTCAGGATGGAACTGCACGCCTTCCACCGGGAACTCGCGATGGCGCAGCCCCATGATTTCCTCGAAGCTGCCGTCGTCGTTCTCGGTCCAGGCGGTGACCTCCAGCGCGTCCGGCAGACTGCTGCGCTCGACCACCAGCGAGTGGTAGCGTGTGGCCTCATAGGCGTCCGGCAGGCCGGCGAACACGCCCTTGCCTTCGTGGCGGATCCGCGACGTCTTGCCGTGCATGATGCGGCCGGCGCGGATGACATTGCCGCCATACGCCTGGCCGATGCTCTGGTGGCCCAGGCAGACACCGAGGATCGGCGTGTTCGCGCCCAGCCGCTCGATGATCCCGAGCGACACGCCGGCCTCGTTCGGCGTGCACGGGCCGGGCGAGATGACGATGCGCTCGGGCGCCAGCCTGGCGATCTCGTCCACCGTCATCGCATCATTGCGCACCACCTTCACCTCGGCCCCCAGCGACTGCAGGTACTGCACGAGGTTGTAGGTGAAGCTGTCGTAGTTGTCGATCATTAGCAGCATCGCTCAGGCTCCTTGTGCCTGCGAGGCGGCCGCAGCGGCTCGACCCTCGGTATAAATCGCGGAGAACGTCACGGCGAACGCCTCGATGGTGGATTCCGGTGTCGCCCACGACGTCATCAGTCGGATCACGGTGGTGCCATCGCCGCGCCGTTCCCAGGTCTCGAACTCGACCTGCTGTTGCAGACGCTCCACGATCGCGTCGGGCAGCACCGGGAACACCTGGTTGCTGGGCGAATCCACCGCCAGCGGCACACCGGTCTGTTGCAGGACGTCGCGCAAACGTTGCGCCATGACGTTCGCATGCGTCGCCAGCACGAAATACAGCCCGTCTTCGAACAGGGCCTCGAACTGCGCACCGACCACCATGCCCTTGGCCAGCATCGCGCCGCGCTGCTTGATGACGTGGCGGAAATCGGCGCGCAGCATCGGGGTGACGATCACCAGCGCCTCGCCCAGCAGCGCGCCGTTCTTGGTGCCGCCGATGTAGAACGCGTCCGCTTCCGCCGCCAGCAGAGCCAGGTCCACATCGTTGCCCGGCGTGGTCAGCGCGGAGCCCAGGCGCGCGCCGTCCACGTAGAGCAGCAGGTCGCGAGCACGGCAGAACGCACCCAATGCCTGCAGCTCCGCCGCGTTGTAGACGGTGCCCCATTCGGTGGTGTTGGAGATGTAGACCAGCCGCGGCTTCACCATGTGCTCGCTGTGGTGGCCCTCTAGGCACGGCAGGATCAGCTCGGGGCTCAGCTTGCCGTCCGTCGTGGCGACCGTCAGCACCTTGTGGCCACTGGCCTCGATGGCGCCGGTCTCGTGCGTGGCGATGTGGCCGCTGGCCGGTGCGATCACCGCTTCGTGCGGGCGCAGGAAGGCCGCGAGCGCGACCAGGTTGGTCTGCGTGCCGCCGGCGAGGAAATGCACGTCGGCGTCCCGGGCGAGACGGTCGCGAATCAGCGCGGCGGCGCGGACACAGTGCGCATCCAGCCCGTAGCCGCGATTGATTTCCGCGCTCGCCACGGCCAGCGCCTGCAGCAGGCGCGGATGCGCACCCTCGCTGTAGTCGTTGCGCAGGCTGATCCGGGCGCCCTCGGTGGCGATCTCCATCACAGCCCCTTCGCCGCTTCGGCCACGGCACGGAACAGCGCGCGGCCCTTGTTCATCGTCTCGTCCCATTCCTTCTCGGGATCGGAGTCGTAGACGATGCCGGCACCGGCCTGCACGTGCAGGCGGCCGTCCTTGATGACGGCGGTACGGATGGCGATGGCGGTGTCGGCATCGCCGTGCCAACCGATGTAGCCGATGCTGCCGGCATACACATTGCGCTTGATCGGCTCGAGTTCACGGATCACTTCCAGCGCGCGGATCTTCGGCGCGCCACTGACGGTGCCGGCGGGGAACGTCGCACGCAGCACGTCCGCATAACTCAGGCCCGGCAGCAGCGTGCCGGTGACCTCGCTGACGATGTGCATGACGTGGCTGTAGCGCTCGATGACGAACTGCTCACCCACCTGCACCGTGCCGGCCTCCGACACACGACCGGTGTCGTTGCGGCCCAGGTCGATCAGCATCAGGTGCTCGGCACGCTCCTTCGGATCGGCCAGCAGTTCGGCTTCCAGCGCGATGTCTTCATCGTGCGTCTTCCCGCGCGGGCGGGTGCCAGCGATCGGACGCACGGTGACCTCGCCCTGCTCCAGGCGCACCAGGATCTCCGGCGACGAGCCCACCACCTGCACATCGCCCACGTCCAGGAAGTACATGTACGGCGAAGGATTCAGTGCGCGCAGCGCGCGATACACATCCACCGGCCGCGCATTGAACGGCACGCTCAGGCGCTGGCTCAGCACCACCTGGAAGATGTCGCCGGCGCGGATGTATTCCTTCGACTGCTCGACCGCCGCGATGAAACCGTCGTGGGTGAAGCCGGAGACGAAGTGGCTCTCGTCCAGCACGTCGCGGGTGATCGGCGTCGGGTACGAACCGGGCTGGCGCAATTTGGTCGTCAGCGCGTCCAGTCGCGCCTGCGCCTGTTCCCAGGCATCGGGTTCGCGCGGATCGGCGTGGACGATCAGGTACAGCCGCCCCTTGAGGTTGTCGAACACGGCCACTTCTTCCGACAGCATCAGCAGGATGTCGGGCGTGCCGAGTTCGTCGGGCTTGTCGCCGGTCGCCAGCCGCGGCTCGATGTAGCCGATGCATTCGAAGCCGAACCAGCCGACCAGGCCGCCGGTGAATCCGGGCAGGCCCTCAAGCTTGGGCACCGCATAGGCGGCGCGCAGCGCCTCGACTTCGGCGAACGGATCCGCGACCTCGCGCGTCTCGACCAGCTGGCCGTGGTCGTGGACCTGCAGCGTGTGCCCACGGAAGGTCGCCACGCGGCGCACCGGCAGGCCGATGATGGAATAGCGGCCGAAGCGTTCGCCGCCTTCCACCGACTCGAACAGGTAGGTGTGCGGCGCGTCGGCGAGTTTCAGGTAGACCGAAAGTGGCGTGTCCAGGTCGGACAGCACTTCACGGACGACGGGGATGCGGTTGAAACCTTCAGCAGCGTACTGCTGGAACTGGGCGTGCGAGATCAAGCGGGCTTTCCTTCCGGGACACGGTGGCGGTACGGGCGACGGCTAGGGGCCACCATCGCCAGCCACGGCGTGCGGAAACGTTGGAAAGCGGGAGCGCGGGATGGGACACGGGCGTACTTTACCCGAGGCATCGGTCCGACGACCACTGGGGAAACCACAAACCACCGCCGACATCCCCGCGGCCTTCGACAGACGCACGTCGGGTCGGATGGGGGCCCGGTGACTTGATGCCGCTCAAGTGCGAAGTCGCTGGATTCCCGCCTTCGCGGGAATGACGAGGGAGCGTTTTCGGCGCTTTCCTAAGGTTGCAGACGCAACGGACAGGCCACCGGCAGGTGCATGCGGACCCGGCCGGGGACGCACTCGATGCGGAAACGGCGGGACTGCAAGGGCTCGCCGTCCAGATTGAGGGTCAGCGGCTGGTCGGCCTCCAGTTCGACCCACGGCAGCCGCACGCGGGTGGCGACGCGGTCCAGCGCGGCGTGCTTGCCATCCTTCACCAGCGTGCCGAGGGTGGCCGCCACCTCGCCGGACAGCTCCGGCACGAGGGTCAGGTCCAGCACACCATCGTCGACCAGCGCATCCGGGCAGAGCGCCTGCCCGCCGCCGGCCTGGCGACCGTTGCCGATGCCCAGGGCGATGAAATCGCCCTGCCAGTCGAACTCCGGGCCGCGCACACGGGCGCTCATGGGCTCGATGCGCCCCAGCCGGGCGATGCCGGTGATCAGGTAGGCCAGGCCACCGAGCATCTTCTTCAGGCCCTCGTCGGTTTCCACCGTCACCTCGGTGCCGAAACCGCCGCTGGCCAGGTTGGCGCACCAGTGCGATCCGTCGCCGGTGTCGATGCGCAGCAGGTCCATCGGGACGGCGACGACCTCGCGGACCAGCCGCAACGCGGGCAACGCCTCATCCGGAATGCCGGCCGCGGTGGCGAAATCGTTGGCGGTGCCCAGCGGCACCAGACCGAGCGATGGCAGCGCGGCGGCGGACTCATCGCGGTGGGCGAGCGTGGTGGCCACTTCGCTCAGCGTGCCGTCGCCACCGGCGGCGATGACCGTATCCACGCCGTCGACGATCGCCTCGGCCACGTAGCGCTCGGCATCGCCGTCCTCCCAGGTCACGCGCACGTCGAGCGCGATGCCCTCTTCGCGCAGGGCATGGACCGCGTCGCGCAGGTCGTCATCGCCGGCGGATTTTCCGTTGAGGATCAGGCGCCAGCGGGGTGTGGTCATAAAGTGTTCCTGGGGACGCGTGAGCATAGCCGCTCTCCTGTAGGAGCGACGTGAGTCGCGACCGCACGCCGCGACCGCCAGCGCCTGAATCTAGCTGGAAATCGTCGGAATGAGGACGTGCGGTCGCGACTCACGTCGCTCCTACAAACGCAAAGCAGTTGTCACGCCCCCGTCACAGACGCCACGTAACGTGGAACGCCATAGCAGGGACGACGGGCGGAGGCAGGATCAGCCTCCAATTTTCCGGGGCGGTGGCGCAGGCCATCGCCCTTTTCATGTGGAGCCGAGCTTGCCCGGCTGCTCGCACGGCAAGCGGAGCAAGCTCCGCTCTACGCATCGATCAACCGCGCACCTCGGCGACGGCCTGGCGCATGCGATCGATCACGTCCTTGTAGTCCGGCGCATTGAAGATCGCCGAGCCGGCGACGAACGCGTCCGCACCGGCGGCCGCGATCTGGCCGATGTTGTCGGCCTTCACGCCGCCGTCGATCTCCAGCCGGATGTCCTTGCCGGTCTTGTCGATCATCGCGCGCACCGCGCGCAGCTTGTCCAGCGCCGACGGGATGAAAGCCTGCCCGCCGAAGCCGGGGTTCACCGACATCAGCAGCACCAGGTCGAGTTCCGGCAGCACCCAGTCCAGCACCTCGACCGGCGTGCCGGGGTTGAGCACCAGGCCGGCCTTGCAGCCCGATGACTTGATGAGCTGGATCGTGCGGTGCACGTGCTTCGAGGCTTCCGGATGGAAGCTGATGATGCTGGCGCCGGCCTCGGCGAAGTCGGGAATGATGCGGTCCACCGGCTCCACCATCAGGTGTACGTCGATCGGCGCGGTGACGCCGTGCTTGCGCAGCGCGCTGCACACCAGGGGGCCGATGGTCAGGTTGGGCACGTAATGGTTGTCCATCACGTCGAAGTGCACCCAGTCGGCACCGGCCTTCAGTACGTGGTCGACCTCCTCGCCCAGGCGGGCGAAATCGGCGGACAGGATGGACGGGGCGATGATGCAGTTCGGCATGGACGGGCTCAGTTGCGCTTGCGCAGGGTCTTGATGCGGTCGTAGGCGGCGTTGATCTCGCCGGCCTTCCGTTCGGCCTGGCGGCGCAGGTCTTCCGCCGCGCCGGCCATCTTGTCGGGGTGGTACTGCGAGATCAGCCGGCGATAGGCCTGGTCGATTTCCGCATCGCTGGCGTCGCTGGTCAGGCCGAGCGTGCGATACGGGTTGTCGCGGCTGAGCTTGAACCAGTCCTCGTCGAAGGCGTGGCCGATGATCAGGCCGACCAGGCCGCCCAGCGGGTGGCGCATCAGCAGCCAGCCGGCCACGAATCCCAGCAGTTTTCCGTACCAGCGCTTCATCCGGCCCGCCTTCTCCGACAAGGCGGGCATTTTACGGCACATGGCGCCCCCGAGCCCGTACACTACGCGGCCCGGTCCGGTACCCGGCCCCGCTGCAGCGGGTAGACGGCCGCCCCGGGGCCTCGGGCGCACGGCCTGCCGCACGCCCGCACGACGCTGTACCGCCTCGCTGGTTTCCGGAACTCCCCAAGGAGTGTTTGTGCCCACGACGTTGCTGCAATCCGATCTGCCCGGCCTCACCCTGCGCCATCGCGGCAAGGTCCGCGACGTGTTCGACCTGCCCCGCGACCGCCTGCCCGCCGATGCGCCGGAAGGCGATTTCCTGTTGATGGTGGCCACCGATCGGCTGTCCGCGTTCGACGTGGTGCTGCCCGACCCGATTCCCGGCAAGGGCGAGATGCTCTGCCAGATCTCCAATTTCTGGTTCGCCAAGACGGCGCACCTGATGCCGAACCACCTGACCGGCATCGACGTGGCCCGCGTGCTGCCGGCCGGCGTGGACGCGTCGCCGTACGCCAGGCGCGCGGTGGTGACGAAGAAGCTCAAGCCCGTGCCGGTGGAAGCCATCGCCCGCGGCTACCTGATCGGCAGCGGCTGGAAGGACTACCAGCGTACGGGCAAGGTCAGCGGCATCGAGTTGCCCGATGGCCTGCGCCAGGCCGAGAAGCTGGCAGAACCGATCTTCACGCCGTCGACGAAAGCCGCCGTGGGCGACCACGACGAGAACATCGACTTCGACGCCATGGTCAAGACCGTGGGCGCCGAACTGGCCGAGCGCGTGCGCGACGCCACCCTGCGCATCTACCGCTTCGCCGCCGACTTCGCCGCCGAGCGCGGCATCCTGCTGGCCGACACCAAGTTCGAGTTCGGCACGGATGAGGATGGTCGCCTCTACATCATGGACGAGATGCTGACGCCGGATTCCTCGCGCTACTGGCCTGCCGACGAGTACGAGGTCGGCACCAGTCCGCCGAGCTACGACAAGCAGTTCGTGCGCGACTATCTGGAGACCCTGGACTGGGACAAGACGGCACCCGGCCCGTCGTTGCCGGCGGAGGTCATCGAGCGCACGCGTGCCAAATACGCCGAAGCGCTGCAGAAGCTGGCCGGCATCACCGTCGACTGACCGCATGCAGCTTTGTAGGAGCGGGCCATGCCCGCGATGCTTCTGCTCGCGGTGGTCGAAGAGCATCGCGGGCATGGCCCGCTCCTACAAGGCCGGCCTCGCCCTCCCCCCCTGCGATGTTGCGATGGCCGGCCCGGCAACCCCCTCCCGGGCTGGGGTATGCTCCATACCCTGCCGCATTGCCATCCTCGGGAGGGATGAATGAACGCGACCGCGCAACGTCCGGTGGACCGCTGGTTCGCCAGCTATTCCGGCGACCACGTCAACAAGACCAACCAGCTGATCCATGTCTTCGCCGTGCCGGCGATCCTGTGGACGGTGGTGGCGCTGCTGTGGTGCATCCCGGTGTTCGGCACCTGGGTGAAGTCCGGCATGTGGGCGGCGCTGGCGATGTTCGGCGCGTGGATGTACTACTACAAACTCTCGCGCCCACTGGGTTTCGGCATGCTGGCGATCTTCATCGCCATGGCCTGGCTGACGCGATGGCTGGAATCGCTGCTGGGCCTGCAGAACCTGCTCTATCTGGCCATCTCGGTCTTCGTGCTGGCCTGGATCGCGCAGTTCATCGGCCACAAGATCGAAGGCAAGAAGCCCAGCTTCCTGACCGACCTCACCTACCTGCTGATCGGCCCGGTGTGGGTGCTCAGCAAGTTCTACCGGAAGATGGGCTGGAAGTACTGAGCGAGTACGGGGTTTCCCGGCTGCTGCGGTGAATGGCATCGAGTCGACATCGTGAAGAGCAGCGGAGCAAGCTCCGCTCTACGCACCGACCGTTCGCCTGTCGACGATGAAGGCACGCGGCGCATACCCGAAATCGCGCCGCGCGGGCGAGGCATCGAATACCAGGTCCTCGCGCATGCGCGCCACCGCATCGTCGGTGAGTCCGCGCATCACGCCCGCCGTGCGGGCCAGCGACAACGTCGCCCTGAACACCGGCATCGGCACCTGCCATAGCCGGGCGGGCGGATCGAGCGCGGCCAGCGTGCGCGCCACCATGTCGCGATAGGCCAGGGCTTCTCCGCCGGGCAGCGCGTACGCCTGCCCGTGCGTGGCGGGCGCTTCCACCACGGCGAGCGCGGCGTCGGCCAGATCATCGACGTGCACCGGCTGGCGTTGTCCGTCGGCGCCGCGCGGCAGTACGAAGAAGCCCATCCGCCGCGCCATCGCCGCGATCCGCGCCAGCGTCTGGTCGCGCCCGGCGCCGTAGACCAGGGTCGGGCGCAGCACGGTGGCCGCGGCGTCCTTCGATGCGGCGGTGTCGAAGACGAGCCGCTCGGCGGCCTGCAGGCGCGCGACGATGTCGCGCTCGTACGCGTCGCCGGATGCCTGCTTCGTATCCAGGCTGGTGGAACCGAACGCGACCACGCGCGGCGTGGCGACCTTTTCACGCGCGTACCACTGCGCGAATCCGTCCAGCGGGCCGGTGCTGAAGATCACGTCGACCGCGTCGGGCAGTCCCGCAATGCGCGCGAACTCGCCCTGCAGCCAATGCACGTTGGCCGATGCGGGACGCGGCGTGCGCGATACCGCGAAGACCTGCCATTCCGCCAGACGGGCCAGCAACGCCTCGCCAATCTGACCCGTGGCACCGAAGACGAGCGCCGTGCGCATGCGCTATCGGGCGTCCTTGCCGTTGTCTTCGTCCACCGTATCGGTCGGCTGCGCCGGCTCGCCGTCCGGCATCGGCGGTCGCTCGGCCATGTGCAGCGACAGTGCCGCCTTCGCCATCAGGTGCGCGCTGATCGGCGCGGTGATGAACAGGAAGGCGGTGATCAGCAGCTCGCGCGGCTGCGGATCCGTGCCGCTCAGCGCGTGGTAGCCGACCGAGGCGATCAGCATGCAGCCCACGCCCAGCGTGCTGGCCTTGGTGGGGCCATGCAGGCGCTTGAAGAACTCCGACAGCTTGAGCAGGCTGAAGGAGCCGACCAGGACGAAGAAGCTGCCCACGGCCAGCAGCAGCACCAGCAGGATGGCGAAGACCCAACTCATTCGACGATGTCCCGGCGCAGCACGTACTTGCTCAGCACCACCGTGCCAACGAAGCCCAGCATGGCGATGATCAGCGCCGCCTCGAAGTAGACCGCCGTGCCCAGGTACATGCCGAACAGCACCAGCAACGCGATGGCCGATACGAACAGGGTGTCCAGCGCCAGGATGCGGTCGGGCACCGTGGGGCCGCGCACCAGCCGCACCAGCGCCAGCAGCATCGCCAGTCCCACCACGTGCATCGACGCGATGATGGCGTACATCACCAGGGCCTGGGGGGTCACGGGAAGATCTCCATCAGCGGCGCCTCGTAGCGCGTCTTGATCTGCCGGACCACCGCGTCGGCATCGTCCAGGTTCAGCACGTGCACGAGCAGGTGGCGGCGATCGTCCGACAGCACGGACGACACCGTGCCCGGTGTCAGGGTGATGATGCTGGTCAGCGCGGCGATGCCATGGATGTTGCCGATGTCGAGCGGCACCCAGATGAAGCCCGGCCGGATCTTCCGTTCCGGCCCCAGCACCTGCAACGCCACCGTGACATTGGCCGTCACGATATCCATCGCCAGTACGCCGAGCATGCGGGGCACGCTGCGCAGTCGGCCGATGGAAGCGAATTCGCGGTCCAGCCGCGCGGCGAACGGGGGAATCAGCAGCGCCAGCAGCAGTGCCATCACCACGTGGCCCGCGCTGATCTGGTCGTTCATCAGCAGCCAGAAGCAGAATACCGTCACGCTCAGCGGCAACGACGGCAGCCAGCGCTTGCGCCATGTAGTGCTCATGCTCAGGGCTCCCTCAGGATGGGGGCGGCGGCGCGCACGTGGTCGACGTAATCGCCGGGCGCCCGTATCTGTTCGGCGGTGGCGCGCGTGTAGTCCAGCACCGGCGCCGCGGCCAGCACCAGCGCCACGCCGTAGCCCAGCAGCACGAGAATGGCCGCGGTCTCGAGCGGGCGCGAAGGCGCCGCGGCCAGATCCTGCTCCGGCGTATAGGCCTCCAGCTTGTGCGTACCCGCGTCGGGCCACGGTTCGACACGCCAGAACAGACGTGTTCCCGCGCGCGCCAGGCCGACCAGCATCAGGAAGCTCGTTCCCAGTACCAGCGACCAGATCCACAGCGTCCGCGGACCGGCCGGCACCGCCTCCAGCAGCAGCAGCTTGCCGATGAAGCCCGACAGCGGCGGCAGGCCCGCCAGCGAGACCGCTGCCACCAGGAACAGCAGACCGGGTACGGTCTTGTCGGGCAATGCCGCAATCAGGTCCTTGCGGTCGCTCGCCCGGCCGCGGCGGCGACGGATCAGGTCGGCCAGCAGGAACAGCGCGGCGCCTGCGAAACTGCTGTGCACCAGGTAGTACAGCCCCGCGCCCACCGTCCCGACGGTGCTCAGCGAGAACGCGACGAACAGCGTGGCTGCCGAACCCAGCACCAGATAGGCCGCCAGCGCACGCAGCCGGACCGCGGCCAGCACGCCCAGCGACGCCAGCACCAGCGTCACCGCGCCCAGCGCCAGCAACGCCGGCCAGGCGAAACCGTCCAGCGGCCCCGACGCCCCGAAGGTCAGCGTGCCGAGCCGCAGCACCGCGTACAGGCCCACCTTGGTCATGATGGCGAACAGGCCGGCCACCGCCGCCGGTGCGTGCGTATAGGTTTCAGGCAACCAGAAATACATCGGCAGCAGCGCGGCTTTCGCACAGAACACCACGAACAGCAGGCCCGCCGCCGCCTGCACCAGCGCCAGGTCGCCCGGCGGCAGCTGCGCCACGCGCGCGGACAGCTCGGCCATGTTGAGCGAACCGAGCATCCCGTAGAGCAGGCCCAGCGCGATCAGGAACAGCGTCGAGGCGGCGATGTTGAAGGCGACGTAGTGCAGGCCGGCGCGCATGCGCTCACCACGCCCGCCGCTGAGCATCAACCCGTACGACGAAATCAGCAGCACTTCGAAGAACACGAACAGGTTGAACACGTCGCCGGTGAGGAACGCACCGTTCAACCCCATCAGCTGGAACTGGAAGAACGCATGGAAGTGCGGCGCGCGCCGGTCCCAACCGGCGCACGCGTGCAGCAGGCAGGCGGCCGCGAGCAGCAGCCCGACCAGCAGCATCAGCGCCGACAGCCGGTCGACCATCAGCACGATGCCCAGCCGCGCCGGCCAGTCGCCGAGCAGGTAGACGGACACGCCGCCCGATGCCGCCGACGCGACCAGCACGCCGCACACCGCCAGCATCGCGGCGATCGAGACCCAGGCGACGATCCGCTGAGGCACCATGCCGAACCGGCGATGTTCGAAGAACAGCGCGATGGACGCCGCGAACAGCGGAATCAGGATCGGCAGCGCCGGCAGGTGCTGCATCATGCGCGCGCCTCCGGCTCGTCGCCCTTCACCGCCTCGCGCGCTTCGTCATGGCGGCGCTGTTCGCTGGCCAGGAACTGGCGCTCGGCCTTGCTGCCGTCGACATGGTCGCTGTCGTTGTCGCCGCGGCTACGGATGGCCAGCACCACCGTCACCGCCGTCATCGCGAAGGCGATCACGATGGCGGTCAGCACCAGCGCCTGCGGCAGCGGATCGGTGTAGTTCGCCAGTGTCGGCGCCACGCCTTCGCGCAGCACCGCCGGCTTGCCCGGCACCAGCCGGCCACCGCTGAAGATCAGCAGGTTGGTCGCGTACGACAGCAGCGTCAGCCCGAGGATGACGTCGAAGCTGCGCGCACGCAGCAGCAGGTACACCCCGGCCGCGGTGAGGATGCCGATCGCGCTCGCCATCGCCAGTTCCATCAGGACATCCCCCTCAACGCAGCTCTCCCGTGCGGGTGGAACGCTCGCCCGGCTCCATCACGCCCAGGTGCGACACGCGTGTGCGCGACGGCCGGATGGTGCCCATCATCGACAGGATCAGCATGGCGCCGCCGAACACCACCAGGTACACGCCGGTATCGAAGCCGATGGCGCTGGCCAGCGGCACCGTCCCGATCACCGGCAGCTCGAGATCGAGATGCCCACTGGTCAGGAACGGCACGCCGAAGCCCATCGACGCCACGCCGCTGACACCGGCGACGATCAGGCCCACGCCGATGCAGCGCACGTAATCGAACCCGAACCGCGACTCCACCGACGCCGCGCCCTGGATCACGTACTGCACCAGCAGCGGCACCGCCAGCACCAGGCCCGCGATGAAGCCGCCGCCCGGCGCGTTGTGCCCGCGCAGGAACAGGAAGACGGACACCGTCAGCGTCAGCGGGAACATGATCTGCGCCAGGTCCGCCGGCACCGGCAGCTGCACCGGCGGCCCCGACATGATCTTCTCCGGCGCCATCCGCGCACGCCGCAGCAGCGCATGCACGATCAGCGCCGCGATGCCGAACACGGTGATCTCGCCGAACGTATCGAAGCCGCGGAAGTCCACCAGGATCACGTTCACCACGTTGGCGCCGTAGGCTTCCGGCAACGAACGCGCGAGCAGTTCGCCGCTGATGGTGTCCGCCGGCCGCATCATCATCTGGTAGGCCAGCGTGCCCACGCCGGTACCTGCGGCCAGCGCCACGACGATGTCGCGCAGGCGGCGGCGCGGCGTGCGCTCCGGCGGCGAGCGTGGCGGCAGGTAATGCAGGCCCAGCAGCAGCAGGACCAGGCTGACCATTTCCACCATCAGCTGGGTCAGGGCCAGGTCCGGCGCGGACAGGAAGACGAAGGCCAGGCTGACCATCAGGCCCGCACCGCCGAGCACGATCACCGCCAGCAGTCGCTGCCGGTAGAGCCGGATGGTCCAGACCGCGCACACCACCAGCACCAGCCACAGTAGCCAGCCCAGCATCGGCATCGGCTGCGGCGCGCGCCACTGCAGTGGCGGCGCGGCGGCGGTGACGAAGGGCGCAGCGCCCGCCACCATGGCCGCGAGCACCAGGAAGAGCAGGCTGCGCTGCAGGCTCCCGTTGGCGATCCGCGAGGTGAAACGGCCCGCCAGCGCATACAGCGCCTCCATGTTCCAGCGGAACACGTGGCGCCCCAGCGAATGGCGCACGATGGCGTGCAGGTCGAACAACCGGCGCAGCCCGAAATACAGGGCGATGCCTCCGGCGATGCTGGCCAGGCTCATCAGCAGCGGTTTGTTGATTCCGTGCCAGACCGACAGGCTGTATGCCGGCATCGCATCGCCGAGGATGGCGGCGGCGCCGGCGTGCAGCACGGGCGCGACGGTCCACGCGGGGAACATGCCCACCGCGACGCAGAGCACCACCAGCACCTCCACCGGAATCTTCATCCAGCGCGGCGGCTCGTGCGGCGCCACCTTGCCCACGTACGGATCGTCGCCGAAGAACGTCTCGTAGACGAACCGCAGGCTGTAAGCCACGCCGAAGATGCCGTACAGCAGCGCCGCCACGGCGATGCCGTCACGCATCGCGCGGTGCCCCGGGATGTCCAGCGCTTCGGCGAAGAACATCTCCTTGGACAGGAACCCGTTGAGCAACGGAATGCCCGCCATCGCCAGCGACGCGATGATCGCCAGCGCACTGGTCACCGGCAGGTAGCGGCGCAGGTTGCCGAGCCGCCGCATGTCGCGCGTGCCGGTCTCGTGGTCGATGATGCCCGCCGCCATGAACAGCGACGCCTTGAAGGTGGCGTGGTTGAGGATGTGGAACACGCCGGCCACCACCGCCATCGGCGTGGAGATGCCGAACAGCAGCGTGATCAGGCCCAGGTGCGAGATGGTGGAATACGCCAGCAGGCCCTTCAGGTCGTGCTGGAAGATCGCGAACCACGCACCGACCAGCAGCGTCAGCGCGCCCACGGTGGTGACCACGTAGAAGAACAGGTCGGTGCCCGCCAGCGCCGGATGCAGGCGCGCCAGCAGGAACACGCCGGCCTTCACCATCGTCGCCGAATGCAGGTAGGCCGACACCGGCGTGGGCGCCGCCATCGCATGCGGCAGCCAGAAGTGCACCGGGAACTGCGCGCTCTTGGTGAACACGCCGGCCAGCACCAGCATCAGCGCCCACGGATACAGCGGGCTGGCGCGGATCAGGTCGCCCGAGGCCAGCACCACGTCCAGGTCGTAGCTGCCGACGATGCGTCCGAGCAGCAGCACGCCGCCGAGCAGCGCCAGTCCACCGGCGCCGGTGATCGCCAGCGCCATCCGCGCGCCCTCGCGCGCGTCCTGGCGATGCGACCAGAACCCGATCAGCAGGAACGAACTGATGCTGGTCAGTTCCCAGAACACCACCAGCAGCAGCAGGTTGCCGGCCAGCACCACGCCCAGCATCGACCCCATGAACAGCAGCAGGCAGGCGAAGAAGCGCGGCGCGCTGTCCTTCGCGCTGAGGTAGTAGCGCGCGTACATCACCACCAGCGCACCGATCGCCAGCACCAGGCCGGCGAACATCCAGGCCAGCCCATCGAGCCGCAGCGTGAAGGCCAGGCCGATCTGCGGAATCCACGCATGGTCGGCGCGCAGGTTCCAACCCTGCAGGACGCTGGGCGTCACCCACGCCAGCAGCACCAGTCCGAGCAGCGGCGCCAGGCCCGCCAGCCACGCGGTCGCACCGCGCGACAGGCCGCGTGCCAGCGCCACCACCAGCGCCAGCGCGAACGGCAGCGCGAGCAGGATTTCGAGAAATGGAATCATCAACCGCCTTGCGTTGCAGGGAATGGGTCATTCGCGAGCAATCGCCCCGAGTTTAACAAACCCGTTCACATAAGCCTGACCCGCTGTTCAGTCAGGCGAGCAACGCGACTTCCAGGATCACCCAACCCACAAAGGCCGCCAGCAGGATGCCGCCTTCCACGCGGCTGATGCGCAGGTCGCCGCGCAACATCGGGTACAGCACCAGCACGAAGGCGATGGCCGCCGGCAGTTCCAGCCGCACGAACGACTCCGGCAGCGACAGCGGCCGGAACGCCGCCATGCCGCCCACCACCACCAGCAGGTTGAACAGGCTGGACCCGATGACATGGCCCGCGACCATGTCGCCCTGCCCGCGCCGCGCCGCCATCGCCGCGGCGGCGATCTCGGGCAGCGCCGTGCCGATCGCCACCGGCAGCAGGCCGGTCAGCAGCGGCGACAGGCCCCAGTGCGCGCCGATCACCGGGGCGCCCTGCACCACGAACCGCGCGCCGTAGTACAGCAGCGCCGCCGCCACGACGAAGCGCAGCAGGTTCATCCACAGCACGGTATGCGTGGTCGCGAAGGCCACGACCTCGGTGCGTACGCCCGCGTCCTCGCGGGGCGCGCGCGCCAGCAGGAACGCCAGCGACGCCACGAAGCCCAGCAGCAGTACGCCGCCCTCGACACGGCCGACCACGCCATCCAGGCCGAACACGATGAGCGCCAGCACGGCGAGCGCCAACAGCACCAGCAGCGATGAGAGAACGCGCATGCGTACCAGCACCGGCGCCACCAGCGCGGCCACGCCCAGGGTCAGGCCGAGGTTGACGATGTTGCTGCCCACCGCATTGCCGAGCGCGAGATCCTGCGAACCCACCCACACGGCACGCGCATTGACCGCCAGTTCCGGCAGCGAGGTGCCGAACGCGATCAGCAGCAGGCCGGCCACGAACGGCGATGCGCCCAGGCGCTGGGCCAGGCCCGAGGCACCCTTGACGATGGAATCCCCGCCCAGCGCCAGCAGCACCAGGCCCAATGCGAAATATCCCCAGGCATCCGCCATCGCCGCGCTCCCCGTCGAGTCTGCAGCGATTCTATGCCCGGCCCGCCGATGCGGCCAGCCGGGCGGCGCCGATCAGGAGCAGCCTTCCACGTATTCGACCTGCGGCGACAGGCCCACGCGCCACGAGGTCACCTTGCCGGCGGCATCGGCTTCAAAGATCAGCTGGGTCGGCGCCACATCGCCCGCATCCATGGCCAGATACTGGCCACCCTGCGTGTACTTGTGGGGCGAGGCCTTCAACGCGCCGCCATAGAGCTTCTGCAGTTCGTCGATGCTCATGCCGACCTTGCCACCACCCGGCGCGGTTTCCTTGTCGGTGCCGACGTCGTACCGGACGAACTTGCCCTCTTCCATCATGAAGGCGAAATCGGCGGGCCGGGTGATCCACTTCGGCCACAGGTAGTGGCAGGTGGTGCCCTCCATCGGTGCGCCGTTGAGTTCGCCGCCCCAGGCCGCGCGCGCTTCATCGATCGTGCTGCCCAGCTTCATGTCGCCGTAGCCGAGGAAACTGGCCTGGCTCACCGGCCCGGCCGGCGCGGCCGTGTCGTCCACGGCCGGCGTCGGTGCCGGCGCTTCCGCCATCGGCGTGCTGGTCGCGGTGGTCTGCGGCTCCACCGCCGGCGCACGGGCTTCCTCGCGCTGGCATGCGGACAACAGCGTGACGACCATCACGATCGGCAACATCGACTTCATCGGCGCTCTCCAGTGCACAAACGTGAATCGTAGCGTTCGTGCGTTAAGTCGCCGCGATGAAGCCGCGCTGTCATCGGCACTTCATCGTCCACGGCTAGCCTGCGCGCGATCTTCCGGCAGCCCGCGCATGCGTCCCTCCAAGACCGATCTCGCCCGCCAGACACTGCAGGCCCACACGGGCGCGCTGGGCATGCGCGAGCGGCGCGCGTTGATCCTCTGCGACGGGCAACGCGACCTGGCGGAACTGGTGCGGCTGCTGGGACAGGACGCACCGCTGCTGATCCAGCGCCTGGTTAGCGGGGGCTATCTGGGCATCGCCGCGACGACGCGGGAGCCGGCAACGCCGCCTGTCGTCGAACATGCGCCTGTCGCCACGCCCGCCACGACCGGCACGACCGGCACGCGACGCTCGCTCGTCGCCGCCAAGGTCTACCTGTCGGGCATGCTGGAACTGCAGCGCGACGAAGGGGCGCGCCACCATCGCGAGCGCCTGCAGTCGCGGCTGGACGACGATGCGATGCGCGACGCGATCGCCGACGCGCTGCGGTTCCTGGAAGGCAGGGTGGCCGCGACACTGGCCGGACGCATCCGCACGCGCGTGTTCGAGGCACTCCCGCCCGATGACCTGCGACACCTGCAGGAACGTCTCGCCGAGCAGGCGGAGAACGCCCTGCCCTGAGCGCGGCTCAGCCCTTGGGCGCGAAGTGCTTCTGCAGGCCCGCCCAGCAGGCCTGGTAATCGCGCTGGCGATGCGCGGCCTCGACCGCCTGCCGCGTCGGCCGGATCACCGCGCGCGTCTCGAACATGAAGGCCATGGTGCCGGTGATGACATCGGGTTTGGTCAGATCGGCGTTCGATGCCTTCTCGAATGTGGCCGCGTCCGGACCGTGCCCGGTCATGCAGTTGTGCAGCGATGCGCCGCCCGGCGCGAAGCCCTCGGCCTTGGCGTCGTATACGCCATGGATCAGGCCCATGAACTCGCTGGCGATGTTGCGGTGGAACCACGGCGGCCGGAACGTGTCCTGCGCCACCAGCCAGCGCGGCGGGAAGATCACGAAATCCATGTTGCCCACGCCGGGCGTGTCGCTGGGCGAGGTCAGCACCAGGAAGATCGACGGATCGGGATGGTCGAAGCTGATCGAGCCGATGGTATTGAAGCGGCGCAGGTCGTAGCGGTACGGCGCGTAGTTGCCGTGCCATCCCACGACATCCAGCGGCGAGTGGCCGATATCGGCGCGCCACAGGTGGCCCTGGAACTTGGCGATCAGCTCGAACCCGCCCTCGACGTCCTCGTACGCCGCCACCGGCGTCTCGAAATCGCGCGGATTGGCCAGCCCGTTCGAGCCGATCGGCCCCAGGTCGGGCAGGCGCAGCGCGGCGCCGAAGTTCTCGCACACATAGCCACGCGCCTCGCCGTCGGGCAGCTCGACCAGGAAGCGCACGCCGCGCGGAATCACCGCGATCTGCTGCGGCTCGACCTCGATCACGCCGAACTCGGTGGCGATGCGCAGGCTGCCCTGCTGCGGCACGATCAGCAACTCGCCGTCGGCGTCGTAGAAGTACCGGCCCTGCATCGAGCGGTTGGCGGCGTACAGGTGGATGCCGACACCGTGCTGTCCCTCGGGACCGCCATTGCCTGCCATCGTGTACAGGCCGTCGACGAAGTCGGTCGGCGTCTCCGGCATCGGCAGCGGCGACCACCGCATCTGGTCCGGCGACACCGGCCCCGCGCTGAAATCGCTGTGCAGCCGGTGCTGCGCATATGGCGCGAACGGGCCGTGCATCGCCGCCGGGCGGATGCGGTACAGCCAGCTGCGGCGGTTCTCCGCGCGCGGCGCCGTGAACGCGGTGCCGCTCAGTTGTTCCGCATACAAGCCGTGCGCGACCCGCTGCGGCGAGTTGCGGCCTTCCGGCAGCGTGCCGGGAATCGCCTCGGTGGCGAAGTGGTTGCCGAAGCCGGTCTGGTAGGTGTTGCCACTGTTTGCATTCATGCTCATCGTGTCCCGATCAAAGCCCCTCTCCCGGCGGGAGAGGGGTTGGGGAGAGGGCCGGCCGCGAGGCGAAATCCCAGATCGCCGTGACCACCGCCTCCACCTCCCTCAGCACATCGTTGTCCCAGAACCGGACGACCCGCCATCCCTGAGACTGCAAGTATCGCGTTCTTGCAGCATCCGCGGCCGGCGAATGCTGCGAACCATCCAGTTCCACCACCAGGCGCGCTTCGACGCAGCAGAAATCGACGATGTAGGGCGGAACGGGATGCTGGCGCCGGAACTTCAATCCCTCCAGGCGTCCTGCCCGCAGGTACTGCCACAGCCGGCGTTCGGCATCGGTCATGCGCCTGCGCAACTGCTTGGCATGATCGAGCGTGTGGGTCGGCAAGCGTGGCTTGCTCATGCAGGACCTCCTGTCCTTGCTGATCCGCTTTCCTGACACGGCAAACCATAAGGCTTCGCCCTCCCTCTCCCCAACCCCTCTCCCGAGGGGAGAGGGGCTCGAAGAGACCTTACAGCACCCCGCGCTTCATCTGATCCCGCTCGATGCTCTCGAACAGCGCCTGGAAGTTGCCTTCGCCGAAACCCTCGTTGCCCTTGCGCTGGATGATCTCGAAGAAGATCGGACCCAGCGCGTTCTGGGTGAAGATCTGCAGCAGCTTGCGCTGCTTGGTCTCCACGTCGGCGTCGATCAGGATCTTGTTGCGCGCCAGCCGCGCCACGTCTTCGCCATGGTTCGGAATACGCTGGTCGATCACCTCGAAGTACGTGTCCGGCGTGTCCAGGAACGCGATGCCGGCCTCGCGCATCTTCTCCACCGTGGTGTAGATGTCGTCGGTGAAGCAGGCGATGTGCTGGATGCCTTCGCCCTTGTACGCGTCGAGGTATTCGTTGATCTGGCTCTTCGGATCGCTGGACTCGTTGAGCGGGATGCGCACCATGCCGTCGGGTGCGGTCATCGCCTTCGACAGCAGGCCGGTCTTGGCGCCCTTGATGTCGAAGTAGCGGATCTCGCGGAAGTTGAACAACCGCTCGTAGTAGTCCGCCCACTTGGCCATGTTGCCGTGGTAGAGGTTGTGGGTCAGGTGGTCGATGAAGGTCAGGCCGAAGCCCTTCGGCATCAGGTCCACGCCCGGCAGGTATTCGTAGTCCGGGTCGTGGATGGTGCCCTTGTCGTCGTAGCGGTCGACGATGTAGAGCATGCAGTCGCCGATGCCCTTGATGACGGGCGCGGCCACGGCCTTGGTCAGTTCGTCGGCGGCGTCGAAGGATTCGGCGCCGTTCTTCAGCGCCTGCACGCGCGCCCATTCGGCCAGCTTCTTCACCCGGATCGCGAAGCCGCAGGCGCTCGGTCCGTGCTCGGCGGCGAAGCGCGCAGCGAAGGAATCCGGATCCTCGTTGATGAGGAAGGTGCAGTCGCCCTGGCGGTAGGTGCTGATGGCGCGCGTCTTGTGACGCGCGACCTGCACGAAGCCCAGCTTGCGGAAGTAATCGTGCAGGTGCTGCGCCTGGCCCTGCGGGGCGGCGAACTCGACGAACTCGAACCCGTCGATGCCCATCGGGTTGTCGAACGTCGTGGGCTGGATGCCAGAATTGGGTTGTGCGGTCATGGGGCGCCTCGCTAGGCTTGCCGGGATTTGACCCATTCTATAGTTTCAGCTGAAACCAACAACAAGTAGCAGCGCAGCATGAGCCAGCCAGCCAGCCCCGCCATCCACGCCGATTTCGACCTCGACCGCCTGTTTTCCTATCGGCTGAGCGTGCTGTCCAACCGGATCAGCAGCGCGATTTCGCGCGAGTACCACCGCCGTTTCGGCCTGGCCATCACCGAATGGCGGGTCATGGCGGTGCTGGGGCGCTTCCCCGGCCTGTCCGCGGGGGAGGTGGCCAGCCGCACGGCCATGGACAAGGTAGCGGTCAGCCGGGCGGTGGCCCGCCTGCTGGAACGGGCGCTGATCCAGCGCGAGATCCACGGCGACGACCGCCGCCGGTCGGTGCTGGCACTGACCGACGAGGGCTTCCGGGTCTACGACGAGGTCGCGCCGATGGTCATCGAATACCACCAGCGCATGCTGGAACCGCTGAGCGAGGACGAGCGCACGATGCTCGACCAGCTGATCGACAAGCTGGCCGGCGAGGGCGTCAAGCGTATCGAGGGTTGAGGCCCCCTCCCGTAGAGCCGAGCTTGCTCGGCTGCGCGATGCGTACGAATCCAGCAGCAGCGGAGCAAGCTCCGCTCTACGAGAAACGGCGGCCGATGGCCGCCGTTTCTCTCTGGATCCCCGCCCCCGACTCATGCATTCGAGGGCAGGCTCTTCGCGGGGATGACGCATCGGCAAAGGCGCGCCCTTCGGGCGCGCGCCGACGCGTCACTTCACGCCGTGCATCAGTTTCTGGATCAGGGGCGCGATCAGGAACAGCAGCGCGCCAGAGCCCAGCAGGATCCAGAAACCCATCGTGTAGCCCGCATGGGCCGACTCGACCGTCATGCCGGTCTCGCCGCTGACGTGGCTGGCGAAGATGCCCGACAGGTTGTTGCCGATGGCGGTGGACAGGAACCAGCCGCCCATGCCGAACCCGACCAGGCGCACCGGCGCCAGCTTGGTGACCATCGACAGGCCGATCGGCGACAGGCAGAGCTCGCCGACCGACTGGATCACGTACACCATGAACAGCGTCCAGAACGGGATCTTGAGCGTCTCCGGATCGACGAGGCTGGACAGCGCGATCATCAGCAGCAGGAACGCCAGGCCGTTGAAGATCAGGCCCAGGCCGAACTTGCGCGGGATCGACGGGTTCTTGCTGCCCATCTTCACCCACAGCCAGGCCAGTACCGGCGCGAGCGTGATGATCGCCAGCGAATTGACCGACTGGAACCAGCCCACCGGGAAGACCCAGCCGCCGAAATCGCGGTTCACGATGTTCTGCGCAAGGAAGTTGAACGAACTGCCGGCCTGCTCGAAGAAGCACCAGAACAGCACGTTGAAGACGAAGATGATCAGCATGGCGATGGCCATGTCGCGCCGCACCGCGCCATCCTTGAAGCCCTCCTTCAGGATCAGCGCGCACAGGCCGACGAACAGCAGCGTCAGGATCCACTGCAGCGCGCCTGCACCGATGGACAGCAGGAAGTAGATCACCGGAATGGCGACGATGGCGCAGACGGCGGTGACCAGCACACGCCCGGCACCTTCCGTGCCCTCCTGCGGTCGCCCGATGCCCTGCAGCTGGGCACGACCGAACCAGAACCACACCAGGCTGATCAGCATGCCGATGCCGGAGACCAGGAACACCACCTTGTAGGCGGGCATGGCAGGCGTGCCGCCCATGATCCGCTCGGCCAGCAATCCGGTCAGCCACGGCGCGATCATCGCGCCCAGGTTGATGCCCATGTAGAAGAGCGTGAAGCCCGAGTCGCGTCGCTCGTCGCCGGTCGCATACAGCTTGCCGACCATCGTCGAGATGTTCGGCTTGAAGAGACCGTTGCCGGCGATCACGGTCGCCAGACCGAGCTTGAACAGCGCTTCGTTGGGCAACATGATCAGGAACAGGCCGGCCGCCATGATCACCGCACCCAGCAGGATCGAACGCTGGTAGCCGATCACCCGGTCCGCCACATAGCCGCCGAACAGCGCTGCCGCGTAGACCAGCGCGAGGTACGCGCCGTAGAGCCGGCTGGCGGGCGCCTCACCGGCACTGTCGCCGCCGTAGAACTGCGCGACGATGTAGAGGGCCAGGGCCCAGCGCATGCCGTAGAACGCGAAGCGTTCCCAGAACTCGGTCATGAACAGCATCCACAGCGGACGCGGATGACCCAGCAACTGCTTGAATTCCGGTATCCGTTCCGGGTTTGGTGTATCGACGGCTCCGCTCATGCGGGCTCCCCCTTCTAAAGTGGTTCAGGACTTCAATGGTCCGTGCCGCGGGCACGGGACGCGCGAGGATTACCGACGCGGGCAGCGGGCGTCAAACCGGCCCGCAATGGCGCACAGGCGCGGCTCCCGCTGTTCAGGGAGCCAAGTGGTTGCAGGAGAAAGGATTTTCCTCGCCGATGGCCCGGTCAGGCCGGCGCGTACTCGTAGCTCGCGCCCACGCCCAACGGCAGTCCCAGCGCCCAGTAGCCCAGCAGGAATAGCGTCCACGTGCCCAGCAGGGCCAGCGAGTACGGCAGCATCATCGCGATCAGCGTGCCGATGCCGGTACCGGTGACGTAGCGCCGGCAGTAGACGACGATCAGCGGGAAGTACGGCATCAGGGGCGTGATGATGTTGGTGGTCGAATCGCCCACGCGGTAGGCGGCCTGGGTCAGGTCGGGCGACACGCCCAGCTGCATCAGCATCGGCACCAGGATCGGGCCGATCAGTCCCCACTTGGCCGACGCCGAACCGATCAGCAGGTTCACCGCGCCGGTGAGCAGGATGATGCCGGCCAGGGTGATGCCCATCGGCAGGCCCAGCGAGCGCAGCAGGTCCGCGCCCTCCACCGCCACCAGCGCGCCCAGGTTGGAGTTGCCGAACGCGGCGATGAACTGCGCGCAGAAGAACGCCATGACGATGTAGTAGCCCATCCCGTTCATCGCCTTGGCCATGCCCTGCACGATGTCGCGGTGGGTCTTCACCGTGCCGGCCGCGTAGCCGTAGACGATGCCCGGCAGCAGGAAGAACACGAAGATCAGCGCCACGATCGACTGCATCAGCGGCGCGGCGGGCGCCAGCAGCGGATGCGTCTGCGGCGGCACCTGGTCGGCGGCCGCGCGCCACGGCGAATCGTCGCCGGCCAGGCTCCAGGCGAACAGCGCCGCCGCCACCACCATCGCGCCCAAGGCCCAGGCCAGGCCGCGGTTCTCCGCGCGCGCCACCGCCTCCATCTGCGGCAGGCCGGCCGGATCGCCATCCACCGGCGTGCCGCGCAGGCGCGGTTCGATCACGCGGTCGGTCAGGAACCAACCCACCAGCACGATCAGCAGCGTGGACGCGGTGGTGAAGTAGAAATTGTTGAGCGGGTTGACCTCCAGCGTCGGCGCGACGACCTGTGCCGCGGTCTGGGTCAGGCCGGCGAGCATCGGATCGAGCGAGGACGGGATGCCCACGGTGGCCGAGAAGCCACCGGACACGCCGGCGAAGGCCGCCGCGATGCCGGCCAGCGGATGGCGGCCCGCCGCATAGAAGATCACCGCGCCCAGCGGGATCACCAACACGTAGCCCGCGTCCACCGCCACATGGCTGAGGATGCCGACCAAGATCAGCATCGGCGTCAGCAGCATGCGCGGGGTGACCGACAGGATCTTGCGCAGCACGGCGTTGATGAAACCGGTGTGCTCGGCCACGCCCAGGCCCAGCATCGCCACCAGCACCACGCCCAGCGGCGGGAAGTTGACGAAGGTCTTCACCAGCCCGGCCATGAAGCCGGTCAGCGAGGTGCCGGCCAGCTGGTCGACGATCCGGATGGGCTCGCCCGAGCGCGGATCGATCGCGCTGAACGACACGCCCGACAGCCACCACGAGACCAGCCACACCACCACCATCAGGATCAGGAACAGCGCCGCCGGGTCGGGCAGCCGGTTGCCCGTGCGTTCGACCAGGTCGAGCAAGCGGGTGGCGAGGGAGCGGCGTGCGGTGTCCTGGGCGGTAGGCGTCATCGGCGGGAGCGGTCCTGCGGGTAGGTTCCGCCGCATGCTACCAGCCCCGCTTGCCGCGCTTGCCCAGTGTGAGGCGCCCCTCGTTCAGCGGCCGGGCCCGATCGAGGTGCGGACATCGAACAGTTCCGGGAAGAACGTCAGCTCCAGCGCCTGGCGCAGGAACCCGACGCCACTGGACCCGCCGGTGCCGCGCTTGAAGCCGATGATGCGCATCACCGTGCGCATGTGGCGGAAGCGCCACAGCTGGAACTGGCTCTCCAGGTCCACCAGGTCCTCGCACAGCGAATACTCCCGCCAGTAGCGGTCGGTGTCTTCGTAGATGGCCTCGAACACCGGCAGCAGGGCAGTGTCGGCGGCGTGCGACTGGCGCCAGTCGCGCTGCAGGTGCTGCGCCGGGATGGCATGGCCCCAGCGCGCGAGGTACATCAGGAACTCGTCGTACAGGCTGGGCGCATCGAGCACCGCTTCGAGCCCGGCATGGCCCTGCGGATCGTGCGAGAACACCTTCAGCATCGCGGCGTTCTTGTTGCCCAGCAGGAACTCGATGGTGCGGTACTGCAGCGACTGGAAGCCGGACGACGGCCCCAGCAGGTCGCGGAAGCCCATGTATTCGGACGGCGTGAGCGTCTCCAGCACCGACCATTGTTCGGTCAGCTGCCGCAACACCTGCTTGCTGCGCGCCAGCACCTTGCGGCACTGCCACACCTGGTCGCGCTGCAGGAAGCCGATGGCGGCCTGCAGCTCGTGGATCATCAGCTTCATCCACAGTTCCGAGACCTGGTGCTGCACGATGAACAGCATCTCGTCGTGGTGCGCCGGGTCCGAGACCGGGTGCTGCGCGGACAGCAGACGGTCCAGCTGCAGGTAGCCGCCGTAGCTCATGCGGCCCGACAGGTCGGTGTGGATGCCGGCTTCCAGCGGGCGTTCGTTCTTCTCTAGGGCCATCCGTCGATCCACCGGGCGCCACGGGATGCGGCGGGGGCGCCAGCGTAACCGATGGCGCTCGGGGCACCTGACAAGCCGAATGAAACCGGGCACTTATGTCATGCCGATGAAATGCGTGTAGCCCAGGCTTTGGTTACATTGCGTCGGCCGGGGGCGGGTTCGCCTCCGACAGGGGGCGGCGTCCATTCCACCGAGGGAGAACCCGTTACATGGAAATGCCACGGGGCCGCGTCGCGGCCGTGCTTGCGTCTTTCGTCCTGCTCCTGGCCGCCACGTCGGCGCAGGCGCAGGTGGTCATCAGCCAGGTCTACGGCGGCGGCGGCAACAGCGGCGCCACGCTGAAGAACGACTTCATCGAGCTGCGCAACAACGGACCCACCGCGGTCGACCTGACCGGCTGGAGCGTGCAGTACGCCTCCTCCACGGGCACCACCTGGAATGGCCGCACCAACCTCAGCGGCAGCATCTCGGCCGGCGGCTTCTACCTGATCCAGCAGGCGCAGGGGGCCGGCGGCACGGTGGACCTGCCCACGCCCGACGCGGTGGGCACCATCGCGATGGCGGGCACCGCGGGCAAGGTCGCGCTGAGCCGCAGCACCACGGCGCTGACGGGGGCCTGCCCGATCGCCGATGCCAACGTGGTGGACTTCGTCGGCTTCGGCAGTGCCGCCAACTGCTTCGAAGGCAGCGCGCCGACCGGCACGCTCAGCAACACCACCGCCGCGCTGCGTGGCGGCGACGGCAGCATCGACACCGACAACAACGGCGCCGACTTCGCGGTCGGCGCGCCGAATCCGCGCAACAGCGGCGCCGAGCCGCCGGAACCGCCCGATCCGCCGCTGGCGCTGACCATCGCCCAGATCCAGGGCAACGGCCTGCTGTCCCCGCACAACGGCAAGCGCGTGGTCACCGAGGGCATCGTCACCGCGATCAAGTTCAACAACGGCTTCTTCCTGCAGGCCGCCAACGATGACGGCGACCCGGCCACGTCCGACGCCGTGTTCGTCTTCACCAGCAGCGCGCCGCCGGCCACCGCCGCCGTCGGCAACCGCGTGCGCGTCACCGGTACGGTGGAGGAATACACCCCGTCGTCCAATCCGCACCAGCTGGCGATCACCGAGATCGTCACGCCGACAGTGGAGGTGCTGGAAACCGGCGTGGCCCTGCCCGCCGCGATCGAGCTGACCGCCGCCGAACTCGGCCCCGACGCCCTGCCCGGTACGCTGGAACGCCTGGAAGGCATGCGCGTGAGCGTGGCGCAGTCGGTGGTGATCGCGCCGTCGGGCGGCAGCATCGACGAGAACGACGCGCTGTCCTTCAGCGACGGGGTGTTCCACGTCGCCCTGCCCGGCGTCGCGCGTCCGTTCCGCGAACCCGGCATCGGCGTGATGGATGCCATCACCCTGCCGGCCGGCAAGAACCCGCCGCGCTTCGACACCAACCAGGAACGCCTGATGGTGCGCAGCCGCGGCCAGGTCGGCGCGCAGCCGCTGTCGGTCGACACCGGGGCCGAGGTCGCGGGCCTGCTGGGCGTGCTGGACTACTTCGCCGGCACCTGGGCGCTGCTGCCCGACGTGGGCACGCCGCCGACCGTCAGCGGTGGCCGCCTGCCGGAAGCCGTCAACGACCCCAGCTACGACGAAGTCACCGTCGGCAGCTTCAACCTGCTGCGCCTGTTCGACGAGGTCAACGACAGCAACGGCGCGGTGACGCTGACGCCGGAAGCGCTGGACAAGCGCCTGGCCAAGGCGGCGCTGGCGATCTGCGACTACCTGAAGGCGCCGGACATCCTGGGCGCGGTGGAAGTGGAGAACCTGCGCGTGCTGCAGCTGCTGTCCGAGCGCATCGACGCCACCTGCGCCGCGCGCCCGGGCTACGTGCCGTACCTGCAGCCGGGCAACGACGTGGGCGGCATCAACGTCGGCTTTCTGATCAGCTCGCGCCCGACCGCTGATGGCCTGCCGCGCGTGGAGGTGCTGGACGTGGCCCAGTTCGGCAAGGAGACCACCATCGCCAATCCGAACGGCACCACCAGCGTGCTCAACGACCGTCCGCCGCTGCGCCTGCGCGCCCGCGTGCACCAGGACGCGACCTCGAGCTACCCGCTGACGGTCATCGTCAACCACCTGCGTTCGCTCAACGACATCAACGACACCCTGCCCGGCAGCAGCGGCTGGGCCACCGGCGGCGAGCGCGTGCGGGTGAAGCGCGGCGCCCAGGCGGTCTACCTGGCGCAGCTGGTGCAGGAGATGCAGCAGGCGAACCCGGACGAGAAGATCGTGCTGGTCGGCGACTTCAATGCGTTCGAATTCAACGACGGCTACGTGGACGTGATGGGCATCATCCGGGGCAACGCCGCGCCGGAAGACCAGGTGCTGACGTACATGCCCAGCCCACTGACCGTGCCGCTGGTCGACGGCTCGCAGCTGATCGCCGATCCCGCACAGCGTTACTCGTATTCGTTCGAGGGCAACGCGCAGACGCTGGACCATGTGCTGGTCAACGAAGCCCTGGTGATGGACGCCGGCCTGCGCGTGGACCATGCGCGGATCAACGCGGACTTCGGCGTGGACAACTTCGGCGATGCCTCGCTGGCCGTGCGTTCGTCGGACCACGATCCGGTGCGCCTGAGCATCCGCGTTCCGTCCTTCGCCCGCGCCGACCTGTCGGCGGCGGTGACGGCGGACCGCAGCAGCGCCAGCGTCGGCGAGACCGTGCGCTACACCGCCACGGTACGCAACGCCGGTCCCGGCGCGGCGTCGCCGGCGGCGTTCGCCTTCGTGTTCTCGGCCGAACTGTCGCCGTCGCTGGCCTCGCTGCCGGCGGGCTGGAGCTGCGCGGCACCGGACGTCGCCGCCGGCACCACGCGCGTCGCCTGCACCGTGCCGTCGCTGGCGGTCGGTGACGAAGCGACCTTCGCCATCGACGCCGTCGTCCCGGCCAGCGCAGCGGGTGCCACGCTGGGCCTGGGCGTGTCGGCCAACTCGACCGTGTCCGACCCGGCCGACGGCGACAACACCGCCGCCGTCTCGGTGGCCGTGGCCGCGTTGCCGCAGACCCGCGCCGACCTGTCGGTGAAGCTGCTGGGCGCCGCCCTGCCGCTGCGTCGCGGCACCATCGCCACGCTGCTGGTGCCCGTGCGCAATGCCGGTCCCGATGCGGCCGAGCAGGTGACGGTGCGCCTGACCAGCAATGTCGATGCCCGCTACGCCGCCGTCGCCGCCCCCAGCGGCTGGAGCTGCACGCGCGTGCAGGACACCGCCGAGGGCGCCGCCGCCGACTGCAGCCGCCGGGGCGCCATGTCCCGCGGCGTGCAGACGCTCGCCTTTGCGCTGGTGGTACCGGGCAAGCCGAAACGCGGGACGGAACTGGAGTTCGAGGCCACGGTGAGCAGCACGACGACCGACCCGGACCCCGCCAACAACCACGACCGCCTGGTCCAGCGCATCCGCTGAACTTGCTCGCGATCGTGGGGTCGACAGGGGCGCGGGCAACCGCGCCCCTTGTCGTTTGCGCAACCCGCGACGCGCATCACCGGTTTGCCGCTCCAGCTGGATGCAGACTGACACCGAGCGCCATCGGGGCAAGCATCTGTTTCCGCACCGTTTTCCGCGCCGGGTCGCCCGCCATCCACCCCCGTCTTGTTGCATTGCACGACGGCTACACAGCGCTCCGCTCCTAAAATTACATTTGAAACCAATTCCGCCGGCCGACGAGACCCCCGTCCAGATGAGCATCGCCGCAAGCTTCGAGATCGAATACCTACAGTACCTGGGCCCCGACGGCACCCTGGTGCGCGACGACCTGCCGGAGGCCGGGCGCGATGTCGCCCGCCTGCGCGAACTGTTCAAGCAGATGCTGTTCGTGCGCACCTTCGACACCAAGGCCATCGCGCTGCAGCGCACCGGCAAGCTGGGCACCTATGCCGCCTGTTTGGGCCACGAGGCCACCCATGTCGGCATCGGCGCCTCGATGCGCGCCGGCGACGTCTACGCGCCCAGCTACCGCGAATACGGCGCCATGTTCATGCGCGGGGTGAAACCGCGCGACGTGCTGATGTACTGGGGCGGCGACGAGCGCGGCAGCGACTTCGACCGCGACAGCGATGCGCGCAACGATTTCCCGTTCTGCGTGCCGATCTCCACGCAGTGCCTGCACGCGGCCGGCGCGGCGCTGGCGTTCAAGCTGCGCAAGCAGCCGCACATCGCGGTCGCGACCTGCGGCGACGGCGGTTCTTCGAAGACCGACTTCTACGCCGCGCTGAATTCCGCCGGCGCCTACGAGCTGCCATTGGTGTTGGGCGTGATCAACAACGGCTGGGCGATCTCGGTACCGCGCAGCGCGCAGACCGGCGCGCAGACGCTGGCGCAGAAGGGCCTGGCCGGCGGCCTGCACTGCCTGCAGGTGGACGGCAACGACCTGATCGCCGTGCTCGAGGGCATGCGCCGCGCCAGCGAACGCGCCCGCAAGGGCCAGGGCGGCACGGTGATCGAGTTCGTCACCTATCGCCTGTCCGACCACACCACCGCCGACGACGCCCGCCGCTACCGCGACGACGCCGAAGTGAAGGCCGGCTGGGAACGCGAACCGATGACGCGCCTGCGTACCTGGCTGACCGCGCAGGGCGCCTGGAGCGAAGCCGACGAAGCCGCGTGGAAAGAGGAATGCGGCGCGCGCGTGGACGAAGAGGTCAACGCCTACCTCAACACGCCGGTGCAGCCGGTCGAGGCGATGTTCGACTACCTGTACGCCGATCCGCCGCCGGAGCTGCTGCAGCAGCGTGCCGCCGCGATCGCCGCGGAGAACCGCCCATGAGCACCGTCATGAAGCCCGAGAACAAGCCTGTGGGAGCGACGTCGGTCGCGAAGCCGGACGCCGTGGCGACCCCGACCGCCATCACCCTGATCGAAGCCATCACCCAGGCGCTGGCCTGGGAGATCGCGCACGACGACGCCGTGCTGGTGCTGGGCGAGGACGTGGGCGTGAACGGCGGCGTGTTCCGCGCCACCGCGGGGCTGCAGCAGAAGTTCGGCCCCGAGCGCGTGCTCGACACGCCGCTGGACGAAACCACCATCGCCGGCCTGACTATCGGCCTGGCCGCGCAGGGCATGAAGCCGGTGGCCGAGGCGCAGTTCGACGGCTTCGTCTATCCGATGGTCGACCACATCATCTGCCACGCCGCGCGCCTGCGCACCCGCACGCGCGGCCGCCTGCACTGCCCGATGGTGCTGCGCGTGCCGTGGGGCGGCGGCATCCGCGCGCCGGAGCACCACAGCGAGGCCAACGAAGCCATCTTCACCAACGTGCCCGGCCTGCGCGTGGTGATGCCGTCCTCGCCGCAGCGCGCCTACGGCCTGCTGCTGGCGGCGATCCGCGATCCGGATCCGGTCATCTACATGGAGCCGAAGCGCATCTACCGTCAGTACAAGGAAGTGGTCGCCGATGACGGCGAAGCACTGCCGCTGGACGTGTGTTTCGTGCTGCGCGACGGCACCGACGTGACCCTGGTGACCTGGGGCGCGCAGGTGAAGGAAGCGCTGGAAGCCGCAGACGCGCTGGCCGGCGAAGGCATCAGCGCCGAAGTCATCGACGTCGCCACGCTGCGTCCGCTCGACTTCGACACCATCGCCGAATCCGTCGCCAAGACCGGGCGCTGCGTCATCGTGCACGAAGCCCCGCGCACCGCCGGCTTCGGCGCCGAGATCGCCGCGCGCCTGGCCGAGCAGTCAATGTACGACCTGCTGGCCCCGGTCGAGCGCGTCACCGGCTACGACACCCACATCCCGCTGTTCCGCCTGGAAATGAAGTACCTGCCCAGCGTCGACAAGATCGTCGCCGCGGCGAAGCGGGCGATGGCGAACGGGTGACTCCATCGCCTACCTAACCCGTAGAGCGGAGCTTGCTCCGCTCCGCAGGCCGGGAAAAAGCAGCGGAGCAAGCTCCGCTCTACTATCAGAAGCGCACACGCGACACCCTCAGGACATACGAATGAGCGAGAGCAAGACCTTCCACCTGCCCGACCTGGGCGAAGGCCTCCCGGACGCCACCATCGTCGAGTGGTTCGTCAAGGAAGGCGACGTGATCCGGCTGGACGAGCCGCTGGTGTCGATGGAAACGGCGAAGGCCGTCGTCGAAGTGCCTTCGCCCGTCTCCGGCAAGGTGGTCAAGCTGGCCGGCGCGGCCGGCGACATCGTCGTCACCGGCAGCATGCTGGCCGTGTTCGAACCCGACGCCAGCCTGCCGCAGCGCGCGGAAGGCCAGGACACCGGCCACCACCACGGCCCGCCCAAGTCCGCCGTGGGAGCGACGTCAGTCGCGAACCCGACACCCGCTGCAACCCCTATCGCGACTGACGTCGCTCCCACAGACAAGGACGCCGACGCCGGCACCGTGGTCGGCGCCATGCAGTCGTCCAATGCGGTGCACACCGAACAGGCCATCGCCGTCGGCGGCGTCAAGGCCATGCCGGCCGTGCGCGCGATGGCGAAGAAGCTCGGCGTGGACCTGACCCGCGTGCGGGCGAGCGGCGCCGATGGCGCCGTGACAATGCAGGACGTCAAGCGGGCCGCCGCCGATGGTTCCAACCTGCTCCCCTCTCCCACCGCGAGAGCGGTCGGGGGTGAAGGTGCGCAGCATCCGGTTGCTCGCGCTCGCACCGAACCCTCCACCACCACATCGGCACCTTCTGCCGAGGCGCGAAGGGAAGAACAACGCACCGCACTGTCCGCCAGCGGCAAGCCCATGCGCACGCAGCCGCCCGGCGTCTCCGTCAGCGGCCAGCCCGAACAACTCAAGGGCGTACGCCGCAACATGGCGCGCGTCATGGCCGATGCGCATGCCAAGGTGGTGCCGACCACGCTCAGCGACGACGCAGACATTCATGCGTGGACGCCCGGCAACGACATGACCGGCCGCCTCGTGCGCGCCATCGTGCGCGCCTGCAAGACGGTGCCGGCGATGAACGCCTGGTTCGACGGCGACAAGCTGACCCGCACGCTGCATCCGCACGTGGACATCGGCATCGCCGTGGACACCGACGACGGCCTGTTCGTGCCCGCGCTGCGCAATGCGGACCTGCTGGACGCGGGCAGCGTACGCGAGAGCATCAACCGCCTGCGCATGCAGGTGGAAGACCGCAGCATCCCGCCGTCGGAACTGGCCGGCTACACGATCTCGCTGAGCAACTTCGGCATGTTCGCCGGCCGCTACGCCACGCCGGTGGTGGTGCCGCCCTGCGTGGCCATCGTCGCCGCCGGTCGCGCCCGCCACCAGGTCACCCCGGTCATGGGCGGCTTCGAGTCGCACAAGGTCATTCCGCTGTCGGTGACCTTCGACCACCGCGCCTGCACGGGCGGCGAAGCGGCACGCTTCCTCAAGGCGCTGATCGACGATCTGGCGCTGCCGGCCTGACGGAGCGCGCCGCGCGGGTGCACGGCGCTGACTCGTGTCGCCTGCCCCGCCCGCGACACCGGACACTGCGGTCGGCATCCGACCGCAGTGCGTGGCAGGATGGCACGCAGACCCCTACCGCAGGTGCCGCCATGGCCCATCGCAGCCGTCTTGCCGGTTTCATCATCGATTGCCAGGGAGGCGATCACGATGCGGCCGCCGAGTTCTGGAGCCAAGCGCTCGGACTTCCGGCCACCGATACGTACGAAGAGGGGCAGGCGCGCTATGCGGAGCTCGGCGATGCACCCGGCGGCCTGCACGTGGAAGTACAGCGCGTGGAGCACGCCTCGCGCGTGCACCTGGACATCGAGAGCGACGACATCGATGCCGAAGCGGACCGGCTGGAGGCGCTGGGGGCGAAGCGGATCGGCTTCGTCAAGCGCTGGTGGGTGATGGAAGCGCCCACTGGGCACCGGTTCTGCGTCGTGCGACTGCGCGATCGCCCGGGCGCTGCCGCGCCTACCACCTGGGACTGAGTGACACGCCATGACCCATCGCAGCCGCCTTGCCGGTTTCATCATCGACAGCCAAGTCGACGACCTGCCCGCCGCGTCCGCGTTCTGGAGCGAGGCGCTCGGGTTGAAGGTCACCCATCCCGATGACGGTGGCGTGGGGCTCTACGACAAGTTCGAGCCCGGTCCGGGCGGGCTGCACATCGAGGTGCAGAAGGTGAAGCACGAGGCCCGTGTGCATCTCGACATCGAGACCGACGACATCGACGCCGAAGTCGCGCGACTGGAAGCGCTGGGCGCCAGACGCGTACGGCACGTGCACCAGCGCTGGTGGGTGATGGAAGCGCCTACCGGGCACCGCTTCTGCGTGGTACCCATGGACGAGCGCAACGCGCGCGGCACACCGAACCGGTGGCCGTGACGCGGCTCAGTGCGCGAGCACCGCTTCGTCCTTCCAGAACGTCAACAGACGGGCCAGGCCGGGAGAGGCGGCGGACTCGTCTTCCAGCCAGGGCATCTCGCGCTGCCACTGCGACTGGCTGAGCTGCTGCACCAGCGTCTGCGGCGCCTTGGCGAACCCCATGTGCCAGCGCTGGAACAGGCGCTTGTCCACCCTGCCCTGCTCCAGGATCTCCAGCCGGTGATGCTGGCTGGCGCGGGCGATGCGCGCGTAGATCTGTTCGACATCGGCGCGCGTGCCCTCCAGATACTGGAAGAACCGCTGGCCGCCATACAACAGCGCACCGGTCACGTCGGCGAGTTCGTTCGCCACGCGCGCATCCAGCAGCAGTTGGTCCAGGTCCGCGGCATCCAGCGGGCGCGTGGCCTGGCTCTGATAGACCAGGGCGTGAAGAGGGGCCACGGACGTTCCGGTGCGCGAAAGGATGCGCAGCATAGCGCAGCGAATCACATGAACGGCGTGCGCCAGCGCCGCTATTTCCGTTCAGTCTCGCTGCGCTCGCGCACCGCCTTGAATTCTGAACCGTTCAGCCAACGCGGCCATGCATCGCTGTCCGCGATCTCCCGGCCGAGCGTATGGAGCAGCGCCACATCCTGTGCCTGGCCGCTGGCGTCCCACGACGACGTCCACGCGTCGCAGGGCTGGTGATAGCAGCGGGCGAAGTAGGCCTCGCGCAGCGCCTTGCCGCTCGCGACGCCGCCGTCGTGGCGGTCCAGCCCGGCGCCCACGGTGATGGCGGGAACGCCCGCGCGCGCGAACGCGAAGTGGTCGGCACGATAGAAGAAACCGGCTTCCAGGTTGGGGTCCGGCGAGTACGTGCGCCCATGCGCTTCGGCCACGCGCCTGAGATCGCCTTCCAGCGACACGCGGCCCTGGCCCCACGAGGCGATATCGCGGTTCGGGCCGTCGGGACTGAGCATTTCGATGTTGAGCACCGCTGCGGTCTTGGCCAGCGGTGCCAGCGGATTCGCGGCGTAATAGGTGGCGCCCTGCAGGCCCTTCTCTTCCGCCGTCAGCGCCATGAACAACAGCGTGCGCTGCGGGCGCGGACCGGCGGCGAACACGCGCGCCAGTTCGATCACCGCGGCGACACCGGTCGCATTGTCCACCGCGCCGTGACGGATACGGTCGCCCGAGGCGTCCGGTTCGCCCACGCCGAACGCGTCCCAGTGCGCGGAGTAGATGACGGTCTCGTCCGGACGCCGCGCCCCCTCCAGCTTGCCGATGACGTTGCGGGTCACCACCTGGTCGCGCTTGACGGCGAACGCGGCGGACAGCGTCGCGCCGCCCAGCGCCACCGGCGTGAACGCCTTCGTCTGCGCACGACGTTTCTCCGCCTCGAAGTCGAGTCCAGCGCGCTTGAACAGCGACACCGCCAGGTCGCGCTGCATCCAGCCGCGCAGCAGCGTGTGGTAGGTCGCCGCATCGGGACGCGGAATGTCGAATACCGCCGACAGGCCGGACGCACGCACCGTCGCCCAACCGTAGGCCGCCGGTGCGGTCTCGTGCACGATCAGTGCGCCCGCGGCGCCCTGGCGCGCGAGTTCCTCGTACTTGTACGTCCAGCGGCCGTAGTAGGTCACCGCACGTCCGTCGAACGCACCCGGCGCGTCGGTCTCGAAATCGGGATCGTTGACCAGCACCACGGCGACCTTGCCTTTCAGGTCGGCGCCCTTGTAATCGTCCCAACCGCGTTCGGGTGCGGTGATGCCATAGCCGACGAACACCAGGGGCGCGTCCACCAGCGCGACACGATCGACCGGGCTCAGGCTCTGCAGCACCACGTCATCGCCGTTGGTCAGCGTCTGAGTCTCGCCACCGATGCGCAACGATGCGCTCACCGCGCCCTCCACCTGCGCACGCACCAGCGGCACATCCTGGGTCCAGCCGCCTTGCTCGCCACCGGGCCGTACGCCCGCCTTCTTCAATTCGTCGACGATATAGGCGACCGTCTTCTCCTCGCCCGGCGTCGCCGGAGCGCGGCCCTCGAACTCGTCCGACGCCAGCACGCGCACATGCCGCGACAGGTTGTCGGCACTGATGCCGCCGCCGGGGATGTCGGCGGCGAGTGCCGGCATCGCGCACAAGGACAACAACAGGAGCGGGAGCGGAGATTTCATGGAGATGACCTTGCGTGGAAACACCGGGAGTCTATGCGATGCGCCTGTTGTAGGAGCGACGTCAGTCGCGACCGTACGAATCGGGAAACCTGTTCTTCCTGAAAGACACGACTGCACCGCGCACGAAGAAGCATCTCATCACTGATCGCATCCGGTCGCGACTGACGTCGCTCCTACAGAAAGCAACACACCCTCACGGCCGCCCACGATCCAGCCACACGCCCAGGCCCTGGGCATTGAGTTCGATGTCCATGGCGAGCAGACGCAGCACGTCCTCGTCCGCCAGGGGCACCTGCTGGGCATGGGCACGCTCCAGATACAGCGCCGACAGCGCGGCGGTGAGGCAGCGGTGGCGGTCGGCGCGTCCGTCGCAGGCGTCGGCGATCGCCACCATCGCATCGATCTGTTCGTACAGCGCCTGCGCCAGTCGCGGCACGTCGCCGACACGGCCATAATGGGTCAGGTACATGCCGTCGGGCTCGTACGCGACCATGCGCGCGATGCTGGCCTTCAACGCGCCCGGTTCGAACTGCACCGGCGTGGTGGTCGGCAGGATGAAGGCGCCCGCCGGTCCATCCAGTTCGCGGTACGACAGGCCGAAGGTATCGCCGGTGAACCAGCTGCGGCTGCGCGCGTCCCAGATGCAATGGTGGTGGCGGGCATGGCCCGGCGTGTCGATGCATTCCAGCGCGCGTCCGGCCAACATCACCGTCTCGCCATCGGCCACGATGCGTACGCGGGCCTCCGGTACGGGCTGGATGGCACCGTAGCTGCGCTGCATTTCCTCTTCGCCATACACCGCGGTCGCCCCGGCGATGAGCTTCCCTGGGTCGATGAGGTGCGGCGCCGCACGTGGGTGTGCGACCAGTGTGGCGTTCGGCAGGTGCTGCATCAGCAGGCCGGCACCGCCCGCATGGTCCAGATGCACATGGGTGACGATCAGCAGGTCGATGTCCGCCGGCGCGAGACCGGCGCGCTGCGCCGCGGCCAGCAGCAGCGGCACGGAATGGTTTGTGCCGCAGTCGATGAAGGCGCCGCGCCCAGCCTCGACGACGAGATAGGCCGCGTCGAAGTGATCGCGCTGGAAGGCGGTGTCGATGGTATGGATGCCGTCGAGGCTCATCCGCGGGCCTGTGTGGGGTCGGATGGTCCGATTCTAGTCCGCGAGCCGCGACGGCACGACCCGCCTTTGGTGGAACGCCCCGTCGACGCGCGGCTCAACCGCGCGACAGCCACCAGCCGCGCAGCGGCACCGCCAGCGTCAGCACGAACAGGAACGCGCCGTAGGCCACCAGCGTCGCCAGCACCTGCTTCCAGATCGCGCCGGTGCCCGCATCGGCGGCTCCCAGCGCATAACCCCATTGCATGCCCAGGACGCTCAGCACGAACGCCACCGCCAGCACCACGAGGTCGAAGCCAGCGCGGCGTGCGCTGCGCGGCTGGCGCGGAAACAGCCAGTACAGCGAACCGAGCAGCAGGAACCACGGCAGGAACAGGATCACCGCCAGGTACGGCATGGCCTCAGGCCTCCGCCGCGCGCAACGCCGCCAGCGCCGCCAGCACGTCCGCCACCGGCACCTGCAGCACGATCTCCGGCGTCTCCATCGCGTCCGCCTGCTCGGCCTGCTTGAGCACGCCGATCAGCTTGCCGGCGTCCTTCGGCGAATCGAAGCCGTTGCTCTGCACCAGCACTCTGCCCTCGGCGTCGGTGAGCTTGAAATAGAAGCGGCCATCCGTATCGCGGTACTGCTTGAACGCCGGCAGCGCCGCCTTCGACGCCGCGACCTTCGCCTCGACCACCGGTTGCTGCGACAGGTCGCGCAGGCCCACCGCATGACGCAGCTCGGCCAGCAGCGGCGTGGCGTAGCGTTCGCGCAGGCGGCGCGCGCCGTCGCGCAGGATGGCTTCGATGTCGGCCGGCTTGGCCATCAGCGCCTCGTACTTCTCGCGCAGCGGGGCGATCTCCGCATCGATACGCTCGAACAGCTGCTGCTTGGCCTCGCCCCAGCCGATGCCGTCGGCGAACTGCTGCGCGAACGCGCGCGTTTCCTCCGCGCTGCCGAAGGCCTGGTAGAGCTGGAACAACGCCGAGTCCTCGGTGTCCTTCGGCTCGCCCGGCCCGCGCGAATCGGTCAGGATGGAGAACACCAGCTTCTTCAACTCGTCGCGCGGCGCGAACAGCGGAATTGTGTTGTGGTAGCTCTTGCTCATCTTGCGCCCGTCCAGGCCGGGCAGCGTGGCCACGTGGTCGTCGACCAGCGCCTCCGGCAGGGTGAAGTACTCCTTGCCGTACACGTGGTTGAAGCGCTGGCCGAAGTCGCGCGCCATCTCGATATGCTGGATCTGGTCGCGGCCCACCGGCACCTTGTGCGCATTGAAGATCAGGATGTCGGCGGCCATCAGCACGGGGTACATGAAGAGGCCCGCGCTGACGCCCGCATCCGGGTCTTCGCCGTCGGCATTGTTCTTGTCCACCGCCGCCTTGTAGGCATGCGCGCGGTTGAGGATGCCCTTGCCCGCCACGCAGGTCAGGAACCACGTCAGCTCGGTGATCTCCGGCACGTCGCTCTGGCGGTAGAACCACACCTTGTCCGGCTCCAGCCCGCAGGCCAGCCACGTGGCGGCGATCTCCAGCGTGGAGCGCTGGGTGCGCGCCGGGTCCTGCGCCTTGATCAGGCTGTGCAGGTCGGCCAGGAAATAGAAGCTTTCCGTATCCGCGGCCCGGCTGGCGGCCACCGCGGGGCGCACGGCGCCCACGTAGTTGCCCAGGTGCGGAGTGCCCGAGGTGGTGATGCCGGTGAGGACGCGGGTGGTCATGTGCGAAGCGTGCGGTGCGGGAAAGCCGGCAGTTTACCGGCTGGGGCCAAGCGTTGCCGGCGGCGCGATGCGACACGGCGTCGCAGACGGCCTGCTGGCCGCTTAACCGATCAGGCGAAGCCGTCACCCCGTTCCCGGCTCCGGCCCGTTCCCAGCACCGTCCCCACCCGGAGAACGGACATGCTGCATCGCTTCCTCACCACCTTGGCCACGCTGGCGCTGATCGCCGCATGCACCCCCGCCCACGCCCGTCCGCTGGTGGATGTCAGCGTGATCGACCGCGACACCGGCGAATCGCTGGCCCGGTATCCGCATCGCGGCGACCTGTGGGTCGCCGGCACGCCTGGCCACCACTACAGTGTGCGGCTGGCCAACACCACCGGCGAACGCGTGCTGGTGGTGCTGTCGGTGGACGGCATCAATGCCGTCACCGGCCAGACGGCGGACCCGTCGCAGGCCGGTTATGTGCTGGAACCGTGGCAGGTCACCGAGATCAGCGGCTGGCGCAAGTCGATGCGGGAGGTGGCGCAGTTCGTGTTCACCGACCTCGGCGACAGCTACGCCGCGCGTACGGGCCGTCCGCGCCATGTCGGTGTGATCGGCGTGGCCGCCTTCCGCGAGGCACGCACGTACCGCTATCCGAACTACATGCCACCGCCCATCGCGCGCGGGACGATGGAGAAGCGGATGGAAGCCGAAGCAGCCTCGCCCGCGGCATCGGCGCGCAGCATCCTCGCCGACGATTCGGCACGCCAGCAGAGCATCGGCACCGGCCATGGCGGGCGCGAGTGGGCGCCGACGTCGCGCACCGGTTTCGACCGCGCGACCCGCCAGCCTGAGCAGGTCAGCGAACTGCGCTATGACGAACACCGCCGTCTGGTCGCGATGGGCATCGTGCCGCACCGCCATGGACCGGCGTGGCACGACGATGCCCCGCGCGCGTTCCCGGGCGGCTTCGTCGCCGATCCGCCCCGCCGCCGCTGACGACAGCCGCGACCGGCAAACAAAAGGGCCGCCCTGGGGCGGCCCGTTCTCTACAGCGTCAGGGGAAGCAGGTCAGTGCTTGAAGGTGCTGTCCGAACGCAGCGCGCGCTGGAAATCCGCGACCTCGGTACGCGCGCGATCGCGGTCGTAGCCGTACCGCTCCTGCAACCTGCCCTCCAGGTACTCCGCGTTGCCTTCCGCGACCTTGAAATCGTCATCGGTCAGATCGCCCCACTTCGCCTGGATCTTGCCTTTCAGCTGCTTCCAGTTGCCGGCGATGATGTCCTGATTCATGGTGTTGCCTCATTGGGTGAGCGGCAGGGGGCGCCGCACGGACAGCATCGCCGCGCGTGCGTTCCCATCCGATCAAACGCGCGTCAACGCGGCATTAGGAAGTGCTGAACGATTCAGTGGAATGACGACCTCTTCGCGGCAGCGAACACGCCGTGCCGGATGCCCGAAAACAAGACGGGCCGCATCGCGGCCCGTCGGGTGGCAAGAACGTTCCGGCGCTTACCTGCCGGAAGAATCCTCGACCTTTTCGCCCACCTTCTGCACGTCCTGACCGAACCCCTTGACGGTGTTGCAGCCGGACAGCACGGCGATGGAGAACAGGGACAACATCAGCAACGCGGCGACACGCTTCATAAGCGACTCCTGTGGACGGTATGGGCGGACTGGAGCGGCGGACACCGGAAGGTCAGGCCTCGCCGCGCCACCCGCGCAGTGTCATTCAAGCACGCTGGCTGGCGGCTGACCATCCGCCTGCGGTCTGCGAAAAAAAGAAGGGGCCGGTTTCCCGGCCCCTCGTGGGCCGCCCCGGAGGACGGCCGTCTCAGACAACGTGCATCAGCACTTGCCGTCCTTGCAGTCCTGGGCCTTGTCCTCGACCTTCTCGCCGACCTTCTGCACGTCCTTGCCGGCACCGGCCATGGTGTTGCAGCCCGACAGGACCGCCATTGAGAACATCGCCGTCAGCAGCAGCATCATTGCACGCTTCATGTGTCATCTCCTGGGTGGATAGGGGTGCCGCCAGCGGGTGCGTCCCACCACGTGGCGGCGTGTGCGTGCACCTTCGGCGCCGGCGCGTATAGGCCGCGTGAAGCGCCCTCGGCGCGATTCAGCCGCAGTTTTCCCGCGGGCCTCCCCTCAGTCGCGCATCAGCGTCGACTTGCCGAACAGGCTTTCCACCAGGTCCACCGTCAGCTTGGCCGTGCGGTTGCGGCGGTCCAGTACCGGGTTCAGTTCGACGATGTCCAGCGAGCCCATCAGGCCGGTGTCGGCGATCATTTCCATCACCAGCTGCGCCTCGCGGTAGTTGGGGCCGCCCGGCACGGTGGTACCCACGCCCGGCGCGATGCTGGGGTCCAGGAAATCCACGTCGAAGCTGACGTGCAGGTGGGTGTCGGCATCCACGCCTTCCAGCGCCGCTTCCACGGTGCGCTTCATACCGACCTCGTCGATGTAGCGCATGTCGTACACATCGACCTGATGGTCCTTGATCAGCTTCTTCTCCTCCGGATCGACGGAACGGATGCCGATCTGCCGCACCATCGCCGGCGTGATCGCCGGGGACTCGCCGCCCAGCTTCGTCAGCGCATCGGGCCCGATCCCGCACAGGCAGGCCACCGGCATGCCGTGGATGTTGCCCGACGGCGTGACCTCGCTGGTGTTGAAGTCCGAATGCGCGTCCAGCCACAGGACGCGCAGTTTCTTGCCGGCCTGGCGGCAATGCCTCGCCACGGCGGTGATCGAGCCCATCGCCAGGCAATGGTCGCCGCCCAGCATGATGGGAAGCCGGCCGCGCTCGAGTTCGGCGGCAGTCGCTTCCATTACCGCACGGTTCCACGCGACCACCTCGTCAAGATGGCGGTAACCGCCGACCGGGCCGGTCCAGGGGTTGGCCGGTCCCTGCACATTGCCGGTGTCGATCACGTCCACGCCCCGCGCCGCCAGCGCCTCGCCGAGCCCCGCGATACGCAGCGCATCCGGCCCCATGCGGGCGCCGCGATGGCCGGCGCCGACGTCGGTGGGCACGCCGATCAGGGACACGGGAGGAAAGGCTCGGCTCATGGGTACGTCCTGCGGGAAACAGGCGCACAGTCTATGCGGTCGGCGATGACGGGGCTGTGGCATCGCAACACATGGTGCGATGGCGCGTCCGCGGAAGATGGTGCCGCTTATCCGAATCGAACGGATGACCTACCGCTTACAAGGCGGTTGCTCTACCAGCTGAGCTAAAGCGGCGTGGGGCGCAATTCTAGCGCAGCGCGGTGCATTCGAGCGGCTGCGGCGCGCCACTGGACGCCGCGCGGGCGATGGCGATCGGGTCGATGCCGTCGGCGACGCCGGCGTCCAGCCACCACAACCCCGGACCGGCACGGCCCACCGGCTGCAGTTGCGCGGGGAAGCCGGCCGCCTGCAGCTGCGCAAGACGCCGCTCGGCCGCCTCGCGACTGCGGTACCGCCCCAGCGCGATGCCGTTCGCCTGGTCGCCCTGGCGCACGACCAGGAAATCATCGAAGCCGGCCGCGCCGATCCTCGCGGCCACCGCCTGTGCGTCCTCCAGCGATGCGGCCGGCGGGATCACCACCTGGTATCCGCTCGCGCTGATGCCCGGCACTTCGCGCAGGCGGGCGCGCAGCAGCTGTCCGGCCGTCGCGGCCTGCGCCCGCATGGCCGCGTTCTCGCTGGTGTACGGTCCCAGACTGAAGCAGAGAGCGACAGGCGCGGGCGAGGCGACCGGCGTCGACATGGCCGGCGCGTTCGTCTGCGCGGGCTCGTCCACCAGTTGCAGGCGGGCAACGCCCGCGGGCAGGTCAGGGCCCGGCACGGGCGCCGGCGCAGGACGGGTCAGCCACCAGGCGGCGGTGCCGAGGTTCAACACCACCAGCAGGACGATCAGGGCACGGATCAGCATGCGGCGATTCTAGCCGCGCTCACGCCTCGGCACCGAGCCGCGCCCAGACGGCCAGCCCTTCAAGCACGAGCGCAGGCGCCATCTCGCCTTGGCCCAGTCGCGATGCCAGCGCCGCCGCACCGCCGCCATGCAGCAGCAGCGATGGGCGCTGCCCCAGCGCTTCCTGTGCCTGCTGCAGGCTGCGTTCGATCAGGCCCAGCGCCGCGCCGTCGCAGCCCGACGCCAGCGCGTCGACCGTGTCGGCGGCGAATTCGACATAGGCGCCACCCTGCGCAGGCAGCTGCGCGGCAGCGGCATGCAGGGCGTCCCGCATCAGCTGCGGCGAGGGCGCGATGCGCCCGCCGTGGTGGCGGCCGTCCGCATCCAGCAGGTCGACCGTCACCGCCGTGCCCACGCCGACGACCAGCCACGGCGGCGTGCCGCGTCGGCGCGCCGCCAGCAGGGCCAGGAAGCGGTCCACGCCCAGCCGCGCGGGTTCTGCGTAGGCGATGCGCACGCCGGCCAGCGCCGATTGCGTACGGGCGATCGAAATGGCGCCGAAGCGTGTGGTCAGCCACTCGATGACCGAGGCCGTGCGGATCGGCGACGCCACGCTGGCCACGATGGCGGTGGAGCTCTCGCAAGTCGCCGTTGCCGGTATCGCCTGGTCGAGCGAAGCGACGAGCGCGTCGTCGTAGGCGAAGGCATGCATCTCGCCCGGCCTGCCGTCCGCCCGCAGCGGCGCGCACTTCACCCGCGAATTGCCCAGATCGAAGACCCACTGCGTCATGTCGCCCTCACGCTGACCTCGCCCGCATGCACCCGCCTCACCGCGTGTCCCACCCTCACGCGCAACGCGCCGTCCTCGCCGATGCCCTCGGCCACGCCGTGCTCATCGCCCTGCGGACCATGCACGGTGACGGCGCGTCCCGCCAGCACATCCAGCGCCGCGTACCGCGTCAGGAAAGGCGAAAGTCCTTCCCGGTCGAACTGCTCCAGCGCCGGCAACAGCGCATCCAGCAGCTGCGCGGCGAGCGCGTTGCGCGATGGCGCGCCCTCGCCAAGACCGGCCAGATCGGTCCACGCCTGGCCGATGGTCGCGGCGACGACCGCCGGCATGCGCACGTTCACGCCGATGCCGATCACGGCTCGCACGGGCCCGCCATGTTCGCCACCGCCTTCCACCAGGATGCCGCCCAGCTTGCGCCCGTGCACGAGCAGATCGTTGGGCCACTTCACGCCTACCTCGGCGTAACCGGCCCGACGCAGCGCTTCGGCAGCCGCCACGCCGACCACCAGGCTGAGACCGCCCAGGCGGGCGAGACCGCCGGAGAACTGGCGCGACAGCGACAAGTAGAGATTCGCTGCGATCGGCGACGCCCACTGGCGTCCGCGCCGTCCCCGCCCGCCGGTCTGCTGTTCGGCCAGCAACACGTCGACCCCGCGCTCCGGCGCTTTCCGGCGGAGCAGTTCGCTGTTGGTCGAATCCAGCGACCACGCGACCTCGAGCGAGGACAGCGCGCCGGCGGTCGCAGCCTGGAGCTGCGCACGGATGCGCTCGGCCTCCAGCAGTTCGACCGGGTCGGCGAGCGCGTAGCCACGCCCGGGCTGCGCTTCGATGCGCAGGCCACCTTCGCGCAGCGCCTCGATCCGCTTCCACATCGCCGCCCGCGTCAGTCCGGCCTCGTCCGCCAGCGCATGGCCGGACACCGGGCCTTCGATCAACCGCTGCAACAGGGCGCGCTCGCCGGTCACGCGCGACGGCGCCAGACGCGCACGCGCTCGAAGCGCGATTCCGTGCCGTTGCGTAGGCGCCGCACATTGACGCGATGGGTGAAGAGCACCAGCAGCGCCGCGGCGATGGCGAACATCTGGGTGGCGCGATCCATCTGCAGCCACCACGCCAGCGGCATCAGGCAAGCGGTGGCAATGATCGACGCCAGGCCGACATAGCCCGTCGCGACCAGCACGCCGAGCCACACCGCGAACAACGGCAGCAGCGCCAGCGGCCACAGCACCGCCAGGCCGCCCAGCAACGTGCCCACGCCCTTGCCGCCGCGGAAGCCGTGCCAGACCGGCCACACATGCCCCATCGCCGCGACGAATGCCGCCAGGAACCCCAGCGCGCGCGGCGACAGCGGGCCGTCCAGCGGCGCGAACCGCAGCGCCAGCCAGGCCGCCAGCGCGCCCTTGCCGATGTCGACCAGCACCACCCCCAGCGCGAACTTCGCGCCCTGCGTGCGGAAGGCATTGGTACCGCCGGCATTGCCGCTGCCCTGCGTGCGGATATCGACGCCGCGCAGGCGGCCGAGCACCAGGCTACCCGACACGGAGCCGATCAGGTAGGCGAACAGCAGGAGCAGGCAGGCGATGAGCATGCCGCCATTATGGGCCACGCCCCCGCGGGCTCAGGCCTCGGGCGCCGGTTGCACCGCCACGATCAGCGCACCGGGCCCCGCATGCGCCCCGATGGCGGCGCCGGTTTCCACCAGGCGGTCCTCGCTGATCTGCAGGCGCGTGCGCAGCGCGGCCAGTAGCCGCTCTGCACCGGCGCGGTCGTCGCAGTGGCCGACGATCAGCCGCCAGCGCTGGCCGGCCGGCAACTGGCGCGCCACGCGACGCGCAAAGGCCTCGGGTGCCTGCGCGCGCGTCAGCAGGATGCCCGCGACCACCATGCGGCCGTCCACGCTCATCTTCGCCATCGGCGTCAACGCGCTGAGCCGCGCGATCGGCGCCGCCCAGCGCGGGATGCGGCCGCCGCGCACGGCGTGGGAGATGTCCGGCGCGATGGCCCACATCCGCGTCAGCGGACGCAGGCGCTCCAGTTCGGCCACCACGCTCGCGTCGTCCTGCCCCTGCGCCGCCAGCTCCGCGGCACGCCACACCAGCAGTGCCTGCCCGCAGGCCGCATTGACCGTATCGAACACGCGCACGCGGCGGTCCGGATCGCGTGCCGCCGCGTGCTCGCCGGACTGCAGCGTGCCCGACAGCGCACGCGACAGGCCCATGTAGAGCACGCGGGCGTGGTGCGCGAGCGACAGCTCGAACTCCCGGCGGAAATCGCCCGGTGGCGGCTGGCTGGTGCGCGGAAGCTGATGCGACGCCGCCATGCGCCGGTAGAACTCGGCGGTCGACAGCCCGATCTTGTCCAGGTAGTCGCGGCCGTCCAGATCCACGCGCGCCGGGACCACGCCGATGGCGTACCGCTCGGCGATGTCGTCGGGCAGGTCGGCGGCGCTGTCGGTGACCACCACCAGCGGCTGCGGTGCGGCGGCGACCGCCTGCTGGCGGATCATGTCGTCGGCCTTCATGGCCTCCACGCGCCCCTGCTGCGCGCAGGCGTCGAACAGCGCCTGCGGGGAACCGGTGTGCGCATGCACGCGCAGACGCGCGCTGCCGCCGGCGATGACGATGGAGTCCGCGCCTGCCGCTTCCAGCGCGGCGCGCAGGCGGTCGCGGTCAAGGCCGTCGCCGAGCAACAGGCATTCGGTGCACCAGCGCCGCGCTGGATCGATCTCGTGATCGTGCGTCGGCAGCGCACCCCCATCGTTGGCCGCGACCGGCGCACCGGCGCGCACGCGCACCGCACGCGGACCGCCCTCGACGAACTCGGCGATGCCTTCCAGCAGGTCGACGAAGCCCTGCGCACCGGCATCCACCACGCCGGCCTTCTGCAGCAGCGCCATCTGCCGAGGCGTGTCCGCCAGTGCCCGCCGGGCGCGGGCGAGCGCCCGGGTGAAGCCGCTGCGCGTATCGGGTTGCGCACTGTCCGCCGCCGCGTCCAGTTCGTCGGCGAAGGCGGTGATGACGCTCAGGATGGTGCCTTCGACCGGCTGCGCCAGCGCCTGTCGCGCGCTCAGCGCTCCCTGCCGTACCGCCGCCGCCAGTGAACGGACATCCAGTTCCGGCAGCGTGCGCACCCGCTCCGCTACGCCGTGGAGGAACTGCGCCAGGATCGCGCCCGAGTTGCCGCGCGCACCGTCGATGGCGTCGTTGCCGACCCGGCTGAGCAGGTCGCCGGCGTGCTGGCTGGGCTGGCTCAGCGCGCCATTGAGCACGCTGCCGAGGGTCGAGGCGAGGTTGTTGCCGGTATCGCCGTCGGCCACCGGAAACACGTTGATGCGGTTCAAGCCGTCCCGTGCCGCGATGACCCGGCGGGCCCCGGCGATCAGGGCCAGGCGCAGGGCGGCGGCGGTCAGCGGACGGTCGGAAGGCGTAGGCATGGCGGGAGTCTGCCGTAAGCGCGGGCGCTCGCCTGTTGCGACGCAGCAGTCCGTCGGCGGTTTCCCTCGATCCGTCGCCGCGCGCCGGCATTTCGTCGCACGGGGCAGGCGGATCCGTGCCGGACGACACCAATCCGGCTATAGTCGGCGGTGTCATCTGGCCGCTGTAACTGACCGACAGGAGTCCCTCCGATGCTTCGCGCCAGCCTTGCCCTGCTGCTCCTGATCGCCTCGGCGGCCGTGTTCGCCCAGAACGGGCGCGGCGTCGCCGGCGGCAACACCGGCACCTGCCAGGACGTGGCCGACCGTGCGGTCGCCGAGCGTCCTGTCGATGCCGTTCCCACCGCCTCGGATGCACGCCGCGCGCGCGCCACCGCCGTGCGCAGCAAGTACGGGGCGCCGGCCTCCCTGACCTCGCCCACCACCACCCGGGGCGGTGGCGACGACGACGACACCCCGCTGCCGCGCAGCCGCGGCTCGAAGTGGCACAGCTTCCTGCCGGGCATGTTCCGCTGACGGGGGCGGCGATATCCGGTGATCGGACTCCTGCGCCGCCTGCGGCGCCCTTCCCCGTCGATTGACGACACCCTCTGGCAGCGCGTGCGTGCCGCCACCCCCTGGGTGGCGGCGCTGGACGACGCGCGCCTGGACCGGCTGCGTGCGCTGACCGCGCGCTTCCTGCACCAGAAGACCATCACCCCGCTGGCCGGACTGAGCCTGGACGACGCCCAGCGCGCGCAACTGGCGGCACTGTGCTGCCTGCCGCTGCTGGAATTCGGCGAAGGCGGGCTGCGCGGGTGGTCGCAGCTGATCGTCTATCCCGATGCCTTCCGCGTGCAGCGCACGCACACCGACGCCGCAGGCGTGCTGCACGAGTGGGAAGACGATCTGGCCGGCGAAGCTTGGGACCAGGGGCCGTTGATCCTGTCCTGGGCCGACGTGCAGGCCGACATCGCCGAGCCCGACGCCGGCTTCTGCGTGGCGGTGCACGAGATGGCGCACAAGCTGGACGTGCTGGACGGCGAACTCGATGGCACTCCGCCATTGCCGGACGCGTGGCATGGCCGCTGGGCGCGCGACTTCCAGCGCGCGTACGACGCATTCTGCATGCAGGTCGATCTGGGGCGCGAGACGGCCATCGACCCGTACGCGGCGGAAGCGCCGGAGGAATTCTTCGCGGTGGTCACCGAGTACCACTTCTCCGCACCGCACATCCTGGCCCAAGCCATGCCGGACGTGGCCGCACACCTGCAGCGCTTCTACGGTCCCTCGCCGATGGCCGCGGCGACAGCCTGAGTCAGAGACCGGGCGGCAGGCGCACTTCGAAGCGCGCGCCGCCGAGTTCTTCCGAGCGCCGTACCTGCAGCTCGCCGCGATAGTCGCGGATCAGGTCCTGCACGATCGACAGGCCGATGCCGTGGCCCTGCACGCGCTCGTCGCCGCGTACGCCACGCTGCAGCACCTTGGACACATCGTCTTCGGCGATGCCGGGACCGTCGTCGTCCACCGCGATGAACACGCCCGGCCGCCGCTGTGGCGCCGTCGCCCCCACCATCACCGTCAGCAGCACGCGCGAGCGCGCCCACTTGAACGCGTTCTCCAGCAGGTTGCCGATCAGTTCCTGCAGGTCGCCGGTCTCGCCGTGGAAGCGCGCACGCGGGTCGATCTCGAACTCGCAGATCACGCCCTTCGCCGCATACACCTTCTCCAGCCCGCGCACGATCTCCTCCGCGTGCGGCTCGATCGGCACGGCGGCGGAGAACAGCTTGTGGCCACTCGATGCCGCGCGCGCCAGCTGGTAGGACACCAGGTTGTTCATGCGCTTGAGCTGCACGTCCAGCTCGTCGCGCAACGCCTGCGGATCGCCGCCGCCGCTGTCCAGCTGCGTGCGCAGCACCGCGATCGGCGTCTTCAGGCTGTGGGCCAGGTCGGCCAGCGTGTTGCGCTGCCGCTCCAGGTTCTCGCGCTCGCTCTCGATGAAGGCATTGATGCTGTCGGTCAGCGGTTCGAGTTCGCGCGGGTGGCTCTCGGTCATGCCCGAGAGTTCGCCGCGCTGCACGCGGCTGAGTTCGAAGATCACCCGCCGCAGCGGCCGCAGGCTCCAGCGCAGTACAAGCATCTGCAACAGCAGCAGGATCACGCCGGCGCCGCCGAGGTAGACCCACAGCGATCCCCGGAACACCCGGATCTGTGCGCTCAGCGCCTGCGCGTCCTCGAAGATGTAGATGCTGTAGGGAATCTCCGGATGCTGGTGCGTCGCTGGCCAGGCGTAACCCACGCCATAGCGGTAGACCTCGCTTTCGCTGCCGTCGGCGCGGCGGATCGGCAGGGGTCCCTCGAACGACTCTTCCAGTGCGCCCAGCATGCGCGGTACGGGCAGCTCGGGGCCCAACGTCGAGTTGGACCCCCATGGTGGTACGCCCTGCAGCACGACCTGCGCATACATGCCGCTGTCGGGCATGTCGAAGCGGGGGTCGGGCGTGTTATAGGGCGGAATCAGGGTGCCGTTGCGACCGAACTCCACCTTGTCGGTGTAATACAGCGCGTAGCTCTTCAGGCGCTGCCGCAGGTTGTCCTCGGCGGTGTCGACGAAGGCGCGGTCCAGGGCGTACCCGGCCAGTGCGAGAAACGCCAGCAGCGCCAGGCTGGCGGCCAGCAGCTGGCGCGCGCGCAGCGAACGCGGCCGCCACCCGTCGAACCGGTCACGGCCGACGGGAGCGGAAGGCGCGGCGCCGGACGGTGGCGCAGGCATCAAGTGCAGGCGATGCCGGCGCGGGACATCAGCCTTCGCCGCTGCGCGGGATCGCGAAGCGGTAGCCGCGACCGCGGACGGTCTCGATCGGCTTCAGTTCGCCGTCCGGATCCAGCTTCTTGCGCAGGCGGCCGATGAAGACTTCCAGCACGTTGGAGTCGCGGTCGAAGTCCTGCTGGTAGATGTGCTCGGTCAGGTCGGCCTTCGAGACCAGTTCGCCGGCATGCATCATCAGGTACTCCAGCACCTTGTACTCGTAGCTGGTCAGGTCGACATTGCTGCCGTTGACGCTGACGGTCTGTGCGGCCAGGTCGAGCGCCACCGGGCCGCATTCCAGCGTCGGCTTGCTCCAGCCGGCCGCACGGCGCAGCAGCGCGTTGACGCGCGCCAGCAGTTCTTCCACGTGGAACGGCTTGACCAGGTAGTCGTCGGCGCCCTGCTTCAGGCCTTCGACCTTGTCCTGCCAGCTGGAGCGCGCGGTCAGGATCAGCACCGGGAACTTCTTGCCTTCGTCGCGCAGCGCCTTGATCAGTTCCATGCCCGACATCTTGGGCAGGCCGAGATCGATAATGCCCACGTCGAACGGCACTTCGCGACCCATGTACAGGCCTTCCTCGCCATCCTGGGCCGCGTCCACCGCAAAGCCTTCGCGCTTCAGGCGCGCGGCGAGGGTTTCACGCAGGGGGGCTTCGTCTTCGACCAGCAGGATACGCATGGACTCTCCTTGGGAATGCGGCGCGGCATCGGACCGCGCGGGACGTGCTCAGTTGAGCCTTGGATTTTACGTAAGACTACGGGCGCGGGGAGTTATCGCCGCGTGCAGGCTGCGGCGGCGGCGCGATGTCGCGACGCGGACGCACGGGAGAATCCAGGTCGCGGCGCGACGGGCCAAAATCGTCCTGCGTCCGGGTGCGCACCCGGCCACGCTCATCGATGTACTTGACGCGCGTGACGTCGCGTCCGTCGTACTGCATGCGCTCGACGCTCAACACCTGATTCCCCGATTCGCTGCGCACGCGGCGCACCGAATCGGACATGGAACTGCGGTGACCACGATCTTCGCCTCGCGGCGCTCCGCGTTCGCGAGGTGCATCCCCCCGGCCACGATCCTCCTGTGCCTGCACCACATGGGTGCCAGCGAGGGCGGCGAGGACCGCCAAGGCAACGGCGGCGAGGGTCGGAACGCGAAAACGCATAACGGAATCGTAACGGAACTGGGCCCGCGAAACTGAACGAAACCCGAAACCGCCTCTGAAGAATGGACCTGAAGTTTTGGACCGTGGCGGTGAATCGGTTCTGAATTTATCCACAGGGCTACGCCCCGCATTCAGCCACCTGAATACTCAGAAAATCTCGGCAACACAACACCTTAGCGAGCCGCCACCGGCCTCGATCGCGTCCAGCGCCACGCTGTGCACCGCGAAGCCCACCGCCGCCAGCCCCGCCACGGTCGCCGGCCGCAACGCCTCGTGGGCACGCCGGCTCATCCACACCTTCCCTGCCGCCAGCGCGATGGCGTTGCCGGCGAAGGCGGCCTGCTCGGCGTCGGTCAGCGCCATCACGCCACCCGGGTACAGCGCCTCCAGCGCAGAGGTCAGGCCCGGCGCCTCCACGCCACCGGGGTGGATCAGCGCCGCGCGGCCGGCCAGCACCGCCAGCAGCACGTTGGTGTGGTATTCGCCCGGGGCCAGGTCGAACAGCAGCGTGGCGCGCAGGCCGAAGGCGTCGTGCATCCGCGCCGCGCCCACCTCGTCGCAGCGCTCGGACAGGCCGCAGAAGCCGATGCCGCGTGCGCGGTCGATCACCAGCGCGCCGGTCAGCTCACACGGATGCGGCTGGCTGGACAGGTCCACTTCGGCATAGCCCAGCGTGTCGCGGAAGAAGCCCCGGATGTCCGGACGCCGGGCCTCCCGCTGGCGTACCTCATGCCGCATCCGCCCGACGATCAGGCGTGCCTCGCCCTCGACACGCGCGGTGGCGAACACGTTGTTCGGGAACACGGCATCAGGCGTCGCCTCGTCACCCGGGAAGCACACCACCGGCACGTCCCGGGACAGTGCGCGCTGCAGGGCATGGTGCTCGCGGAGTGCCGCACCGGTGTCGAACGCGCCGGCGTCGGCCATGTAGCGGTTGTCCTGCGCCGACTGCTCGGCCCGCATGAAGCCGTCCGGCGACACCAGGAACGCCGCCCGCGCCGTCGCCGGGCCGAAGTCCGGCGCCAGGGTGCGCGCATGCGCGACGAAGTTGGCGATGTCGCGCGTGATCATGCTCAGGCGGCCGGCCGCAGTTCGCGCGTGGTCGCGGCCAGCGCCTGCTCCACCAGTGACCAGCCCGCACCGGGCTTGTGCGCGCCTTCGCTGAGGATCTGGCGGAACGTCCGCCCGCCGGGCTGCGCATGGAACAGGCCCAGCACGTGCCGGGTCAGGTGCTTCAACGCCACCCCCTTGGCAAGCTGCGCTTCCACATAGGGGCGCCATGCGCGCAACAGCTCCGCACGCGGGCGCATCTGCCCACCGAACAGCGCGATCTGCATGTCATGCAGCACATAGGGTTCGTGGTACGCCGCGCGGCCGATCATCACGCCATCGGTGTGTTGCAGGTGTTCGTGCACCTGCGTCGTGGTGGTGATGCCGCCGTTGATGGCCACCGTCAGCCCGGGCCGCTCGCGCTTGAGCCGATAGGCCCAGTCGTAGCGCAGCGGCGGGATCTCGCGGTTCTCCTTCGGCGACAGGCCCTGCAGCCAGGCCTTGCGCGCATGCACGAAGAACGTGTCGCAGCCGGTCGCGGCCACGGTGTCGATGAAGGCGAGGAACAGGTCGTAGTCTTCCTGCTCGTCCACGCCGAGGCGGCACTTCACGGTGACCGGGATGCTGACGGCGTCGATCATCGCCGCCACGCACTCGGACACCAGCGCCGGCTCCTTCATCAGGCACGCGCCGAAGCGCCCGGCCTGCACGCGATCCGACGGACAGCCGACGTTGAGGTTCACCTCGTCGTAGCCCCAGTCCTGCGCAATGCGCGCGGCCTGCGCGAGGTGCGCCGGATCGCTGCCGCCGAGCTGGATGGCGACGGGATGCTCCACTGCGTCGAACCCCAGCAACCGGTCGCGGTCGCCGTGGATCACCGCCTGCGCGTGCACCATCTCGGTGTACAGGCGCGCATTCGGCGCCAACAGGCGGTGGAAGACCCTGCAGTGAGTATCGGTCCAGTCCATCATCGGGGCGACCGAGAGGCGAACATCCATAACCTGTTGTTTTAATTCACTATTCATTTGATGCTCAGTGCGTTTAAACGCCCTGTGTGCGGCCTATCGTGCACACGTAGTGCACACACGGGGAACATACGGGTAAGATTTGGTACACGACTGGACGGACACAGATTGCACACATGGCTACGTTTACCCAGCTACCGTCCGGCAAATGGCGCGCCCAGGTTCGCCGGGGAGGATTGTATCGGGCCGCCACGTTCCCGCTTAAACGGGATGCTGAAGCTTGGGCGCGAACCATCGAGGGGCAAGCCCACCAGGTAGCCGCCAGCGGGCACGCCCAACCGCCAAAGGGCGCCACGCTAGGCGACCTAATCGACGCCTATAAAGAGACTGGCGCCGGATCGGGCGGCAAGACGAAGGCCGCAACCCTGGCGATGCTCGGCGCACGGCTCGGCAAAGTCCGCTTGGCCTCCCTCTCGGCGATCGTTCTTCGGGACTTCGTCGACCAGCGCGTCGAGGACGGCGCCGGCGGGGTAACGATCGCCGCCGATCTATCCTTCCTGGGGGCGGTGCTGAAGTGGGGGCGCCACGCTCGGCATCTGGACATTCCAGCCGACCTCCCGTCACAGGTCCGCGCCTCGCTGAAGCATCGCGGCCTAGACACGCGCAGCAAAGAACGCGAGCGCGAGCCGACGGACGAAGAACTGAATCGACTTTACGCACATTGGGGCGCCAGCAGCCGTCAGCGTATCGACATGCCGACCCTCTGCCGGTTTGCGTTGGCAACCGGGATGCGTTTAGGGGAGATTTGCTCCCTACGTGTCGAGGACGTCGACCTGAAGCGAAAGACGGCATTGATCCGCGACCGCAAAGACCCGCGCAACAAGGTCGGGAACAATCAAACGGTTCCGCTGCTGCCTGCCGCGGTCGACATCCTGAAAACGGTAATGGATGACCGCGAAACGGGTAGCGTTTTCCGCGCTAATGCGGACTCGGTATCGACAGCATTCACGCGCGCATGCAAGTCACTAGAACCGCCGATCGCCGACCTGCATTTCCATGACCTCCGACACCGCGCAACAGCGCAATTTTTCCGCATGGGGCTGGACATTCCCCGCGTCGCGCTTCTTACGGGGCACAAGACGTGGACGATGCTGCG